>OZ001293.3:4800000-5146511 GCA_963921275.4 uncultured Hormoscilla sp. | reverse complement strand
GCCAAAAGTCTAGCGGTAAGACAGGTAACACAAGACAACCAGGGAAAGAAAACTGCCGGAGTGGATGGTGTGAAATCACTGACACCAAAGCAAAGGACAGAACTGGTAGGACGGATAGAAATCTCAAACAAGGCCAAACCAGCACGACGAGTGTGGATACCGAAGCCTGGAAGAGACGAAAAGCGTCCATTGGGGGATACCGACGATGTACGACCGTGCGACACAGGGGTTACTAAAGATTGCGCAGTTATCCTGAATGGGAAGCGTATATGGAAGGAAACTCCTAGGGGTTCAGACCGGGAAGAGGATGCCACGATGCAATCGGAGCAATATTTCTCAGCATCAAATGAAAACCTAAGTGGGTCTGTGCGATTCGTTCTAGCCTAACGTGGTCAAACACGGAACGCTAGCCCGGTTTCATTAGCCGGGAACTCTGACCGCATGAGGGTTAAATTCCCCTCCCCCCAGGTACGGGGGTGACACCGGTCCTCGGTGCTACGAAGCGACATCATCGTGGTGCTAAGCGAGGACTCAAATGTAGGATAACTGGCAGCCTAAGCCGGTGACGCCGCTAGGAAAGATATCCAAGGTTAGAGCAGGCAAACATGTGCAAGCCTCGTTATAAGGAACCAGCGAAATAAGGCTATATGCGCTGGCCTAAAAAGGAAATGGTAGCTAGTATTAGTTTTAGACTCTGGCTAATATAGTACTCAAATAGCTCCCGGGGTATAGTGTGGACCTAAAGGTATCGCGAAATGTTGTTAGGGAACGAAGTAACCTCTCGTGTGCTGTCCATCAGGACAAGTTAGATGTTAAGCGCAAGCCACGGGGGGAGGGATGGCCCAAGAAGCGAATGCCCGGGGTAATTCCTGGGATAACATCTACAGTAATGTAGATGATGCTGGGTAGCCAGCGCTGACGTGGGTCGGTGATACTAGGAAGCTGCTGGAATGAGTAATCCTAAAAAGCCACGGAACTAATCCGAAACGCAAGTGGAGGATAAGGTATGGATAACTGGTAAAACTGACTTGAAAATGGTGATACTAACGGTTATCAGAACAACCACTCGCTAAACCAGGAAAGGGAAGAAAAGACAGGCGGCAAGGGCTAACGGAAGTAATTCCTATTAAGTCTACCTATGAAAAGGGCCTAGTACCCAGTAGCCGGATGCGGTGAAAATCGCAAGTCCGGTTCCTCAAGGGAGGGTCGGGAAGCGATTCCCGGCTCGACCCCATCCGAGATGCTGACATAGCGAAATGCTTCGACGCTTCGACAAAATTGACCATAAAGCGCTAATGAAAAAATTGAATACAACATCACCAATCCGTAGACAAATACGGGCATGGTTAAAAGCCGGGGTGATAGACAAGAAAGAATGGTATGCAACCGAAGAGGGTACGGGAGGAGTCATATCACCATTACTAGCGAATGTAGCCCTACATGGGCTAGAAGAAGTGGTAATGAAACTAGCAGAAACACAAAGAGAAAAACAAAAGCTGGCGGTAGTCAGATATGCTGATGACTTTGTGGTGATGCATGACAAAAGAGAAAAGATAGAAGAAGCGCAGGAGGTTATAGCAGAGTGGCTAAAAGGGATTGGACTAGAACTCAAGCCTGAAAAGACAAAAATAACTCATACGCTACACGGCGAAAACCCGGGGTTTGACTTCCTAGGGTTCAATGTAAGGCAATATGAGGTAGGAAAATATTACACGGGCAAGAACGGACACGGGAAACCGCTAGGATTCAAAACCCTTATCAAACCCAGTAATAAATCCAGCGGATAGTGTATTTATTAAATCTCCAAAACGAATTGAAGTTTTATGTTTAATTATGGCTTGATCTTTGTTAGTGTATAAAGTAGCAGAGCGACAGATAAGGCAAACACTTAAAGGAACAGGTTCAGGAGTAAAAAATCAGTTAGGTCCGCTGACGGATAGACCGACCCTACCTTGGATATTTCAATGTTTTCAGTCAATCCATATGGGTCTCCTGTACTTATGGTGATAAGTTTTTCTTATCAGAGAAGCAAGCTAATAAACGTAAACGGAAGTTCTCAAAGTTTGTAAATCCGTATCCTTGACGCTTAATCAGCTTAAGAATATTGTTAATTCCTTCCATTACTCCACTTGGGCACTGGTTCCGCTGAACAGGATAGCCCAAAGGCTTGCCCTCTATGAATTATAGATGATCATAGAGAGGCTGAGACTTTTCCGGAATTGGAGGTGTGTTATGGAACTATTCGTGCGATTCGTTCTAGCCTAATGTAGAAAAAATACGGAACGCTAGGCCAGGTCCAAACTGGTAACTCTGGTATTCATGGGGGTTAAATTCCCTCTCCCCAGGTGTGGGGGGTCGAGGGTACTACCGGTCCTTAGTGCTGCGGAGTCACATCGCCGTGGTGCGAAGCAAGGACTTAAATGTAGGATAGCTGGTAGCCTGAACCGGTGACGCCACTAGGAAAGATGCTCATGGTTAGAACAAGCGAACCTGTGCAAGTCTCGTAAACATAAACCAGCGGAATAAGGCTTATACGCTGGCCCAAAAGGGAAATGGTAGTTAGTGCTAGTATTGGTTAGTTACTAGCATCGCACTCGGAGAACTCCCGGGATAAAGCGGGGACCTAAAAGCATCGTGAAATGATACTAGGGAACGAAGTAACCTCTTATACGCAGTTCGAACCGGAGGGGTCGAACCAGTTAGATGTAAAGCGGAAGCGATAAGGGGAGAGATAGCCCGAGAAGCTAAAGCCTAGGGTAATGCCTATGGATACGTTGAGGAATAGGTTAGGATGCCTCGACATGCTGACGCGGGTTGGTGAAAGTAGGAAATCTTGGGTAATACTAAAGGTTATCTGGCAGCGCCACTTACCAACCAGGAAAGGAGTGAAATCGCATGAGATGAGGGACAACAGAAGTGATTCTTAGTAATCCTAGTCGTAACAAGGCCCTGCTTCCCAGTAGCCGGATGCGGTGAAAGTCGCACGTCCGGTTCCGAAAGGGAGGGTCGGGGGGTGACAATAGGCTCGACCCCGACTTCGCAGTGTTGTCCCTGTTGTGGGAGTGAAGAGGTACACCCTCACCACCCTCCCTGAGACTCAACACAACGGTAGCCGCACCATCCACCATTGCCAGGCGTGTGACATTTACTATAGTGAAACCTTGGCCACGCCCTTAGCGGGTCTACGAACTCCCTGAAGTCGGATTATCCAAGTTCTCAAAGCCAGGAGTGAAGGGATGGGTCGCACGAACCTTTAACGTCTCCAAGAAAACTGTCATCGATTGGGAAAACCGTCTCGGGGAGCTCAAACCAGTTCTGATGCTCTCTGCCTGGCTCCATCAGTTTAACGTGAGTTCGACGGACTGGACAAAAAAAAAAGGCGGAGACTGGGTTTGAACCATTCCACTTCAGTCTGAACCCACCATGAGTCAAATTGTATCGCGCCTGGATGTCACCCGCATCTTCTGTGAACTAGACGACTTCTGCCAAATGTTCGATTTTTCCGGAACGGTGCGCCACTGGGAAGAACAACCGCAACTGCCCTCCATGCCTGGGGAACGATGCTGTCGTTCGCGCATGAGCCTCTCAGAAATTATGACGATTGCCATCGCTTTTCATGGCTCGGGCTTCCGTACGTTCAAAGAGTTTAGTCGGGGTCGAGCTAGGGGTCACCCCCTAACTCTCCCATTCGGAACCGGACGTGCGACTTTCACCGCATCCGGCTACTGGCAAGTAGGGCATTGTCACTACTAGGATTACTACGGATTGCTCCACTTCTCCCTCATCTCATGCGATTTCACTCCTTTCCTGGTTGGTAAGCGGCGCTGCCAGATAACCTTTAGTATTACCATTTCCAAGTCTGTTTTACCAGTCATCCAACCTTCGAGAGGCCTCCGGCGTCTTAGAGATACTCTTACCCAAGATTTCCTACTTTAACCAACCCGCGTCAGCTGGATGAGGAACACCCCATCATATCCATAGGCGTTACCCTAGGCATTAGCTTCTCGGGCTATCTCTCCCCTCGCGGCTTGCGCTTTACATCTAACTTGTCCAATCTAGACAGCACACGAGAAGTTACTTCGTTCCCTAGTATCATTTCACGATGCTTTTAGGCCCCTGCTATACCCCGGGAGTTCTTAGAGTGCGATACTGGCCAAGTGCAAGAACCAGCACAAACTACCATTTCCCTTTTGGGCCAGCGCTTTAAGCCTTATTTCGCTGGTTCTAGATAACGAGGCGTACACAGGTTCGCTTGTTCTAGCCATTAGCATCTTTCCTAGCGGCGTCACTAGCTTAGGCTGCTAGCTATCCTACATTTAAGTCCTTGCTCCGCACCACCGTGATGTGACTCAGCAGCACTAAGGACCGGTGTTACTCCCACACTTGGAGAGAGGGAATCTAACCCCCATGAATACCAGAGTTACCAGTTTGGACCTGGCCTAGCGTTCCGTAGTTGCCCACGTTAGACTAGAACGAATCGCACTACACCCTGTGTGTTCTCCCCCATTGGCGCGGAGCCTTTCCCAACTTGGTCAGCTATAATCGCTTTGTGGAATTGATGCCGTGGTATCTAATGCTATGAAGTTGTTTTCTTCATACTCGAAAAGGAGAAGTTACAGGCATTTCCTTTGTTGATTCTACACCCATAGAAGTTTGTCACCCTCGTCGTGCTCATAACCATAAGGTGTTCAAAGGGCTAGTCCACTGGGGGAAAAGCTCAACTGGCTGGCATTTCGGATTTAAATTGCATTTGATTATCAACGAGCGCGGAGAGTTACTAGCCTTCAAGCTCACGCCAGCCAACACTGACGACCGTAAACCTGTACCAGAGATGGCTCAAGACTTGTTTGGAAAACTGTTTGGAGACCGGGGATATGTCTTGAGAGACCTATTCGAGAAATTATACGAACAAGGTCTCAAATTGCTAAATCGAAGCGAAATATGAAAAATCGCTTGATGAAAACGAGCGATAAAATCCGGCTCCGGAAGCGGGCCGTCATTGAATCGGTCAACGACCAACTCAAGAACATCTGTCAAATCGAGCATTCTCGCCACCGGAGTGTCTTCAACTTCTTGGTCAACCTGCTGGCCGGCTTGGTGGCCTACACCGACGCCGATAAAAAACCTCGCCTCGATCTGGAGGTCAAAGGCTTACCAGCACTACCTTTTGCCATTTTCTAGTTTCGTCGAACTCACGTTAGTGTAGGTTTAAAACTATTGCAACTATGTCTATCATCCCGTCCGAAGTGCAACGCCAAATTTTTAACTGTTATACACCCCTCGCTGAGGTTTTTTTTGCCTGCGAGCGTCCCGAAAAAGCCCAAACAGCCATTTTTTCCGGATCTGTTCTGACCAGATGAGGATACTTAAAACCCACTTTCCGCACGACAAGTTGTAAGAGGATGTCTTAAAAGTAACAAGGGGAGTAAAAAAGCCCACAGGGTTTATACTAAAGATACGGAAATCTGTAGTCCCATATGAGCCATGACTAAAGTATATTCCAGTGATCTGACTCAAGACCAGTATGAATTGATTAAACCGCTGATTTCACCGGCGAAACCGGGAGGTCGTCCCCGAGAAGTCTGTATGTTGTCCGTCCTTAATGCCATTTTTTATCTGGTTACTCAAGGGTGTAAATGGCGGGACTTGCCTGGGGGTTTTCCGGCTTGGCAAAGGGTTTACACTTATTTTCTCCATTGGCGCCTCTTAGGCACTACGCTATTAGGGATCTATTACACAGTTGGACCCGCGTTGCTGCCGGTCGTTAGATCAGCCCTTCTAAGGCAATTCTTGATAGCCAAAGTGTTGCTACCGATACAATAGTGCATTCCGAAGTGGGCTTTGATGTAATGCTACTAAGAAATCAATTTTTATGGTAATTTTGAGCAAATTATGGTATACTCATGAGTATTATTACTTAAAAAGCTCTCTAACCTATGCCAGTTAATAATTTTAACTAAAACACTTGACGTTGGTGAACTACCTCTGATAGAATATAGGTAAAGGAACGTTTGGAATCAACTATTATGGCATGCGATCGCGAGCCCGCTTGGGTACAACGACAAACTACAACCGTCAAAGCATCAATTGAAGACTTATTAGCCATTTTTGGCGAAATCTTTTCACGCACAGTTATTAAACAATGGGTAAAAAACTCTAAAGTCAGGCTATACTGGCGAGTGCTAACCCCATTAATAATTTTATGGGGATTAATATATCAACGTTTAAACAGCGACCTGTGATGCGGTCATTAGTCATTATTTACACGGGCGCAGTTGATGGTTTAGACAAAGAAGACCCTAACCAGTTTCCTGTTTCGCGCTGATTAAAATCCGAAAGTACATCTAGTTATATACAAGGAAGATTACGAATGCTACTATTAGTAATAATGAGTGCGTTAAATAAGGTAATAGAGACTATATTAAACTGGATAAGAGAAGCTGATGATGATGAAGCTATGGAAATGTCATTCAGTTAGATTACTTGATGGAACAACTTTTAGACTTCAACCCACTCCGGATTTACTGTCAACCTATCGCCAAGCAAGCAATGGAAAAGGAATGAGTCATTGGGTGGTTGTTAAGTCTTTGATAGCCTGCTGTCTATTTAGTCAAACCGTAATTGCTTTTGTAGAAGAGGGAATTAGTGAACCAGCAATGGTTGGTCAGATTATGGAACAAGACCCAGAAGCTGACAGCATCTATATGGGAGATAGAGCATTCGGAGTCTACAGAGTTGTTCAGGTAACTAATTTTTATGGCAAGAAAGTATTGCTACGATTAGAACAACGAACAGCTCGTAAACTACTAAAAACATCATCACAGAAAGGTTCCTTATCTAGTGGCCAAGAGTCCCAGGTAATATGGAAAGCAGAGCCAACAACAAAAGTTGAGCCTGGACTTGCAAAATCTCCTCTAACTGGGCGAATAATTTACGTGCAGTTACGCCAGAAGGGATTTAGACCGATAGATTTATATTTATTTACAAATTTGATGGATAAGTAAGTATACTCAATTGATGAATTGGTGGAACTATATGGACAGAAGTGGCAAGTAGAAGTAGATTACCGCTATATAAAAACTACCTTGGAGATTGGAGATGGAAGAGTTTGATGTCAAAACAGCAGAAATGTTTCGTAAGGAATTAGCAGCAGGTTTATTAACTTATAATTTGATTTGCGCTTTAATGTTAAAAGCCGAAATCAAAGCAGATATCAAACCTAATCAATTAAGCTTTAGTTGCTGTTGGAGACGATTGCGAGATATTTTGACCCAGGGTGTTCCTCAATGGGTGATAACAGAAAATAAATTAGAAGATTGGCTGATAACGAGATTAGCGATCGTGCCGATTACCTCACCAGCCAAATAAAGTAAAACATGAACCTCGTAAAGTAAGGAGACGACCTCAAGTTTTCCCAGCTCTCAAAGGCTCACGCGATCGGGCTCGCAAGCAAGTTATATAAGAGCTACAGTTGGGGAGCGTAAATTGATTTCTTAGTAGCATTAGGCTTTGATGCGGCTAAAAAGGTCAAGGGACTGATTGAGTAATTATCGTCTGGTTTTACGCGCGTATTGGTGACGGCAGAAGCGTGTTCCAGAGCGAGAAGGGGAACAACAGGTATTGGAAAAAGTAAAGCTTATGGGCCCAAAAGTCAGTCGTCTTTATTTGGTTTGGGTGGATGGCGGCTATAGTGGTAATCCTTTTATGCAATGGGCGATGGATAAATTACGCGCTCGTTATTCAGGTTGTGTTGCGACCGAAACAAACTTTCATGTTTTGTTTTATTGAAAAAACGCGCTCGTTGTTGAACGAACTTTTGGCTGGCTTAATTGGTTTCGCAGACTAAGTAAAGACTACGAGCACCTGAGAGAAAATTCAGAAATGATGGTCTATATTGCTATGATTAGACTCATGCTTCGGCCCTTGGCTTAATTTATACCTTCATAAACTTTTAAAACAGGCTCTAACATGCTAAGTAATTAATTTATCGGTTAGATTACTATTGCACTACTTTTTTTAATCGGTACTAGCTCTGAGAATTTAGTAAACAGGACGTATATTTATTTATACAGATATGAACTTTTCGGTTCGTAAAATCACAAGTTTTTTGTAATCATTCCGTAATACATTTTGTCGTGCGGAATGTAGGTTAAAAAGTAGATGCACCCTGAAAAATTATCCTCAGCCTCCGGGCTGGGGTTTTTTTGTGGCCAGAGCCTCGGGAGAGCCCAAACAGCCATTTTTTTCGGATCTGTTCTGACCAGATGAGGATACTTAACGGGACTTTGAGAAAAAATAGGCGTAAAATGGCATCAAACCCTTTCACGCCTATTTTTTCTCAAAGTCCCGATAAGCAGTCACTTTTGTGAGGTAGTAATGGAGCTAGACTATCCCGATATTGACATTACCCAGTATATTGAGCACTCGCTGCTGCATCCTACCGCTACCCCCCAACAGGTAGTTCAGTGGTGTGAAGAAGCAGAGCAGATGAATTTTATCACAGTCTGTGTAACTCCTGCCTATGTGCGTCAAGCTGCCGATATCCTCCACGGTAAAGCACCCAAAGTCTGTACTGTGATTGGCTTTCCCGCTGGCGCTACTACCGCAGCAGTCAAGCTATACGAAGCTATGGAGGCTGTAGAACATGGGGCAGTTGAGCTAGATGTCATGCTCAACCTAGGATTGTTGAAAGCCGGGAAAACTGAAGCAGTCCACCGGGAAATTGCCCAAATCTGTGAGGAAACTGGTCAAACTGTCAAGGCTATTTTGGAAACAACTTTGCTGACAGACGCGGAAAAACGACTGGCAGCGGAAATTTGTTTAGATGCTGGCGTGGCTTTCTTGAAAACCTGCACTGGCTGGAATAAAGGGGCCACAGTGGCAGATGTGCGACTTCTCCAGCAATTAACTAAGGGACAAGTAGGGATTAAAGCATCGGGGGGTATTCGGAATCTAGAGCAAGCCTATAACCTAGTTATGGCCGGTGCTACCCGATTGGGAACCTCACGCGGTCCTGATTTGCTGACTCAGGGCTCACGACTCGCTTCAGAGACTGATGGCTAATAGTAATGCACGATTAACAATGAACCATTAGCAATAATTAACATGAGTCGTACTTACAAAGCAACTGGAATTAATCTCAAAGGGATGCCCCTGGGAGAGTATGACCGGCTGTTAACGATTTTAACCCCTGAGTTTGGTGTAATTCGGGCCGTAGCACCGGGGGCCCGGAAGCACAAATCTCAATTCGCTGGCCGGAGTGGGTTATTTGTGGTCAATCAGCTGCTGATTGCTCAGGGACGTAACCTCGATAAAATTACTCAAGCCCAAACGCTGGAATCCTATCCAGGTTTGTCTGCAAATCTGACTAAGTTGACCGCTAGTCAATACTTGGCAGAACTGGTGCTGCTTCAAGCTTTGAGTGGCCAGCCCCAAGGGGAACTCTATGAGTTACTCAGCGAACATCTCCGACGCTTGGAGAATGCACCACTACATACTGTCATGGCCCACTTAACCCAGGCGGTCTTTCACCTACTAGCGATCGCAGGTATCGGTCCCCAAGTGCAGTTGTGCTGCATTACCAAACAGCCCCTCACCCCAGATTTTACTAACCCTAACTGGTACGTTGGCTTTAACGTGCTAGCGGGTGGTACTGTCATGGCATCAGTGATCGCAGATCGGCTTCCTGCTGCGATCGCACTACCATCGGAGGAGGAAGGGGCTCAAGCTGCGGCTAAGTTAGAGTATGGTAACCAAAGTGGCCAAAAAATGTCAAGCCAAAGGGCGTTACATGCGTGCATCAATGCCACCGAATTAGCCTTGCTCCAGCAGCTAGCTGCTCCGGAATTGCCTAAGCAAAAGATAGTAACCAGCAATACATGGCGCAGGTTAGAACAAATTCTGCGCCAGTATGCCGAATATCATTTCGATCGACAGATCCGCGCTGCGGCCTTAATAGATACTTGTTTTCCAATATCGCCTACTATATAGCGTTTGTGATAATGCCTAATTATGGGACCGAAGAACGATTGACACCTCTAGATATGAGGGAAGCACAACTATCCACTCTGGAATTGGACTCTGATGATGAAAAACATGATAATCCCCCAGAGCCAGAACCTCCGACTGGGTTCGGTACTGCACTGAAAAACCGGAATTTCCTCACACTCTGGAGTGGTCAAGTATTTTCCCAGCTAGCAGATAAATTGTATCTAGTGCTGATGATTGCTCTGATTGCCAGCCGCTTTCAAAACGAAAATCAGACAATCAGCGGCTGGGTATCAGCGATTATGATTGCTTTTACCATCCCAGCGGTGCTGTTTGGTTCCCTCGCAGGAGTGTTTGTCGATCGCTGGTCGAAAAAGGCTGTGCTGGTATTGACAAATATCCTGCGAGGGATATTTGTGTTGATAGTGCCATTGTTGCTATGGTTTTCCCAGGGGGCAACAGGGGCTTTCGGACTGCCAGTAGGATTCTACCTTCTGCTTTCGATCACGTTTTTGGTTTCCACCCTGACGCAGTTTTTCGCACCCGCAGAACAGTCTGCAATTCCACTGATTGTAGAACGCCGTCATTTGCTGCCAGCAAACTCCCTGTACACTACAACCATGATGGCCTCTGTGATCGTTGGCTTTGCCCTGGGAGAACCAGTCCTGGCGATCGCCGATACTGTCATGGACAAAATTACTGGTAACATTGATATTGGTAAAGAACTGGTGGTGGGTGGCTTTTATTGTGTCGCAGGTCTGCTGCTGTTGCTGCTGAAGACGGGGGAAAAACTGGCCCCAACAGAACAGGAACATCCCCATGTTTGGCAAGATATCCGCGAGGGCGTGCGCTATTTGGGAGAAAACCAGCGCGTCCGCAACGCCCTACTCCAACTGGTGATTTTGTTTTCAGTGTTTGCGGCCTTAGCAGTTTTAGCAGTGCGGATGGCAGAGGTAATCCCGGAGATAAAAGCCGAACAGTTTGGCTTCTTGCTAGCAGCTGCTGGGATCGGGATCTCGCTCGGTGCGGCCATACTCGGTAATTTTGGTCAGGGCATGGGGCTAAGAGCTCAACTGAGTCTGATTGGTTCGGTAGGTATGGTAGCATCCTTAATTATCCTCTCTCTATGTACCCAACAGCTGTGGGCTGCCTTGCTTGTAATTACCTGTTTGGGAGTCTTTGCTGCTATGGTGGGCGTGCCGATGCAAACCACTATCCAGGCACAAACCCCTGAAGCTATGCGAGGGAAAGTATTCGGACTTCAGAATAATGCTGTCAATATCGCCTTGAGTCTGCCCTTAGCTCTGTCCGGCGTGGCAGAAACCTGGTTGGGATTAAATGTGGTGTTTTTGTCTTTGGCTGCCCTGGTACTCGCAGGAGGGCTCTCAACCTGGTATATTGCCAAAGGAGTTAATACAGAGTCCGCTGTTTAAGTTAGCATAAGAGCGCTCCTATCGTCGCACACTACGTATTAGCAATTAGCGCAACTGGCAAGAGCTGAATGCATATAGCTTGGCTTGGAAAAAAATCACCTTTCTGTGGCAATGTTACCTATTCGCGAGAGGTAACCAATGCGTTGCTAGATCGGGGATATCAGGTGAGCTTTCTTCATTTTTCTCAGTCAGAATCCCTTAGTAGGAGTACCTCAAGCAGGTATGCTTATGCTCGCGCCGATTTTTCCGGAACGGTGCCCAGTCAGCTGCCAAAAACTGCCTCATACAAGGGTAACGGTCGTCCCTACCGCGATCAAAAGGAAGTTCACGGATGGCCAAACTGGATGGTGGAGGTTTCTCTTCCCTGTTTGTACAAATCCACGATTTACACTATTCCCACTCTCAAATCGAGCCAAGTGTTGGCCCGCGCGCTCTGGCAGTTGCAGCCTGATTTAGTACATGCTTCCCTGACCTTGTCTCCTCTGGATTTCCTGCTACCGGAAATCTGTCAAGAGCTTTCTTTGCCCCTAGTGGCGACGTTCCACCCGCCCTTTGACCACAAAATGCGCAATCTGAGTTCCGGCACTCAACACCTGACTTATCAGCTATATGCCCCCTGTCTGGCGAACTACGATTGTGTAATCGTCTTTTCTCAGATTCAGCGGACCCTCTTGGTGCGCCTGGGTGTCCCAGCCCAGAAGGTAGCAGTGATTCCCAATGGGGTAGATGAAAAGAAATACTCCCCCGGACCTGCCGATGTGAAGCATTCAATAGCTGCTTCCCGTCTGTTTGTCTATCAGGGCAGAATCGCTACAGAAAAGAATGTAGAGTCCTTACTTAAAGCTTGGAAGCAATCGGATTTGGGAGATGACTGCAAGCTCTTAATTATCGGGAATGGACCATTGGCGGCTTCTTTAAAAATGTCTTATGGCCCAGAACAGGGGATTATCTGGTTGGGTTTCATTGGTGACGAACAAAGGCGGATAGAAATATTGCGGGGTGCAGATGTATTTATTTTGCCTTCTCTTGTAGAAGGGCTTTCCCTATCTCTGCTGGAAGCAATGGCTTGTGGTGTCGCCTGCATCGCTACAGATGCTGGTGCTGATGGTGAAGTCTTGGAGGGGGGCGCTGGTGTGATCTTAAATACTAATCGCGTTACTTCTGAGCTGCGAACTCTTCTGCCTCTGTTTCACGACCACCCGGAGTTGACTATGCTATTGGGGCAAAAAGCCCGACGCCGCGTACTGGAACGCTATACCCTCACTCGCAATATCTCTCAGCTGGAAAAGCTTTATGCCCAGATATTACAACAGCAGCAAGTACAGCTGACTGGCACTTAAGGTGGAGCCTGTTAATGCCTACATTTTGCAATACCAATGTATTATATACATTACATTGGTCTTCTCAACTCTTACACTATCACAAATATAAACAAATATTTAGACTGTGTCCCTTAAAATACCCAAAAATTTATACCAACTAACAATAAAAAACCGTAATTGCTCAAGCTCTTGGTGGTTAAGGAATTAAGGAGGGTGCATCTGTCCTTCAATTAATTCTACCTTTTCGTCTGGATCGATAATTCCCATTTCTCCGAGGCGATGATATTCTTCAACAGTCAAACGACTCAGATCTACAAGCATCTTTATCTCCTGTCTATTTGGCGGGAAACAATCCGTTAAAGTAAGGTGGGCGGTGCCCACCATTTGCGGGAAACAATCCGTTAAAATCAGGTGCCCACCCTACGAGTTTACACAGCAGTCAATGTTTTTTCTACAGATTGTACCTGATTGAGGAGATTTTGCAGTTCCTCTCCTTCAATGACCTCTGTTTCTAAGATTTGCTTGGCAATTTTCTCCAACAAATCACGATTGCTCTTCAGGATATTCAAGGCTTTCTGATGAGCAGTTTCGACAATTTCCTTCACTTCATCATCGATCGCCTTAGCAGTTTCGTCACTTACCATCCGACGGGGGTTCATCATCCCGCCATCTCCCAGAAAATTATTCTGGGCACCCTTTTCGTAAGCAAGGGGACCTAACACCTTACTCATCCCGTAAGTTGTCACCATCTGTTCTGCCATATCGGTGGCCCGTTGCAAGTCATTAGAAGCACCCGTGGTGATGCTACCAAACACGACTTCTTCTGCGGCACGTCCCCCTAGCAATGTGGCAATTTCACCTCGAATTTCGGCTTCGTCCTTTAAAAAACGGTCTTCCGTTGGCAACTGCAACGTGTAACCTAAAGCTGCCATCCCGCGCGGGACGATCGAGATTTTTGCCACCTCCGCAGTACCAGACATGGCCGCACCCACCAAGGCGTGACCGACTTCGTGATAAGCAACGATCTTTTTCTCCTTTTCATTCAGGACGCGGCTTTTCTTTTCTAAACCTGCTACTACCCGTTCAATGGCTTCCTTAAAATCTGCTTGGGAGACAGTTTCCCGCTGATTCCGGGCCGCTAATAATGCTGCTTCATTCACCAAATTTGCCAAGTCTGCCCCGGCAAAACCAGGGGTCTGAGTCGCGATCGTCTTCAGGTCCACGTCCGACCCCAACTTCACCTTGGCCGCATATATTTCCAAGATTTTCCAGCGTCCCGACAAGTCCGGACGGTCTACCAACACCTGGCGATCGAACCGTCCCGGACGTAACAGGGCCGCGTCTAAGGATTCCGGGCGGTTGGTAGCAGCAAGTACGATGACAGTGGCATCCCCGACAGCAAAACCATCCATCTCCGTCAGCAACTGATTGAGGGTCTGTTCTCGTTCGTCATTGCCGCCGTAGAAACCGCCCGTAGCCCGAGACTTGCCGATCGCATCAAGTTCGTCAATGAAAATAATACATGGCGCTTTCTTCTTCGCCTGTTCAAACAGGTCGCGGACGCGGGCCGCCCCTGTACCTACAAACAGTTCGACAAATTCCGAACCAGAAATACTGAAAAAGGGCACCCCCGCTTCACCTGCTACAGCTTTCGCCATCAGCGTCTTACCCGTACCGGGAGGGCCTACAAGCAGTACCCCCTTGGGGATACGGGCCCCAATAGCAGTAAACCGCTGGGGAGATTTCAGGAATTCGACAATTTCCTCTAATTCCGTCTTAGCTTCTTCCACCCCTGCCACATCATTAAAAGTGACTTTGTTCTCATCGTCTTGGACATAGACTTTCGCCTTACTCTTGCTGATCGAAAGAGCACCTTGGGGGCCGCCGCTACCAGCGCTGCGACTGAGAAAAAACTGCCAGATGCCGATAAAAATTAATGGTGGAATCACCCAGCCCAGGAGGGTAGTAAACCAGCGATTCTGTGGTGGTGGCGCTGCGGCGAACTGAATGCCTTCTTCCTCTAGCCGTTGGGGTAATTCCAGATCGAAGATCGGCGTAGTAGACAGCAGTTGTCCTGGTTGCTTGCCGTCACCTTTGAGTTGGTAGCGGATCTCATTTTGGCCCAAGGACACTGCTGCTACATTCCCATCTTGCACCTGGTCGATGAAAAAGCTATAGGGAACGCGAGGAATTGACGGACCGAACAATTGTGGCAAAAACAGATTTGCCAGCAAGAAGGCACCTGCCAGAAAGAACAGGATATTGGCTATCTGGCGCGATCGAGGCGGTTGGGGATTGTCTTTTATACTCATGATTTTTGCTTATTTTGCAAACATATCCGCGGTGTCTGGAGCATGCTTTCTCCACTATGAACATCGAAATCTCAGATCTTAAACTGATTTTAGTCTCCTCCGGGCATCGAGAGCAAATGCCACTCTCCTGCTACTTTACCAAATACTGCCCGATTTTCTAAGGGACCATATATATAACGATTGTAGACGTAACCTTTTTCCCCATTGGGTATAATCACTGGAGTCCAACCGTAGATCGGGTCAACCTCTCTGCCTTTTTCTACCTCTTCTTGCCATTGTTTTTCCGCCGTCTCGCGGTCAAGCTTGACTACTTCGTTGAAAAGGCGGCTAATCACTTTGCTGTTTAAAGATGGTCGCGATCGCACGTTAACGCCTCTACCGACAACGATCACGTGATTCAATTCCCAGTCCTGTCCTGAGAATGGGGGTGCTGGGTACTGACGGTCAAATTCTTTGGCAACGTTAGAACAAATCCAAACTTTGGTGCCTGGATCTACGGGGGGATAGTTATCGCCAGCTTCTGCGGCACAACTGTTCGCGATCGCCTTTTCCAGCAAAGACCAGAAGCGTCCGTCGGGGTTTTCCAGGCCCATATCCTCGATCCCTCGCGGAGTATTGAACCCCAAGGATATGCCATCTGCTGGTAAAATCGAACGGATAAAATAAGCATTTCGTTCTGTTACAGCTTGCCGCAGTTCTTGACGAAAACTATCGAACTCGCTACCCGGTTCCACTTCATCGGACAGGTCAATTGGTTTCCGTCCTAATTCTTGTTCTTCATCCGTAGCTGGTTTTTCTGCGAAAGCTTCAGGTGCTGATATTGACTCAGTCGGTCTCCTGTTGCTGGCAGCAGGTTCTATGGTCGGTGGTGAAGGTGCAGGATATTTGTACAGTATAATTGATAAGGTTGCCCCGCCTAATGCTGAGGCCAATATCCCCCCTGCAATCACCAAGTAAAATTCTTTCTTGATTTCCTTTAGCCACTTATATGCTATCATTTTTTTCTGAACTCTTGCTAAGGCTTGATTGTTAATGCTTTAGCGCTAGTCTGACAATTCTGTTCTACCTGGACAAATGCTGACTGGTACTCGCAGATTTTTGGGAAATCATCTGCCATGCTAACTTAGCTGCCCCTACCATTCCCGCCCGGTTGCCCAACTGGGCGACTAACACCTGCAAACCTTCACGAGAAATTGGCAGTACCCGCTGTTTGATTTCTGATAATGTCGCGGGCAAGAAATATTCGGCACTTTCACTAATGCCTCCGCCCAGGACGATCGCCTCTGGGGTGAGAATGTAAATTAGGTTAGCCAACCCCGCACCCAGATGATGTCCGTAGGTTTTCCAGAATTCCAATGCTTGCCTATTGCCCACTTTCGCCATGTGGGCGAGTTCAGCAGGAGTCAAGCCAGTCCGCCGACGTACCGCTGGCACAGAAACATGCTGTTCTAAAGATCCCCGATTACCACTATTGCACTTGTGACCGTAAAGTTCGATGGTAATTAACCCCAGTTCCCCAGCGGCACCGCTATGACCTGTAAACAGCTTGCCATCCAGGATAATAGCACCGCCCACTCCCGTACCGAGGGTAAGCATAATCAGATTCTGAAACTGGCGTCCGGCACCGGTCCATGCTTCTCCCAAAGCCGCACAGTTGGCATCGTTGGCGAGAATTGCTGGCAGTCCAGTTTTTTCTTCTAGCCAGTCTGCGAAAGGAACGTCCTGCCAAGAAACTAGGTTAATGGCGATCAGAGATGTTCTACCAGGGCCATCCACCGGACCGGGTAAGCCCACCCCGATCGCCAAACATTCCGGTTCGGGATCCAACTGGGCGATCGCCTCTACTGTCACCTCCAGAACTGTGGCAGGTAATTGGGGTTTGGGTGTGGCCACTGTCATCGACTGATGGCAACTGCCATCCGGACCAAATCTGCCTAGCTTAACTGCCGTTCCCCCAATATCAATGCCAATCACTTCTAGGTGATTATCGGGGTTTGATAAGACATCTGTTTCCATGCTGGTTTTGTGGCGCAGCCATTACTAGGAATTAGGAATGCTGTCGCAGCTTGGGATTAACAAACTCATTTAAACCTTCTCCCAGCAAAGATAAGCCCACAATCATTAATGTCATGGTCATGCCCGGAAAGAAGGCGGTCCACCAAATGCCGGTGGGCAAGGCATCCAGGGCCAGACGTAGATCCTGTCCCCATTCTGGCACTTCTGAGGGCAGTCCTAGTCCCAGAAATCCCAATCCTCCCAGGGTGAGAATAGCATCAGCGGCGTTCAGGGTATACAAAACTGGTATGCTTTGAATTACATTCAGTAATAGGTGGCGAGTCAGGACTGTCCAGGTGGAGGCCCCCATTGCTTGGGCCGCTTCGATAAAGAGTTCGGTTTTGACGCTGACTGTGTGGTTGCGGATGACGCGGTAGTATTGGGGGACGTAGGAAATGCTGAGGGCGATCGCGGCATTAAACACTCCTCGTCCCACCACAAAGGCCAGAGTCAGGGAAAGCAGCAGCCCTGGTAGGGTATAGATGGTATCCATCAAGAATAGTAACAGCCAGTCTAATCTACCCCCCAGATAGCCGCTGACTAAGCCGAGGGGGACGCCAACAGCTAGACTCAGGGCTGTCGCCAACAGGACGACCCGCCATGCAGCAAGGGTGCCAAACATAGTACGAGAGAAAACATCGTAACCCTGGCGCGTCGTGCCAAACCAATGAGACCATGAGGGTGATTCATGTACCGGGTTGATCAAAGACTCCGTCGGATCCTGTATCCATCCCCAGGCTTGAAATAGGGAGACCAAGAGGGCGATCGCCACAAAGGCCAGAGTAATAGCAGCCCCCACAGCCATCAGTTGCATTGAGAGGCTGGGGCGTCGGGGTTTATGACCATTCATTGTATATTGCCCATTAGCCATTCGCCAATTACAAATTGCTTTGGATCGTTTCCCGGTAATGACTCTTTGGCTTGACGCCTTGATATTGATGGATTAATTCCTTGTCCCTGAAGAACTGTACGGTGGGAGTACCGGTGACACTCGCATTCTCAGCAATCTCGGGATCTTGTTCGATGTCAATTTCTACATAGTGGATCTTGTTATCGAACTCGTCTACTACCTTGCTTAAAATGGGTTTGAGACTGTGACAAGGGCCGCAGGTAGGCGCAGAGTATTTTACCATGATCAGCCGATCGCTCTCATGGAAAAGCTTGCGCAAGGCATAACCACCCTGATGTCGCGTCGCTGCTATGTCAAAGATATCAGATTTTTGAGAACTCAAGTCCTCACTATGAACATTGTTTGTAGTCAGCGCTTTATTGCTTTCTTCTTGATGGTACTCCTGGGCCAACCCATTGGCAGAAAGCCATTTTTCTGCTAACATTGCCCCCATACAGCCGCTACCAGCAGCCGTCACGGCCTGACGAAACTCGCGGTCTTGTACGTCACCCACAGCATAGACCCCCTCCACGCTAGTTTCTACCGAACCGGGCTTAGTCACAATGTAACCCACCTCATCCAGTTCTAGTTGACCTTGGAAAAGTTGAGTATTGGGGGTGTGACCAATAGCATAGAACAGACCGCCAGCAGGTAACTCCCTCATTTCGCCTGTCTGATTATTTTTCACCTTCACCCCTTGCATCTTACCATTGGCACCGAATACGTCCACGGCCTCGGTATGCCAGTGGACCGTGATTTTGGGGTTATCCAAGACTCTGTCTTGCAGCGCCTTAGAGGCTCGCATCTGGTCCCGCCGCACTAGTATATGAACGTGGGCGCTATACTTGGTTAGATAGACTGCTTCTTCTGCTGCTGTGTCGCCAGCACCAATGACCACCAACTCTACTCCCTTAAATATGGGACTGGCACCATCACATATAGCACATGCAGAGATGCCCTGATTCCAGAATTTCTCCTCAGAGGGCAGTCCTAACCGCTTTGCTGTGGCTCCGGTGGCGATGATAATGCTGTGGGTGTGTAATGTCCGATCGGACGATCGGACAGTAAAGGGACTTGGATGTCTCGGGAGAGGGCTATTCGCACTACTTCCGATTTTTCCGACACGGTGACGTGGCTGGATCAAGTCAACAGCTATAACATCTTCAGTATATAGCTGGGCCCCCCAGTACACTGCTTGAGCCTTCATTCTGTCCATCAGTTGCGGGCCAGTAATGCCGTCGGGGAAGCCAGGAAAATTCTCCACTTCCGTTGTGGTCATCAGTTGACCGCCAGGAATACCACCCATTTGGTAGCCTTCAAAGACCGCTGGTTTGAGGTTAGCACGGCCAGCGTAGATCGCCGCCGTGTAGCCAGCAGGACCAGAACCAATGATTACCAAGTTTTCTACTGTCGGGCTTGCCATAGCACTTATCCTAACCCATTACGACTAATATAGTACAGTGCGATTCGTTCTAGTCTAACGTGGGCAACTACGGAACGCTAGGCCAGGTCCAAACTGGTAACTCTGGTATTCATGGGGGTTAGATTCCCTCTCTCCAAGTGTGGGAGTAACACCGGTCCTTAGTGCTGCTGAGTCACATCACGGTGGTGCGGAGCAAGGACTTAAATGTAGGATAGCTAGCAGCCTAAGCTAGTGACGCCGCTAGGAAAGATGCTAATGGCTAGAACAAGCGAACCTGTGTACGCCTCGTTATCTAGAACCAGCGAAATAAGGCTTAAAGCGCTGGCCCAAAAGGGAAATGGTAGTTTGTGCTGGTTCTTGCACTTGGCCAGTATCGCACTCTAAGAACTCCCGGGGTATAGCAGGGGCCTAAAAGCATCGTGAAATGATACTAGGGAACGAAGTAACTTCTCGTGTGCTGTCTAGATTGGACAAGTTAGATGTAAAGCGCAAGCCGCGAGGGGAGAGATAGCCCGAGAAGCTAATGCCTAGGGTAACGCCTATGGATATGATGGGGTGTTCCTCATCCAGCTGACGCGGGTTGGTTAAAGTAGGAAATCTTGGGTAAGAGTATCTCTAAGACGCCGGAGGCCTCTCGAAGGTTGGATGACTGGTAAAACAGACTTGGAAATGGTAATACTAAAGGTTATCTGGCAGCGCCGCTTACCAACCAGGAAAGGAGTGAAATCGCATGAGATGAGGGACAAGTGGAGCAATCCGTAGTAATCCTAGTAGTGACAATGCCCTACTTGCCAGTAGCCGGATGCGGTGAAAGTCGCACGTCCGGTTCCGAATGGGAGGGTTAGGGGGTGACCCCTAGCTCGACCCCGACTATTGGTGAAAAAAGACAATTGTCACCGCTTGGTGGCAGTTGTAGGGTTGATAACAGCACGTCGTAAAGGGTTTGCTGGTGCTAAAATCACTACTTGTGACCCACGACGCGATCTTCCTCGTTTGTCATTCTTGAAGAATTATATGCACGTGCGATATCTATTTTGCTTGAGAATAAATAAAGTTGGCCGTGTAAATTTCTTCTGGAAGACTCTCTAACTGAATGAATAGAGTCCCCGACTCAGTCGGGGAAGTACCTGACTGCTGGGGTGAAAGGCCGCACTCAGTCGGGGAGGTATCTGACTGCTGAGGGAAATGCAGCAGTCAGTCGGGGAGGTATCTGACTGCTGAGGTGAAATGCCGCACTCAGTCGGGGAAGTACCTGACTGCTGAGGTGAAATGCAGCAGTCAGTCGGGGAGGTATCTGACTGCTGAGGTGAAATGCCGCACTCAGTCGGGGAAGTACCTGACTGCTGAGGTGAAATGTAGCAGTCAGTCGGGGAGGTATCTGACTGCTGAGGTGAAATGCCGCACTCAGTCGGGGAAGTACCTGACTGCTGAGGTGAAATGTAGCAGTCAGTCGGGGAGGTATCTGACTGCTGAGGTGAAATGCAGCACTCAGTCGGGGAGGTATCTGACTACTGAGGTGAAATGCAGCACTCAGTCGGGGAAGTACCTGACTGCTGGGGCGAAATGCAGCAGTCAGTCGGGGAAGTACCTGACTGAGTCGGACGACTCAGTCATAGAGTCTGGGAAGCGTGAAACAAGCGGTATGACGCTGCTGTTCCCATTATTCCAGACGCGATAATGCCTCTAGAGAACTCGTAGTTGTCTAGAACAAGAGACGGTAGCGATCGAGATGTAGTGATTTGACTGCCAACAAATGACTGGTGTCTGGAGCATGCCGTATCCCTTGCGGGAGCGCTATTTGCAGCCTGGTCCTTCAGGACAAGAGCATGCGGAAGACGCCCACCCGGTTCTTGAGGGTATATTCTGCTGGAACGCTGACTGGGAGGGCGTTAGAGATTTTTTTATGGGAAGTGATCTAAACAGGGAAGAAAGTTGGTATGATAAATTAGGGAGTTAGAAGCAACGTATCCCCCACCTCAAGGAGAGACTACTCATGAAGACTGAATTTAAGACCAAATTCCTGCAACACTTGATCGATAAGAGGCAAGACAAGGGCTTTACGCTGATTGAACTGCTGGTGGTAATCATCATCATCGGGATTCTGTCCTCCATTGCCTTGCCCTCGTTCCTCAACCAAGCAAACAAAGCCAGGCAGTCCGAGGCGAAAACCTATGTCGGTTCAATGAACCGGGGACAGCAAGCCTACTACGTGGAAAAGAGTGAGTTTGTTACCGATATCGCCAATGTTGGTGATTTGGGTCTTAACATTCAGACAAAAACTGAGAACTACATGTATGGAATCCTTGGCCGATCGACTGGTGTAACGAACTGGGGTACGAGTGCAGGTAATGCAAACCTGAAGTCCTATGTAGGAGTAGTAAATGTATCCAGCACTTCTGCTGACACAACCACGTTTTCTGCCTTGTGCGAAAGCGACAATAATAATCAAGCTAAACCAACGGAAACATATAACACAGCTGCTCCAACTTGCCCTAGAAACTATTCACAGCTTTAACTAGCTAATTGCCAAACCCTAGAGGCTGAGGTTTCAGTTCATAGATTTTCAAGGTTTTTAGAAGCGGGCAGTTGTCGCCCTAAAGGGTCCGGCTACAGATACAAAGCCCGCTGGCGCGGGCTATATTGCAAAACTGGGATGCACCCCAGATTGCTTTGCTCGCTTTTTATCTATAGCAGTTAAGTTAAATGCTACGAATAAACCAAGAAAATATTGGTTACTAATTGATACAGATAGAGGATATAGAGGATTGTGATGAGTGTTGCCACGATTATAGCTCAAGAGCAGCCACCTTTCATTGAATATATAATAAAAGGGGAATATAGTAAAGCCTGCAAGCTTTATCAGCAGGCAATTGAAGCAGATCCAGAAGTAAGATCAAATTATTGGTATTTGGGATTGGCGTTGCTACTGGAAGGTGAAGAAGTAGAAGCCCAAATTACCTGGATGCTAGTCATAGGAGAGGCAGAGGGAGAAGAAATTGACTCTTGGACAGGGGAATTAGTTGAGGTTTTGCAGACAGAAGCAGAACGTAGAGAAAGTTTATTAGATTATGAAGTAGCCTGGGCAATAAGGCAGCATATCCGGGAAATTATCCCCAATGATATAAATAATATTTTGAGAATTATTGAAATCTCCCTTAAGCAGAAGATGTTAACTGAAGAACAGTTGACTGAGTGGGGAGTAATAGAGACGCTCAAGTCAGATGCAAAAGCAGAAGTTAACTCGGATTTATTGTTGCAAGTCTTGCAGGTTTTTTTAGAAGAAGCCCCGCTGGATCCCCTACTAATAGAGTTTGTCGAAGCCTGCTTACCTCAGATCCGCGAACCTCTAGCTTTAATTAGGATATTGATGGAGGGCAGCGTCAGGATTTCTGAGAATCTGAGCAGAATTGACGTGGCAATAACATTGGGAAAATTATGTTTAAAAATAGCTCCTGAAGAGGCAGATATATGGATGCAGATATCGACTTACTATCAGAATGCTGGTCAGTACGATCTGGGAATAGAAATGGCGAAAAATGGCTATCCCTTCGTAAAAACATTACCAGGTAAACTGTATGCCAAATATGTACTAATTCGGGGGTTAATGAGTGCTGGTGGACGTTGGTCCGAAGCAGTTGATGCCTGGGAGCAACAATTATCATTAGTAATTCCCATGTGCGAGGAAAAAACTTACCTTGCTGATTTAGCAATATGTTTTCGCATCTACACGACAACCTATTTCTCCCCCTATTTTAGAGACGATCCAAGAAATAATCGCCAGCTTCATAATAACGTGGCACAGTTGTGCCAAACTTATGTAGAACTCCACGAACAAGAGAGAGTTGATCGATACCGCCAAAGATATTTATCTAGCTTAACAACTAATAGTACAAAACCGTTGAGAATTGGGTATTTATCTCATTGCTTAAAGTCTCATTCGGTTGGCTGGCTAGCTAGATGGCTATTTGAGTATCACGATCGCGAAAAATATGATATATATGGCTATTTTATCAACTATAGAGCGAAGATCAAAGACCCGTTGCAGGAGTGGTTCGTCGAGCACGTGAGTTATGCCCGCAAACTAGGTCTGACATGGGAGGAAGCAGCAGAAAAAATTTATGAGGATGAAATAGATATTTTGGTCGATCTTAATAGCCTTACCCTAGACATTTCCTGTGGGGTGATGGCAATGAAACCTGCTTCAGTTCAAGTAACGTGGTTGGGTTGGGATGCTGCGGGCATACCAACGGTTGATTACACGATCGCAGATCCCTATGTGTTGCCCGAGGATGCTCAGGATTACTATAGCGAAACCATCTGGCGACTGCCCAAAACCTATGTAGCGGTAGATGGGTTTGAGGTGGCGGTGCCAACGCTGCGACGCGAACAGTTGGATCTGGAGAGCGATGTTGTGTTGTATTTTAGTTCACAGAGGGGGTATAAGCGTAATCCAGATACAGCACGACTGCAACTGAGGATTATTAAAGAGGTGCCGAATAGCTATTTCGCGATCAAGGGTTTGGGCGATCGAGATACAATTAAAACCTTTTTTATCCAGTTGGCAGAAGAAGAGGGCGTGAGTCCCGATCGCCTGCGCTTTTTGTCAGCAGCGCCATCAGAAGCAACTCACCGGGCTAACCTAGGGATTGCGGATGTGGTGCTAGATACTTATCCCTATAATGGAGCCACGACGACGCTGGAAACCCTATGGATGTGCGTGCCCTTGGTGACGCGAGTGGGAGAACAATTTGCGGCTCGTAACAGCTATACTATGATGATGAATGCGGGCATCACAGAGGGTATTGCTTGGACAGATGAAGAGTATGTAGAGTGGGGCGTTCGCTTGGGGGAAGACCCCGTGCTGCGACAGCAAATCTCCTGGCGACTGCGCCGGTCACGACAGACAGCACCCCTGTGGAATGCCAAGCAGTTTACCCGCGAGATGGAGAATGCTTACGAACAAATGTGGCAAAGATATGTCGAATCTGGTAATGGTAATGGGTAGCACTACCGAAGTTCCCGATCGCGTAACAGGGCGTCAGCCCAAGCAGCGTCTTCTGCTTGCAGCCTTGGCACCGGATCGCGAGCGCCAGCCGTGTCCTTCAGGATAAGAGCATGCGGAAGACGCCGGGGCAACCGCTATAGTTGATGAGGTTAGAGTTGTTGACTGATGGGTTGATGTTTTCGACAATACCGAGGGAATACCCACCAAGACGGAATCTTCCGGTTCGCTCAAATTAGGTGCGCTTTTGGATCGCTACTCGATATTTAGCCGGTAGAGAGGGGGCTACAGCATCCGCGATCGCGATAATCAAACGATTATGCACCTCTGGCCACAGCTCAGGATACTCTAAATAGGGATCCATACCTGGGAAGGGAGAAACATCTGAAGAACTGCTATAAGATTTTAATTTACTATTAAAATCTTATAGCAGTTCTCATCCTTTGTGTGATCTGCTGTCGGAGATGGATGCATCTCACTTCTAGCCCGCGCAGGCGGGGTTTGTTCCTGTAGCCGGACCCTTTAGGGTCCGGACCATGCACGGGTCCGGGCGGTCTTCTAGCCCGCGCCAGCGGGGTTTGTTCCTGTAGCCGGACCCTTTAGGGTCCGGACCATGCACGGGTTCGGGCGGCTGTATCATATCAATTTAAGAAACGCTATACTTAATTATTGGACAAACTGTCCGATTTCACTTTTGACTGTGTGATTATAGCATCAAAGTCCGTGCGCTCTCTGGTTAAATCGCTGAAGCCCTTATGCTGTCTGCAATTTACCAGTGCATGCTCTTGTCCTGAAGGACCAGGCTGCAAACAGCGCTCCCGCAAGGGATACGGCATGCTCCAGACACCGCCCTGGGATAAGAGTTCTGGCAGAGATATCGAACTTCTCTGCTGACGCTACCAAAAAGATGCCCATACCCTCTCTGTTTCTGTACAAACTTAGCCTAGTTAGCAAAATACTTGACTATGTATGAAACAAACTAAGGCAGGTATAAGCAAACATGAAGCAAATATAAGCTATACCTACTAAAGCAGGTATGAGCAAAACTGAAGCGAGTATGAGTGAAGCGGGTATGAGTCAAACTAAGCCTATAAAGAAGCCACCTTAGAACCTATTGGTGCTTTACTCGATGTAAGATTCGATATCTCTGTGCCTTGCTATTGTTCCAGAGGGCACAGACATCCCTCGCGCAGTTCCTGGTCGTTTAGAATATAGAAAGTCATGGTTAAGTTTCCAGAAAGAGAATCTGAAATAGTCGCTTTAGCTCAAAATATGATCGATGGGTTGAATGCTAACAAGGAGTTATATCCTGCGCCAGTAATTCCCACAACGGATCTCGAAACTACTCTTAATAAGTTGAAAATGGCCCAAAAGCAGCAGGTGGCTACAAAGGCTGCTGCTGAACTTGCTTGTGCTGAAAAAAAAGCTATCCTCAAAGAGATGGTTGAGCAATTGAAGACCGATATCCGCTATGCTGAATCGATAGTTAAACGGGATGATAATAAGTTGAAGCTGCTTGGTTGGGGAGGACGTGCTCAAGGAAATACTTTAGCGGTTCCCGGGGCGACTCACACTTTGGAAGCTACCCGCATTAGTCCTGGTGTTGTCAGCTTGAGCTGGAAACAGTCTCGGAATGGCGGTAAAGTCGCTGCTTATGAAGTGCAAAGGTTCGATGCGGTTCATCAAATGTGGCTAAATGTGGCAACTGCGATTAAACCCGGGACTATGTTAGTGAATCAACCTGTGGAAGAAACCTTACGGTATCGCGTTATTCCTGTTAACAAAACTGGCGCTGGAACCGCTAGCAATGTTGTTCGGGTGATTTTGTAACTGCTGGGGCTTTTCAAGATGCCCTCACCCTAAAGGGTGGGGCTACATGAACTAAGTCCGCTGGCTACGCCTCACCCTAAAGGGTGGGGCTACATGAACTAAGCCCGCTGGCTACGCCTCACTCTAAAGGTGGGGCTACATGAACTAAGCCCGCTGGCTACGCCTCACTCTAAAGGGTGGGGCTACATGAACTAAGCCCGCCGGCGCGGGCTAGACTCAGCCCTCACCGGGTGAGGCTACATGAACTAAGCCCGCTGGCGCGGGCTAGACTCCCAACAAAGCGATCGACTTTCAAAGTCGATCGCAGCGGCAGCAGAAAGGGGTATAATAAATATGAGGCTCACAGATGAACGGTGAACGATCGCAATTAAACCACTGTCATTAGGTGGAGGGACTGGTATCCGTAATGAAAAATAAAATTTGTGTAAAGATGGTCGCAGGATGGGGTAGGGTATATAAGGGCTCGCTCCGGAGCAGTGAGTCATCACATATCGCTGGTGTACTCAGGTGACGGAGGGATGAGATATGTCAAAAAAACCGATTTGGCATCGGGTTCTTGCTATAGTAGGAGGAGGGGCATTCTTAGGCTCCACAGCGTTGGCTATAACCTCAATATTCCGGGATGCTCTGACACAACCGGTATCCAGTGAAGCGACAGCTCCCAAAATAGAGGATAGACTGGCAGCACAAGAGAGAGGATATGAAAAAGTTTTACAGCGAGAGCCACAAAATCAGGTAGCATTAGAGAAACTGGTGTCAGTGCGGCTCCAGAGGAAGAATGCTAGAGGTGCGATCGGGCCTTTGTCGAAGCTAGTGCAGTTGTTTCCCGATCGCCGTAATTATAAAATATTATTAGAGGAACTACAAGAGCAGGTGGGAGAGAGTCAAGCAGAAACAGGATCGTAAAAGAAAGGACAGAATTGAGAATTGAGGAAAAAATAAAATGAGCAAAAATATCATAGTATATACAGACGATCATGGAGTTTACGGAGTGGCACGAATTAACCACCTAATCTTAAATGAATTAGTAAAGCAGGGTTATCAGGTAGTTGGCGTGCAAACAAAAACATCGAATCCTTTGGTGACGAGTCAAATGGAAATGGGAATTAAACACATATGGTTAAAATTTGACACTGCTCAAGAGTTTGGTAAAAGTTTAAATAATCACGCGGAGGTTAAAATAATTTTTACAAGTGCTCAAGCTGATTTAGTTATTTTTAACGACTGTTGTCCTTTTTCCAATTTTGCTGCTAAGCAGGTGGCTATGGAAATGGGAATCCCCTATATTGCAGTTATAGGGTTTGTAGCACCATACCTAGCAAAACGCTTTGCTGATTACTTAGAACAACTATATGAGCAATATAATCAAGCAGAAACGGTTATTGCTGTGTCGCAAGAGAACCTGAAGCTATTACATCAGCTATTTAGATTACCACAAGAGAAGGGAAAAGTTATCTATTATGGACGTCCAGAGGAGTATTTTATCCCCCGGGATCCATCAGTTCGCGAAAGTCTGCGCCAAGAGTTTGGTATACCATTAGATGCAGTGGTTTGTTTTACAGCATCTCGCTTAGTATCGGTAAAAGGCTACCAATATCAACTAGAGGCAATTAAACATCTAAAATAAAATCCAGTATGGGATAAAATTTATTTTGTCTGGGCAGGTGCGGGAAGTTTAGAAGCTCCACTGAGGAAAGAAGTAGAAGCGCAAGGGGTAATTGAAAAAGTAAAGTTTTTGGGAGAGCGTTGGGATATCCCAAATTGGCTAGATGCAAGCGATATTTTTGTTTTGCCTTCGGAAGCTGAAGGAATGCCATTGGCAGTAATGGAAGCAATGGCAAAGGGATTACCAGTTATTGCTTCAGCGGTAAGCGGTATCCCAGAACAGTTGGGCGATACTGGCAAGTTGCTAACCTCTCCAACAATTAATCCGCGAGCTACAGTAGGAGAGTTAGTCAGGACTATTGAATCTTGGACTGAGAATGTAGAATTACCTCAAGAAATTGGTCAGGCTTGCAAGAAGCGAGCAGAAAAGATGTTCAGGGGAGAAAAAATGGTCAAAGAGTACATGGAAGAAGTAGAGCAGGCTTTATTACCTGCGGGAGATTATGTTTCACCAGGGTTGTCAATTATTAGACCTGATGAAAACTTCCCAAATATGATAGCTGTGGGATCTGGCTATTCGTCATGGAAGTACGAGCGCAGAGGCATTCCACATAATATATATGTAGACAAGCGACAGCCAACAGTAGGATTTATTAATAGAGATGAAGCTCATATTCTTTACAATAGTGCGCTCCAGTTTAAGGGGAAGAGATGTTTGGAGATCGGCTGTTGGTTAGGATGGTCAGCCTGTCATTTTGCTTCAGCAGAAGTTGAACTAGATGTTATAGATCCATTGTTAGCCAGATCGGAGTTTTATGAAAGTGTGAGGAGTTCGCTCAGGGCAGCAGGGGTGTGGGAAAAGGTAAATTTAATAGCTGGCTATAGTCCCAATAAAGTAGAAGAGTTGGGGCAGCAACAGCAGCGCAAATGGTCAATTATTTTTATTGATGGTAATCACGAAGCACCAGGACCTCTGAATGACGCGATCGCATGCGAGAAATTTGCAGAACAAGATGCTTTAATTCTCTTCCACGATCTAGTATCACCAGATGTAGCGCAAGGATTGAACTACCTGAAGGGAAAAGGTTGGAAGACAATGGTATACCAGACAGCTCAAATCATGGGAGTTGCTTGGCGCGGGAATGTTGAACCAGTTATCCACCAGGCAGATCCACGAGTTCAATGGCACTTGCCAGTGCATCTGCAAGATTATTATATCAGCAATGGGGAAACTTCACAGTCAATTTCCCAGAGTCATCGGGTTGAAGAGGCGATCGCCTAGCAATTACAATCGTTCCAAGGCTCCCGTTATATCGTTTCATTGTTATCCACAAAAGAAAAACTGGGAGATAACTTAGTTGTTTCCATTGCAAATCCAGAAGTTAAACAAAGAGTTTACTCAATTATTTCCCGCCTGACTCGAGATCACTGGTTATCTAATGATTTAAAAAGTTATGCTAATCCATCACCAGACCAATCCAATTGGTTTGATTTAATTTCATTCTTGAATTGGTACGCACGTAATTTTCAACCCAAAAACTATTTGGAGGTTGGGGTGCGCCGGAAGCGATCGCTTGCTCAGGTTTTGGTTGAATCACCAGAAACTAAAGCCTATGGCTTTGATTTGTGGATCCAAGAGTACGCTGGAACGCATAATCCTGGTCCTGAGTTTGTGATTTCAGAACTGCGTAATCTGGAAATAAAAAACATACCCAGCTTGATACAGGGAAACTCTCAAGAAAAACTACCATCCTTTTTTGCGAATCCAGACAATCCCCAAGAGTTTGACTTAATTAATATTGATGGAGACCACACCTACGTTGGGGCAAAAAGTGACTTGGATATCGCCTTTAGTCATATGGCTCCTGGCGGGGCATTGGTGTTTGATGACATTGCCCACCATGCCCATCCCGAACTAGGTGGGCTGTGGAAAGAATATAAGAGCAAGTTTACAGATTATCTGTTTATTGAGGATAGCTATGGTACGGGAACTGGAATAGCATTTAAGCCGCCGTTTACTAAACTGACTAAGCTGTTTGATACATTACCAATCCATTTCTTTACCATTGTTCTCAACGGTCAACCTTTTATCCGCTACCATATAGAACAGTTCAAGCAACTCCCTATAACGTGGCATTGGCACATTATTGAGGGCGTTGCTGACTTGAAGCACGATACAGCCTGGTGTTTGCAGCGTGGAGGACAGATAACCGATGAAATCCATCGGAAGGGGCGTAGCAATGACGGCACGTCAGAATACCTAGACGAACTGGCGCGGCTGTATCCGGAAAATATCACGGTCTACTGTAAACCGGAGGGTGTTTTCTGGGAGGGAAAACGTGAAATGGTGAATGCACCCCTAGCCAATATCCAGGAAGAATGTTTGCTGTGGCAAGTAGATGTAGATGAACTGTGGACGTTGGAACAGATATGTACTGCCAGAAAAATGTTCGTCAACAATCCTGACAAAACTGCTGCTTTCTACTGGTGTTGGTATTTTGTGGGCGAAAATATGGTTATCAGTACACGCAATTGCTACGCTCAGAATCCCAAACAAGACTGGTTGCGTACTTGGAAGTATAAACCGGGGATGTCCTGGGCTGCTAACGAACCTCCGATATTAGTTAAACCGCAACCTGATAGTCAAGGGCGGAACGTGGCAGCAGTCAACCCTTTTCGACATGAAGAAACGGAGAAAGAGGGTTTGGTGTTCCAGCATTTTGCTTATGTCACCCCAGACCAGTTGAAGTTTAAGGAGAAATATTATGGTTATCAAGATGCCGTTTCGCAATGGATGGCGTTGCAAAACCAGACTCAATTTCCAGTTTTATTGCGGGAGTATTTTTCCTGGGTGCAGGACGAAACGAGGGCAGACACTGCTTCTGCATGCGGCGTGGTGCCAATAGCCCAAAAAGATTCCAACAGCAACATTTGGCGGTTTGCTCTACCGGAGGAGTTGTATTGGGGTAAATTCAAAAAACAGAGACAAGCTCCCACAATTGTAATTGACGGTGTATTTTTCCAGCTCTATCAAACTGGCATTGCCCGGGTCTGGAGTTCATTGCTGTCAGAATGGAGTAAGCATGATTTTGCTAAACATATTGTGGTTCTCGACCGAGTGGGAACGGCCCCGAAAATTCCGGGAATATGGTATCGGACTGTGCTAGCTTATGACTACAGCAGAACGGATGCTGATCGTGAAATGTTACAACAAGTATGCGATGAAGAGGGGGCGGAATTATTTATTTCAACTTACTATACAACGCCTCTGTCTACGCCCTCGGTATTTATGGGTTATGACATGATACCGGAACGGTTGGGTGCGAATATAAACGAACCCATGTGGAGAGAAAAACATCGCAGCATCCAAGAAGCTTCTGGCTATATTACTATTTCTGAGAATACGGCCCGTGATTTAGTCAAGTTTTTCCCGGACATCCCGTCTGTTACGGTCGCCCATTGCGGGGTTAAAAGTCCGTTTACGCCAGCTAGTTCTGAGGAGATTAATGGCTTTAAAACTAAATACGGAATTGGCAAACCATACTTTCTGCTGGTCGGACCGGAAACGGGTTATAAAAATACGATTTTGTTCTTCAAAGCTTTCTCGAAACTTTGCACGTATCAAGGATTTGAGATAGTCGGTACTGGACGCGGAGGTTTATTAGCATCTGAATTGAGAAGTTATACGTCAGGGGTTGTGGTTCATATGCTGCAACTCAGCGACGAAGAACTGAGTGCTGCTTATTCGGGCGCGATCGCATTAGTATATCCATCCAAGTATGAAGGGTTCGGGTTACCTGTTCTTGAGGCCATGGCTTGTGGATGTCCCGTGATTACTTCTCCCAACGCATCTATCCCTGAAGTAACAGGAGAAGCAGCAATATACGTGCATGATGAGGATGTCGATGGGCTAGTGAATGCGCTTTGTGAGGTGCAAAAGCCTGGTGTGCGCAACTCGTCGATCGCAGCGGGACTGGAACAGGCGAAAAAGTTTTCTTGGTCAAGAATGGCGGCAAAGGTGAGTTCTGCTTTGATGGATGCAACTCTCCTAGGTTTGAACTTGAAAGATGTTAATATAATTATCTTCCCAGATTGGTCTGCGCCAGAAGAGTCCCTAGGTGAGGAATTAGCAGGAGTGTTCGGGACGGTTATAACTCACCCAGATAAAAGCCAGATGACTCTCTTGGTAGACACTAGCAACATTTCTGATGAAGATGCGGATGCAGCTATATGTAGCGTAGTCATGAGTCTGCTGATGTCAGAAGATTTAGATGTTGATGATGGACCAGAAATTACACTAATAGGACAGTTGAGCGAAATGCAGTGGTCAGCTTTGTTGTCCCGCATCCATTCTCGCATTGGGTTGGAGAACGAAAATCAAGAGGCGATCGCCCGGGTCAAGGCGACAAACCTCCCCTGCTGCGAACTCAACGATCTACCCAATATCAGTTTTTTGGCATCTTAGTCGCCCGAACCCTAAAGGGTCCGGTTACACAAACAAAGTTCGCCTGCGCGGGCTAAATTGCATGTATTATTAATGTACCTTTGCGAAAGTGAGATGCACCCGATGCCTTAATCTTCTCGTGGCGTAATAATCTGTAAAGCCCCCGAAGGAGTGGTTTCTATCCTTCCGCCTAGGGTTCTGATACGATCGATCGCCCTTTTGCGAGTGCGATCGTCTACCGCATTATTTAATACCATAACCCAGGCGGAAATCTGAGCTGTTTTACTATCGGGGTTACCGGCTAAGTATGCCGCTGTTTGACGAGAAACTGCTGCTACAGCTTTGCTTTCTGGGTCAGAATAATTGCTAGCCCAGTCTGCGGCCATCTCAAATGACTTTTTCGCTGCTTTACCATCTCCCAAAAATAATAACTCGTCAATAGCTTTATAACGCCAAATGTAATAAGATTTGGGAGGTACTTGGGGATCTAGTAACCTTAATACCTTGTCAAGCATAGCGATCGATCGTTCTGGCATGGCTGCATAAAGCGATACGCTGGAAGATAGGAACAAATAAGCATCCAGAAAGCGGGGGTCGCGATCGACTATCACTTCAAAATATTCTGGACTCAGACTGTAGTCTGTTTGGGCGCGGGCGGGTTCATCTCCAAAGTAGATTAAAAACAGGACCATTGTCCAGTTTGCTATTAAGTTATCAAAACCAAATCCGGGCATCTGCTGGAGTAATTTTAGTTTAGCTTTTTCTGCTGCAACTTCCCTCTGCAGTTTTTCTGGTGTTGCTAGGTTTGGGTCCGCTTCAAGTTGCTTGAGTTGCGGGATTTGCAAAAAGGCGATCGCACCTCCGCACAACAGGGCCATTCCGGCAGCGGCGATCGCTTGTATTAAGTTCTCTCTAGCATGGTAATTCATAATTTGCTAATTGCTAATTGCTCCGACAGCAGATCACACAAAAGATGAGAATTATCTGTTAGAATGCATTTCTGAGGTAAGACTCGCCCCTTTGGTAAATCTCCCGGGCGTAGTCGGTCCAGGTTCCTTGTCCCCAGTAACGAAAACAGCTAGTCTGAAGTAACAGGTTGTAAAGCAGTGCTTGACGATACACCGTTCCGGAAAAATCGGAAGACTGAGTAATATTTTCCCTGACTCTGCCCAATGGGTCCAGCTTTTCGTGAAACTTGGCGCTGAGTTGATTCATCGGCCCTAACACGTTCTCGTACCCCTTTACCCAACTGATGTTATTTGTCCAAGATGCTCCCTCTATATGATAATTGGGATTGTCTTCTTTGATGCAGGCGATCGCCTGTTCTACTGCTGCGGGGGTGCAGTTCTCTAGGTCCACGCGCGACCATATTTCCTGTTGACCTACTGCCTGACAAGAGGGATAATGATCGGGATGGCAACCGGCTGCTGCTATTAGTTCTAGATATTCCGTGCCGTTGACTCCCACTACATTCTGGGCCATTTCTTGCCACGCTTGCTGGAAGGCGGAGGGAAATTCATTCATCATCACCCCCCCATTCTCGCCATCCCCTATTTGCGTGACTAATGAGGGGACTTCTATATCCCCTAGCTGCTGTTTTACCCTGGTTTTGGCTTCATAATAGGGCTGCATCTGACCTACCAGTTTCGTATCGAAACCCTGGGTTTTGATTAAGGCCGTGATGCTGATGGTTTCTCCCTTGCCATTCCGGGCGATCAGACGGTTGGGCAGGTATTTTTCGGGTATGGGTTGGCCCTCCAGGGTCTCCACCGTATGTTCTTGCACTAATAGCCAGCGATAGCCACATGCCTTCAGGGCTTTAATAAATTCAAACAGGGTGTCCGGGTGGTTTGGTAATGCCATCTCTGGCGGCGAAAACCCCTTGACTCGCCCTAATGCTTCTAACCCAAATATGCTGGCAAATTGCTGTTGCCATGCTTGGATGTGCAGTTTGATATCCGGTATGGGGGTGGATGGCACCACTGCATGACTCCACATTGTCCCCAACCATTCTACATGGGGTTGATAAGCCTGATCGCATGTAATGCCCTGAAGCTTTTCTATGATATCTCCCCGTCCCATTTGCCGCAAGCCCCACAACAGATTTCCCGAATAATCTAGCATGACGCGGGGATTGCAACCTCGTGCTACCAGTTCCGGTATAATATCACCCATGCGGCTGTAACAATTGGCAAATGGACCCGCATTGTGATTGTCCCCTTCCTGGGGATGTTCAAACATGTATTGCAGATTGCTAATTAGTTCGCCATTTGCGCCTGCCGGGATGGTGGGTTGGTGCATGTGGAGGGCGATCGCAAAGGCGGAGGTTACCTGTTCTAAGCGGATATTTGTGCTGGGTAAAAAGACCGGTTTTGACCCTTGCACGACGGAATTTATTTCTGCTTCCCAACCGCAGATATTGGGCAATCCGTCAATAATTTCTGGTATATTGGGCAGGGTTTGAGTGGGCATTGGGTGAAACTCCGCTTGGAAATATTATGATGATAGCGAATCTTGTTCTTTTTGTCAAGAGAGATTTCCAGAGGAGATGCTCAAGCAGCACAGCTACGCCTTGCTCAAGTGTCAGGTTTTTCACTTTTAGAGGTGACAGGGGATGTGCGTAGCCTTGCCAGAACCTATTTTGCAGCGCTGCAACTGCCAGAAAAAGTCAGAGCAGATTCTTATCACTTAGCTTTAGCATCAAGCCAAGGGATTGATTTTTTGTTATCTTGGAACTGTACCCACATTGTCAATGGCAATGTCAAAAAGAAAATCGAAAGTATTAATGCTGAATATGGAATCAGCACCCCGGTAATTTGTACGCCAGAAGAATTAATGGAGGTTGAAGATGCTACGAGATCCGATTATTGAGGAAATACGCCGCATCCGGATGGAAATGGAAACCGAATGTCAGAATGACGAGCAACTTTTCTACGAGTATATCCTCCGGTTGCAGGAAGATTGTCGCGATCGCCTGATACGTCGCAGTCCCAAACCAGCGATTATGCCGTCAAAAACGATCCAACTAGGAAGCGATAGTTAAATGCATTCCGAGAAATGATTAAAAAACCCGGTATAGTGAATTACCGGGTTTCTGGGCTACGGGGCAGAGTGACAAGAAAACGTCAAAAATTTACAAGAGAGAAGTGGGTTATGATTGTAGTCAGCAGGCGATCGGGAAGTAACAGGATCGGTTAGATAAGGATGCAGGAGGTTAAAGAAAAATGAGCATCGTCATTACCGATGATATCCTGTCAGCGGCAGGAATATCATCAGAGGAATTAAAACTGGAAATTGCGATCGTGCTGTTTGAGAAATACAAAATCAGCACCGGGAAAGCGCGTCGCCTAGCCGGAATGAATTTAATTGAATTCCGACGAGAACTTGCCAGTCGCGGCATTTGCGTCCATTATGACGTAGAAGATTTTCAAGCAGACCTGAAAACCCTCAAAAGGCTAGGTGACTTGTGACTGTAGTTAGCAATACTTCTCCAATTACTAGCCTTGCTGCCATAGGACAGCTTGACCTGTTACGACAACTATACAGCAGTATCGTTATTCCCCAAGCAGTCTACGATGAAATGGTAGGCTTAGGCTATACAGTACCAGGGGCGATCGCAGTCCAAACCCTACCCTGGATTGAAACACGACAGGTGATAAACCGTATCTTTGTAGGTGAACTGCAAAACGAATTGGATGCAGGTGAATCAGAAGCGATCGCACTTGCCATCGAGTTAACGGCAGATTTACTTTTGATAGATGAGTATCCAGGTAGAATAATAGCATCTAGCTTGGGACTCAATCTGACTGGATTGTTGGGAATTCTCCTAGTCGCCAAACGCAGAGGAATAATTCCCGCTGTCAAACCCGTGATGGATGATTTGATATCCCAGGCGGCTTTCCGGGTAGGCGATCGACTTTATGCTGACATTTTACAGTCCGCTGGCGAGTAGTCCAAGATGAAAGATGATTGAAGTTGCGTCATTGTCAGAAAAGGTAAAACTTACATTCCCGTTCACAAAGTGAAGGAGGTCCATATTATCTCATTGAACCTGTCTTTACAGTCGATCTAACTGTAGATGATTTGCTAGCAGCACTGTCAAATACGATCGAGGCTGGAAATTCCGTGGTTCCCAGGTTTACGAAGGAAGAGATGCAGCAGCGAAAAGACCCTATCCTGACAGCAGCAGGGGTGAAAACTTGGAATCAACTCTGACCGTTGGCTTAGGGCAATGTATTGCTTCCATGCTAGCAGCTCAACAGTTTAATCTTCAGAATGAACGGTTAATGTCTCGGATCTTCGGTTCGGTGAGTAATGGCACGGCCTGGCGCTTCTTGCAATTGCAAGACAAAACTGTGACAATAGATCTGATAGATTATCCACTGTTGCCTGTGGGGCAAATTATGGCCTTTCTCAAGTGGATGATTGAAAATACTACATAAAGTATGGGGAAGCGAGGAGTAGAAATGAAGATGATCAATGAGATAATTTCCATAGAGACAGAAAAGGGGATCTGCATCTACAACATTACCCCTCAGATCCAGAAAGTAATTGACAGCAATGCCGTCAACAGCGGTCAGGTGACTGTGTTTTCGCGACACACAACCACTGCCTTGGCGATCAATGAAAATGAAGAAAGATTGCTAGAAGATGTGAAAGTGCATCTGTTAAAATTAGCGCCAGATACAGAAAAATATCTGCATAACGACCTGCATTTGCGAGATATTCCTGATGACGAATCCATGAATGCCCATTCGCACCTGATGGCAATGATGTTAAGCACTTCGGAAGTGATTCCCATTATTGATAGTAAGTTAGCTTTGGGCACCTGGCAATCAGTGTTATTTTTTGAGTTGGACGGTCCCCGAAACAGGACTTTTCTCGTACAGGTTTGGGGTGAGTGAAGCGTTAAGTGCGGTAATAGAACCATGTCGAACCTAACCCGTAAAGCACCAACATCCTATAGCGAATACCTCACAGTTCGAGAGGTCAAAGAGTTTTTGCACCTCTCGACTGTTGCCGGGGTTTGCTTCTTACTCGATGTTCCTCCTGTGGAACCTTCTACGGTGCTGCGAGAATACCTGGCAGAAACTATTCCTCTTGCTGTAGCATCAAGTAGTGACAAAGCCCGATCGGAGTTAATTGTAACTCCAGTTTTAGTTGAAGTAAGACGGGTTCTCGATCGACAAGTAAGTTTGTTCTCAGGGGAAGATTTCACGGTAGACGAAAGTCTGGGATTAAAAGGACGCTGCGATTTCCTGCTGAGTCGATCGCCGGAAATGCTGGCGATCGAAGCCCCAGTAGTAATAATTGTAGAGGCAAAGCAAGCCGATCTGAAAACAGGATTAGGGCAATGCCTAGCAGAAATGGTAGCAGCACAGCGCTTTAACCAGGAACATAACCAACAGATTTCCACAATATACGGCAGTGTCAGCAATGGCACTCAATGGCAATTCCTGAAACTAGAAGGTCAAACTGCTACCATCGACCTCTCGGTTTATTCATTACCGCCCGTAGAACAAATTCTGGGCTTTTTAGTCTGGATGGTGCAGCAAAATTAATAGCTTCGCTGTCGGCCCGCCGTCAAACCCCCGCGTTACCAGGCTCCGCCAGGTGCTGCTGGCGCCGAGCGTCAGAAAATTGTAACACCCAATAGGTTTACAATAGCTTGTTGTAAGCCAACAATAGCTTATTGTAAGCCTGCAATATTTTGTTGTAAGTCAACAATAGCTTGTTGTACGCCTGCAATATTTTGTTGTAAGTCAACAATAGCTTGTTGTACGCCTGCAATAGCTTATTGTAAGCCTGCAATAGCTTATTATCAAGCTGCCTGTTAAAATAGCTAATGACAATAAAAACCTCTGTAGGGGCAAAGCATTCCTAATTTTGACTTTACGAGGGACCTCAATACTCTTCGCTACATCCATGCTAATCCTTTTGCTCTGGCATGCAGTACGGTTTTTTTTACGATTTCAGCAATTATGGCGTCTATGACAGGTTGGGGGATGATGGCATTATTCAAGGGCATCTGGCTTTTCTGTCCTTGGGCAAAACTTTGGATGAATGCGCTGCTAAGTACCGAGGCTTTTGTCAAAAACATCGCCCGCAACCCAAGTCGGAAAAGAAAAATCATTGGGGAAGTCGTGTCCGAGAGTCGTGTAGGGCGATAGAGTGGTACTCTCGGACACAAGTCGGCTGTTGGCAGGTCTGAAGGCGATCGGGCAATCCTCGAAAAAGCTAAGAAACAGGGTTGATGGCAGACAGGGAGTGATCCAATTGTAGAATGTAGGGTGTGTACTTGATGGTGGCTGACCGGTGCAGGGCGATCGGGCAATCCTCGAAAAAGCTAAGAAACAGGGTAGATGGCAGACAGAGAGTGATATAATTGTAGAATGTATGTACTTGATGGTGGCTGACCGGTGCAGGGCGATCGGGCAATCCTCGAAAAAGCTAAGAAACAGGGTAGATGGCAGGCAGGGAGTGATATAATTGTAGAATGTATGTACTTAATGGTGGCTGACCGGTGCAGGGCGATCGGGCAATCCTCGAAAAAGCTAAAAAACCGGGTTGATGGCAGGCAGAGAGTGATAGAATTGTAGAATGTAGGGTGGGGACCGCCCACCCTACCAAAATTCATGAAGCAACCGCGAAAAGGAGTAGAATATTGCTGCGAGAGTACCAACTGACCAATTTCAAAGCATTTGCCGGACCGGAGAAACTTCCGATTCGACCCATCACGCTGATCTACGGTCCCAACTTTTCTGGCAAGAGTTCGGTGCTGCAATCACTCCTGCTGCTCAAACAGACTCTCCAGGAAGCTGAAGACCCCGATACGGTATTGTTACCCAAGGGCAATCTCGTCAACCTGGGCAGTTATCGGGAATTCGTCCGCCGGCACGATGTCAGTCAGTCTTTCTCGTTCAAGGTAAAGCTGGAACTGGACGAACCGGAACTCCAAGAGGATTTTTGGAAGATCGTTCCCAAAGATTTTGAGTTGGCTCCAATTTTAGAATTGCAGGTTACTTTTGCCTATGATAAGAAGACATCGAAGGTAGTGCTATCCAGTATCGAGCTGTTTATGGGTGACGATCCATCTTCATTGATATGCTATAGACTTTTAGACAAAAAGAGCTGGCAATATGAGAGTGATAGCTTTCAGAATACAGCTTTTTAAAAATATCTAATTAATGAAGAACATATCATTTGGTTAAAATGGTATGAACAAGTGAAAGAAGTGATATTTAAGAGGAGAGAGGAAGAGGTAAAGAGAATATTTACCAAGTTAAAATTACAAGATCGTAAAGAATGGACAAAGAGATTGCCAGAAGAACTATACGATTGTCAAAAAGAGTTAAAAGATAAGTTGGTAGAAATTAATCCAGATGAGATTGAAAGAAAAGAGGTAGAAAAAGTATTGTTTTCTATTGAATTCTTGATAAGATTGTGGGAGCATTTTGAATATTATAGTTGGGATAAGGCAAAGGAGGACTTATTACAGTTAAGTACGGATCCATATCTGTACTGCCGAGAATTTTTACCCGTCCGAGCAGATGAGCAGGATTTAGAAGAATCGAAGCCTTCAGAAGAAGTATGGAAATTATCTAATGTTTACAAACCCAAAAATCCCCCTAATATTTACGATCTGACTATACTAGCTAGCGAGGTATGCCGATCGATCTTTGAAGAAATGACATACATCGGACCCTTGCGGGAGTACCCAGAAAGGATTTATACTTTTAGCGGTAACACAGGCAAACAGGTGGGCAAGTCGGGAAAAATGGTGCCAGACATTTTGTTCAAAAATCCCGAACTCCTCCAGCGGGTAAACGATCAACTCGGGCGCTTCGACTTAAAATACAAATTTAAGGTGGCCAAATTCACCAACTCAGAAGCCAGTGAAATCAGCGATATCTTTGCCTTGCAGTTAGTCGATGAGTATACAGGGGTCAATGTCAGCCTGCAAGATGTCGGTTTTGGCATCAGTCAAGTTTTGCCAATTATCGTCCAGAGTATGCTCTCTCGCAACACAACTCTGCTATTCGAGCAACCAGAAATCCACATCCACCCCCGCTTGCAAGCGGAACTGGTTCCCTACTGGCAGAATGTATTAAGCCACCTATCAATAATCAGTTTATCATAGAAACCCACAGCGAACACCTCATGCTCAGGCTTCAGAAGTTAATTAGAAAAGGAGAACTAAAACCGGAAGATATCTCTGTAATATATGTAGATCGAGGGGCGGAAGGCTCCAAATGCTTGTCATTGAGACTTGACGAAGACGGCGACTTTATCGATGAGTGGCCGGATGGATTTTTTGAAGAAGACTTTAACGAGATGTTTGGCTGATATGTTAGTCCCGACTGTACTCTTACCATCTGTTATAACAGCAACTCCTGATGAATCAGGTATTTTTTACAACTCGACGATCGAATTATTCCGTAAGCTAGAAAAAAAAGGCGTGTTTTTGATAGAAGATCGCGATCACTTTAATCATATCCGAGCCATAGTAAAGAAATGGCCGCCAAAGTATAAGAAGTCAATTCAAACAATCTTGACAACATTAGACAAGAAAAATCGTTTTGTTGAATTTGACATAGATGATACAATTAAGACAAGTTGTCCCCAACAACAGTGCTTGTCATATATTCGCATCACTAAGCAGCATTTACCAGAGTTCGTACTTGCTCGCCTGAAGTGCTATTCTTGTGCTAAGACACAGAGGGTCTTTTCTGTAAAAGTCGTAAATTCAGATGAGTACGCGATCGAGGATGAGTTTTGCGCTGTTATGGAAAAATCAGATCGCGTTTTTCCTAAGGGAGCAGAAAAGAAGCAGTTCGAGTAGGAAATTCTTGTCCCTATATTTAGGTATGCAAAGCACGTCAAAATATACGATCGTTATGTAGGACGGTCTATTTTGCAGAAGAAGAATGCTAAAAAATATAAGTCAATGCTAAAATATATACTGAATGTATTTAGGACAACTAACTCACGCCAAGGTATTTTTGAAGTTTACTGTGGGTTCAAGCCGCCAAATTCATCAAAACTATCTGATGCACTATCTGATGCAAAAACAAAACTAAAGCAGTTGGAAGCAGATTTACAAAATCTTTACCCTCGATTTAAGTTAATTGTCAAGGATGAAACGAAAGGCGAAGAATTTATGCACGATCGGTTTATGATAACAGATAAGTTGGCAATATCTATGGGTCGCGGAGTCGGTTTGCTATCAGACAAAGAAGGTTGGTTGCGCGATTTCAATATCGCATGCTGTTCGGAACCTGATAAAATAGACGCTGCTGTAAGGAAGTTACCAGATTTGTGAAAAGTATCCTCCACAAACCGGGCGATTTCATCTTATGCAAATGCCTTGATTTTAAAGCAGAGAGCACCGATAAAGTAGAACCCAGAAACAGGGTTTATGCTGTAGTTATCAAGGGGAGGGGGGAGCTATTAGAGGGGTTTAACCATCCAATGGGAAAAAGTTTGGTAACCCAACTTGCGATAAAGGTCGATCGCGGGTTGGTTAACACAGAAGACCTGCAAACTCAACTGCCGATCGCCCCTATCTGACGCCCAAGCTTCAGCATAACGCATCAGGGCCGAACCAATACCCTGGCGTCGATGTTCTGGCACCACATAAACCAAAAAGATATGAGCATGGCGTGCAGCATTCACCTGATCGACAGCATTTCCCATCCACAAGCAGCCCACCGGTTGAGGCACAGGTGTCAAATAATCAGAAAACTGCTGCTGAGCGGCCACTTCCACCCACCAGAGAGGCGTCTGTTCGGAAAAATGCTGGTCAACCGATCGGGCCAAATGTGCAAAATCCCGTCCTGGAAACAGTTCTGAGTAAGTCAGCAGCATGAACTCAACCAGGCGGGGTTGTTCAAGCTGCCACCCAGCCCGCAACTGATATCCTGGAATGAGCAACTGTTGTGTAGCCATTAACTAACGGTCGCTGTCTCCTGGGTAGTAGCGCGGACGTCCTCGCCCGCGCAGCATCTGTAGCTCCCAGGAGACAGCGAATCAGTTTGGGAAGGAGAAACCTCGGATATCGGGGCTGGTGCCGCCATATCATTAGGTAAAAAGATGCGGGCGCTGACAGCCAACAGTGCGACCAAAAAAACCAATAAGATTAAAAATGGGGCCAATACTTGACGCAAAAAAGCCATAACTAGGAATAGAGAATGATGATTTGCTTGAGAATGGGTCGTAAACCAAGACCATGCCAAGGTTTATCTTATCACAATCCGCGACAGAAGTAGTATAGTTAAGGGAAGGGGCGATGGGGGAGCTTGATCCGCTTGAATTAAGAAACCATCCACGTCCTTCGAGGCAGAGCCTCTAGAACCCGTTCCCAGGCTCTGCCTGGGAACGAGAGGAAAGTGCGTCACGTAGAATGGCCAGGGAACGAGGGAAACTCAATGGAAGCATAATTTCGATCTTAAAAGAATGCTGGTTGGTGGCGAATCAAATTCAGGAACTCTTCCTTGGTTTTCTGCTCTTCTTGAAACACTCCTAACATCGCACTGGTGACAGTCCAAGAACCTGGTTTCTGCACTCCCCGCATTACCATACACATATGGGTAGCCTCTACCACTACGGCAACCCCTTGAGGTTCTAAAATGGTCTGAATTGCTTCTGCTATCTGCCGCGTCAGTCGTTCTTGCACTTGCAAGCGTCGGGCATACATTTCGACAATGCGGGCTAGCTTACTCAATCCTACAACTTTCTGTGTGGGAATGTATGCGACGTGGGCTCTGCCCATGAAGGGTAACATATGGTGTTCGCAGAGACTAAACAAGTTGACATCCCGCACTAACACCATCTCGTTGTGACCTTCATCAAAGATGGCTCCGTTGACGATTTCTTCCAGGGACTGATTGTAGCCATTGGTCAGAAATCGCATTGCTTCTGCTACCCGTTTGGGCGTTTTCAACAATCCTTCCCGGTTTGGGTCTTCTCCTACCCCCAGCAGCATTGTCTTTACTGCTGCCATCATCTGCTCGTCGTCGATTTCTTCATCGGGCTGCCTGGGTTGCAAGCCATTTGAAGTATTGCGATCGGGACGAGTCAGGACTTTTTTGGCATCTTGATTGTTAGTCATGTCTGGGCGTTGGGAACCGTTAAAGGAAGCTATAGTCATAAGCTCAAAACTCAAAACTCAATTATCTACGCAGCATTCTTGTCCAATCACTCTTATCGACAGCACCCATGCCGCCTTTCATTGGGCACCAGCGCTATCTGCTCTACAATTCGGGAAGTTCGTAAAGCGACTAGACCATAAAAAACAAGACAGCAAAGAGAGGGCGATCGCTCATATCTCTCCGGGCTTGACATTAGCTAGATATATGGGGTATAATAAAAATTACTCCCAATCTTGTCTGCCCATACAGCTGCCACTTCTGCTAACTTAATACCAGCAAGCAGCCAAGGCCATCGACAGACTCCGACAGCCAGCAGCCCAATAACTGCTGTAGATGAGAGTAATGTAAACAATTGTGTACTAATTTTAGTATATACCACTCGTCCGATGGCGCTACGCTGGGGGCGCCTGCCATTCTTTTTCGATTTTTCGCGCAGCGATCGGCGCGCTCGACGAAATTAGATCTCTAGGCAGATGCTTCCAGAAATACACCGATGCTGCGAAACTTCTGATAGCGCTGCGATCGCCGTTTTTCGCCAGTCATAGCTGATAGTTCCTCTAAATTTTCCCATATGGCCTGTTTGAGAATCCCACTGGCTTTCAAGGGGTCTGAATGAGCGCCCCCTAGGGGTTCTACCACGATTTGGTCCAGGATACCCAGCTGTTTTAGATCTCTGGCGGTGATTTTCAGGGCTTCCGCCGCTTGGCCAGATTTGGCAGCGTCTTTCCAGAGGATGGCCGCACAGGCTTCCGGGCTGGCCACCGTATACACCGCATGTTCAAACATCAATAGCCGATCGCCCACGCCAATCCCCAAAGCACCACCGGAGCCACCTTCACCAATCACCGTACATACGATCGGCACCTCCAGACGGAACATTTCTCGCAGATTATAGGCGATCGCCTCTCCCTGGCCCAACTCTTCCGCCTGTACACCCGCCCAGGCACCAGGAGTATCAATAAAGGTCAAAATCGGCATGCCAAAGCGGTTTGCATGTTCCATCAATCGCATGGCCTTCCGGTATCCCCCTGGGGAGGCCATGCCAAAGTTCCGGGCCACATTATCTTTGGTATCCCGACCTTTTTGATGACCCAACATCACCACTGGCCGTCCCTTCATCCGCCCGACCCCACCCACCAAGGCCCGATCGTCATATCCCCCCCGATCGCCATGCAATTCTATCCATTCATCACTGATTGCCTGAATATAATCCAGGGTACTCGGACGGCGGGGATGACGGGCCAATTGCAGCCGCTGAGCCGGTGACAGACTGCTAAATATTTCCGTGCGTAGCTGCACGGCCCTGGCTTCCAACTGGCGGATTTGATCGGAGACATCGACATCATTTTCCTCTGCCAGAGACCTAATTTGGTCAATTCTGGCCTCCAACTCCACCAGGGGCTTTTCAAAATCTAGGAGTAACGGTTTGCGCTCTGTATTTGCCACGTCAGCAATTTTGATAATATATTCGTAGGACGGGTTTGATATCTCCTGGTCGCTCGATGTCTCCCGACAGGGCGATTCGACTTCAGCCCCAAATTGACTCTAACATTCCTCAACTAGGAGCGGTTTAAATCCATGCTTAACTGACAGCTTACCAATCTGCTCCATCTTTTCTACTGTAATCTGATTGCGTCCCCAAGAGAAGTTGGTGTACAATTTCTCAAACTCCAGCAGCATCGACTCGGCAAAACAGGCAAACAGCTGACGTCCTGGCACTGCCATCCTGACGATATTCATAATCTTCCAATCTATATCCAAGGAATGCTCCACTATGCCACCCTTGAGCACATGTACTCCTGGATGAGATATTTTCCTGCCCATGTTTTTCGGATAGCCCCCATCTATCAGCAGGCATGGTTGCTTCAATTGCTTGGGGTCAATTTCCACGCCCTTGCGCATACTGGCCACCCACACTATAATATCAGCCTGGGGTAGAGCCTCCTCTAATCCCATAATTTTGCCTCGTCCCAAGTCTGACTGTAAAGCTTGCAGTCGTTCTTGGTTGCGGGCAATCATCAGTAAGGAAGCCACATCTGTCTTAGTATTTAGCCACCGACAGACTGCACTACCAATGTCCCCAGTGGCACCACAAACCGCTACCGTTGCCTGAGACAGTTCTCTTCCTAGCTGGGCTGATGCCAGTTCAACCTGACGGCAAATAACGTATGCCGTGTGGGTGTTTCCCGTCGTGAAGCGATCGAACTCCAACTGTATATTCCGGACTTGCCTGTGCTTGTGCAGGTTAAACTCTTCAAATACGATCGAGGAAAATCCCCCCAGAGCCGTAATCTTGATGCCCTGTTTTTGGGTGTGAGCCATCGCGTTGAGGATTTTTCTCATTGCTGCCTTTATCCGGCGATAAGCTAGCATCTCTGGCAGAAAGCATGATTCCACGTACCGACCTTCGATGATTTGACCCGTGATGCTAGTGACTTTAATATTGTCTACTATAAGGGGCGGTGCTGAGCACCAGAAATCTAGCCCTTGGTCGGCATATTCCGGGTAGCCCAAGTCTCTGGCGACTTCTTGGGCATGTTCCAAACTTGTAAGGTGACCGATAAGACCAAACATGTATTGCTGGCTTCTTTTCTAAAGCGTAATTGCGTTGATCGCGAACTATCTGTTTCATTATCACCGCTCGGCCTGTGCCGAGCGCGCAGCGTGGCGCAGCCGTGCGGCTGTTTTTTCCCCTGCTTCTAGGCTGCTGCCAAACCGTAGGCTGACATCCGCATTATCTCACCGGTGTTAAACCCTATATTGGCCAAGGCTTCTCCGTAAGCGATCATGAAGTCCTCTATCAGGGCTTCTTTTTCCATTCCCAGCTTGCGGGCGTCCTCTGTGACTTGGTTTAGCATTTTCCAGACCAGGGGAAGATTTTGGCGATTTGCTGCTTGCAGTTCGGCTTTGGCTTCAGCAAAGTGGGCTTTCAGCCATTCTTCCCCGAAGTTAAGGTGAGTATACTCGTCCTTGACTACGCCTTCTGTGATTTTACGAGCAAAGGGGTCGGCCACGGGGATGTAGATATTGTAGGCAGCGATCGCGAAGCATTCTATAATCAGGGCTTGAATCAAAAGGCAGGTTACTACGTTCCCTGCTGCCAGGGCGTCTTGGAAGTTCTGGTGCAACTGGCTAAAATATTCTTTAGCGAATACCATGTCTGGCGTCACTCCCAGATTATTGCCACAGGCTGTAAAACCTTTCTTGTGGCGACCTTCCATCTTGGAGAGCTTCTTTAGCTCATCGGAGCAGTCTGGCAGCAGTTTAGCCAGGTTGATGTAATTTTCCTTCGCCTCCTCTTCCCCTTCGATCACGATCGCGTTGATCCGGCTGTAGGCGTCTTTGTATATTTCGCTCTGGAAGTCTAGTTCCGTGCTGACTGCTAGCTGCTGCATAGGTATAATCTCTCCTGGATTATGATAAACATCGATATTATGTCAACCGTGTTTCGTGCGAGCGCTAATCCCACGAGACACGAGACAGGGTCCCCTGAGTGGGATTAATTGATTTACTGTAATTTAACTTATCCCCATGGGATTGGTATCCTCGGTTCGGAAAATCCTTTCTATTTATATGATACCCGATCGCCTGACTCCGATTACAACCGCCCTGCCCACAACTAGAGTATGATATCACTACAGTTGGCCAGATAAGTCTCATCTGTTCTTTGTTTCGATGTCTCATGGTCGCTCAATGTCTCCGGGGGGCGCTAACTACACTACCCCGGGGACATCGTACTCGCACTACCCAGGAGACATCGACGAGTGAGTGGTCACCAGTCCCCGATCGCCTACAGGCGGTCCACCGTTCCGGAAAAATCGGAGAGGATTTGCAGGCGGACGGTGCGATTTTTCGGGCCGTCCGCGGACCGATCGCCCCCTACCGTTCCGGAAAAATCGGACAAGGGTACTTGCATCACTTCTCCCGTCAGTATACCCAAGCTGACCAGGAGCGATCGCAGATGGGGGTGGAAGCGCCTGTCTCTACATATATTCTATCAGCCAGATTTCCCAAACGTTTCCAGGTGGTGTATAGTTTGACTATAGTCTGCTCCAGTTGGGTGGCTTGCTTAACCAGGTCTGAAGCAGTATTCAGACAACCCAGGCGCAGGGCTTCTTCTAAGGCCATTTCCATGTCTACGGGCCCATCATTTAATGCTTGTACTTGGGCAGCGGCGTCGAGATACTTGGCTAAGTTGCGAGATTCTGAGGTCATCTGCTTGACAGTATCTACATCTGGATGCTCGGCCACTTCTGATTTTATGGCATGCAAGTGAGACTCTGGCAGTTTCTCTAATTCTTTGACCAGGGGTGCTAGGTGACGGGTCGGCAATGAACCGGTAGTTGCCTGTTCTTTAACTTCTGCGGGCAGTAAGTCTGAGGACATGGCTGTCCATTCGTCAGCTAGTTGCCGGACCTCTCGGCGGGTAATGCGATCGCCTCTTTGGGCGGCATCGCTGACCAGTTGTTGCACTTCCGGATCCGATTTGGCCGTTTCGACAAAAGCGCGTTTGCTGAAGTTGTTGATGGCCTCTGGATCCAGATTTCCTTCACTCAAGAGGGTATCGGCACTATTGGCCAATTGAATCAAGGCATAAGCTTGGCTTTTAGTAATATCCCGCTGCTTGAGCCAGTTGAGAAATCCTTTCCCCCGTCCTTCGCCGCTTTTTTTCTCTCGGTCCCGGATGGTCCGCAGGATCCGCCCCCGCCAGATGTCCGTTTGCAAGTCAAAGCGATCGCACACTTGCCAAGCGGACTCCAACTGCTGCTGAAACTCCAGGTCGGAAATCTCTTCATCTTCTGGCGATGGCAACTGGAAATCCAGTTGGGGTTGGTTCTTCAGGACTTCGGCAAGGTCGGTTATAGGCTGATCCATCGGCGAGACACAGACAATGACTGATTCATTATCACATATTTTCAGTCGGAGGAGAAGTAGGACGGGCGGATCGCCTGTCCGTTCATCAGGTTGAGAATCAGTGGCCCAACATGTTAAGCACCAGTGCGATAATCGTGATGGTCAAAGTCGCTGCCCCAACTACCATTAGACCTAACCCTGTCAACAGCAGGAACACGAACCACTTGTCTGCTTTTTGGCTGGACTGGGGGATTGCTTCTGGGACTGCATATGGGTTTCTATCAGTTCCATATTCCTGGTATTGGCTTTCCAGGCAACATCAAACAGGTCTCCCACCACTGGCACTGTACCAGCTAGGGTGTCCAAAATCAGGTTAATCGCCATTCTTATTAGGCTTTCTCTGGGCAGGTCCAATTGTGCCGCTTCTACTACCATATAAGCGGAGAAAATCGTGCTCATCAAATCGCCACCAACCGGCAGTAGCCCCAGCAGGGGGTCTATCCCTACTCCATAGTCTGTACCTGGTATGGTAATTGCGTTATCTAGCAGATGGCTGATGGTGCGGAGACGTTCTATGCTTGCTTGCTTGCGGTCTGGTTGTCTCATGTTGACTTGGGGGGATCTCTGGGGAGGCTGCACCATTAGTATATCCTTCTGTCTTGGTTACTGGGTCTGGTTGCTTTGACTGTCTCGGTCTATTACTATTGTAATTGGCTTCTGTCAGGGGCGATCGCTCGTCACCCCCATCCTCAAGGGTGGGTCTACAATAACCAAGCCCGCCTGCGCGGGCTGCGGACTCCAATATGAAGCTTATTTGGGGTGCCAGGGCGAGATCGCCAGCAGTTGGAAAACTGGGGCGGGATATATAGAAAATTTATGGGCATGTCGCTATAACATATAATATGGAGAACAGGACTTACGACAGGCTTATAGTCCCTGTCAAAGGCTATCACCGGTATGGTCTAGCAGATTTGCGTAAGTTCTGGAGAATAGCCAGCGATATTACATCCAAGTAAAGGATGGGATGTAACTCAGACAGTAGTTAGTTATTATCGAGGTAGAATATGTCTAGATTCATTTCCCCACAACGGGACCAGCTTGACTCCCTAAGAACTCCCCTGACAGAAGGGGAAAGAAAGGTTTTCGAGTTTTTTGATGAAAACTTGTCCGACGAGTGGGAGATATACATTCAGCCTCATCTTAACGGGTTGCGGCCTGACTTCGTTCTCTTAAATCCTCAAGTAGGGATAGCAGTATACGAAGTCAAAGACTGGGATATTAAAAAAATGTCTTACAGAGTAGAAAAATCTAAATTTGGTAACCCGGAACTATGGGCCACTTCACCGGAAGGAAAAGATTTCAGGCTAAATAATCCTGTTGAAAAAGTCGATCAGTATATAATGTACTTGCTCCCGACTTAGGGGTGGCTGAATTAAGCCCGTCATCAGCGACAAGGAGAAGAGGTATTGTTGATTTATGTAGGGAGGTAGAATGGGAGTCATGAAGTCAACAGTGGTGCCAGGCGATCGCCAGTCCACCGTTCTGGAAAAATCAGAGAACTGGGGCAGGATATGATAGAATGAGAGTTATGGAGTTAACAGTAGTGCTAGGGCGATCGCCAGTCCACCGTTCTGGAAAAATCAGAGAACTGGGGCAGGATATGATAGAATGAGAGTTATGGAGTTAACAGTAGTGCTAGGGCGATCGCCAGTCCACCGTTCTGGAAAAATCAGAGAACTGGGGCAGGATATGATAGAATGAGAGTTATGGAGTTAACAGTAGTGCTAGGGCGATCGCCAGTCCACCGTTCTGGAAAAATCAGAGAACTGGGGCAGGATATGATAGAATGAGAGTTATGGAGTTAACAGTGGTGCTAGGGCGATCGCCAGTCCACCGTTCTGGAAAAATCAGAGAACTGGGGCAGGATATGATAGAATGAGAGTCATGGAGTTAACAGTGGTGCTAGGGCGATCGCCAGTCCACCGTTCTGGAAAAATCAGAGAACTGGGGCAGGATATGATAGAATGAGAGTTATGGAGTTAACAGTAGTGCTAGGGCGATCGCCAGTCCACCGTTCTGGAAAAATCAGAGAACTGGGGCAGGATATGATAGAATAAGAGTTATGGAGTTAACAGTGGTGCTAGGGCGATCGCCGGACCACCGTTCCGGAAAAATCAGAGAACTGGGGCAGGATATATAGAAAATTTATGGACATGTCGCTATAACATATAATATAGAGAACAGGACTTACGACAGGTTTATGTAAAGTCCCTGTCAAAGGCTACCACCAGTATGGTCTAGCAGATTTGCGTAAATTCTGGAGAATAACCAGCGATATTACATCCAAGTAAACGATGGGATGTAACTCAAACAGTAGTTAAGTTATTATCGAGGTAGAATATGTCTACATCCATTCCACAGTCTACATCCATTTCCTCACAAGGGCTTTACTCCTTAAGTAAGGAGCAAAAAAGGTTAGCAACTACCAGAACTCCGAGAGGCTTAAGGCGGATAAAAGGACGGGCAGGATCGGGCAAGTCTTTAGTTTTAGCTGCACGTGCTGCCCAATTAGCTACAGAAAAAAAAAGATGTCCTGGTGGTGACGTTCAACATTACCTTGCGGAATTACTTGAAAGGTTTAGCAATCGACCGCTTGAAATATTTGGAGGACGAAAAAAAATTGAAGGAATAAAAATCGAAGGAATAAAATTTGGAGGAGGAAAATTTGGAAGACCAACCTCCGGATGTGGAGACTTTGATTGATGAACAGATTACTTGGTGTCATTTTCATGGTTGGTGTAAGGATATGTGTTATAAAGGAGGCTTTAAAAATGAATATTTAGATATTATTCGGATAAAATATGTGCCGTTTGAACGAAAGAGTCCAGAGATAGTTGAGCTAGTGAATAAAGCGCAAGACAATCTGCAAGTTGAGCTAGTGAATAAAGCGCTAGACAAGCTGAAAAAGGAAGACAAGTATCTTTTAGTTGAACTAGCGAATAAAGGGCTAGACGAAATGAAAAAGGAAGACATATATCGTTATGATCGTCTTCTTGAGGTCGGTGAAGTTCAAGATTTTAACATAGATTGGTGGCAGGCTCTCAATTGGTGGCAGACTCTCCAGCAGCGAGAACGCCGCAGCAATGACAGTGAAGTTGAGCTAGTGAATAAAGCGCTTGAGCTAGTGAATAAAGCGCTAGACAAAAAGGAAGGAAAATATGGAAAATATCTTTATGATGCTATTCTGGTCGATGAAGGTCAAGATTTTAACATAGATTGGTGGCATACTCTCCAGCGGGTACGCCGCCGCAAACCACTACCAGTACTAAAAAAAAGCAGCGAAATAAAAAGCAGCGAAATAAAAAGCATCGAAATGGTTTTAGTAGCAGATAAAACGCAAGACCTTTACAATCGTGCGAAGTATTGGACTGATGAAAGTATGCGGAAGCTGGACGCATGATTTAGCGGAAAATGGGCGGGGGAACTTGACACTAGCTATCGGATGCCTCCAAAACTAATCGAATATTTGCGGCAATATGTTGAGAAGTATTTGCCAAAGGATTCTAAGGAAAGTGAAAATCCTTCTACTGATTCTCCGGAGCCTAAAAGCGATGAACTAGATAAATAGCCTGTAGAAATGATCTGGCGGCAAGTAAGCGAGTATTCAACTCTAGAAAAAAAAGCGTCAATTTGTGTTCAGGCTGTGCAAGATATGATGGAAAAAGGAATTGAGTACCAGGATATGACATTGCTAGTATCCGAACATAAAATGGGATTAGCATGTGTAAAAAGGCTGAAACTAGAAGGTGTGCTGAAAGAAAAAGAAGTGACCCACGTGTTTGGCGAAGACTGGCAGGAGAGTAAAATAAGGAAGGAGTATTTTAATCCGGGTGATGATAAGCTAAAATGTTCGACAATTCACAGCTTTAAGGGGTGGGAGTCTAGCTACATAGTAATTAACATTGACCGCGCTGACGCTCCCGAGGAACTGGCCGCTATATACGTGGCATTGAGCCGTTTGAAGCGACGAGAAAAGGGAGAAAAGGGCAGTCATTTGACAGTGATTTGTTCTACACCAGAACTAAAAGAATTTGGCGAGACATGGCCTATATATGAGCTGAGAGATGACAGATAAAACCCTTGTCTGGCATGCTTTTCAGCCCTTAGCAGGAGTTGTGCAACTCCTGCTAAGGGCTTGCTATAGAAAGGTGTCGCTTAAGGAGCCATTGCAGCAGACTGTATTCCGAATAAATCGAGCTAATCAAATCGCCATGAAAGTCAAGCGCTTGAGCATGAAAGCATTTCGCGGAATTGACCAGATGACCCTGGAGTTCGATGCTGACGGACCAACCGTACTCATCGGGAACAACGGCGTGGGGAAATCTAGTATTCTGGATTGTATCTCAATTTTGCTGTCTTGGTTCACAGGAGGAATTCAAACTCAAAGCAATTCGGAACGGTCATTCAATAACGCAGATATTAAGAATAAAGACAGCGAGACACATAACGAGATTGATATTTTACATGAGGATGGGAAAGTAACTTGGTCTTTAACAAAGGCTCGGAATGGAGATCCCAGCAGCAAGCTAACAGAGTTGGAAACATTTGTCGAAAAGATACATAGCCAGTTAAACGACGATTCTCAATTGCCAGTTGTGATTTTTTATGCTACCAATCGTGTGGTACTGGATATTCCGTTAAGAATTCGCACGCAGCATTCATTTGAGCCAAAAGATGCCTATGATGGTGCGCTTGAAAGCGGCGAAATAGACTTTAGGAGATTTTTTGAATGGTTTAGAAATCAAGAGGATATAGAAAATGAAAACAAACTAGAATTATTACGCCAGCAAGAGAATGAAAAAGAGATAGAATATCACATAATCAAATACCGAGATGTACAGTTGGAAGCTGTTAGAAAAGCAATATCTTCACTGAGACCAGAATTTTCTAATTTGCGTGTCAGGCGTTCTCCTGTCCGCATGACTTTAGAAAAAGAAAGTGAAGAATTGATCGTCAACCAACTTTCTGATGGAGAAAAATGCTTGCTAGCAACGGTAGGAGACTTGGCAAGGCGTTTGGCAATTGCTAACCCAGGTTTATCAGATCCACTCGAAGGCAAAGGCGTCGTTCTCATTGATGAAATTGAACTACACCTTCACCCCAAATGGCAACGGGAAATTATTCCAGCATTAACGCGAACGTTCCCCAACTGCCAATTTATTGTCACCACCCATTCACCACAAGTAGTCAGTCACGTTAAACCCCAGAGAATTTACATTCTAGAAAAAACAGATAATGGAATTGTTGCCAAGCGTCCGTCAAGTTCCTTTGGTCGAGATAGCAATCGCATTTTGGAAGACTTGATGGATGTTCCCGAACGTCCTCAAGATATCAAAGATCGTCTCCTAGATTTATTCCGACTGATCGACAAAGGAGATATACATGGTGCTAGAGAGTTGCGCCAACAGTTGGCAAAAGAAATTGGCACAGATGAACCAGAATTCGTTAGCGCTGATGTACTGATCCGCAGGAGGGAAATTCTCAATCGATGAAATATATCAAGAAAGGTGAAGAACCATAAAGCTTGACTACATGGAAAGAACTCGCTAACGAAGACTGGACACCTAGCTACGATCTTCTCAGCGGACGGGAGAAAACAGATGTTTATAACGCCTTGTTACAAGAGCAAGGTTTCATCTGTTGTTACTGTGGGATGCGAATTACAAGAGAAACTTGTCATATAGAACATCTCAAACCTCGCAGTACCCATCCCTATCTAGCACTGGAATATAGGAATATGCTAGCTTCCTGTCAAGGGGAAAGTGAAACACCACCCCCGAAACCAGTGCATTGTGGGCATAAGAAAGGAGAATGGTATGATGAGAATCTGATGGTTTCGCCAATAGAAGCTAACTGTGCGGATTTTTTTAAGTACACGGGTTCTGGAGAAATTCAGCCAACGGACGATCCGGACAAGCAAGCTGCTGCTAAGGAAACGATCGAACGTCTGGGACTTGATATTAATAAGCTAAGAATAAGTCGCCGTAAAGCGATTTATAGTATATTGGTAGGTAGAAATGGTTTTGCAAATTTGGGAGGCATCGAAGACTTGACAAATGAGGAAGTCCAAAAACTGGCTGTTGGGTACGATCAACCGGATCAGCAGGGCAATATAGGCCATTTTGTGGGGCGATAGTCTACATCTTCAAGGATTACTTTTTTCCATAGGTAAAGTAGAAGCGAGAAACAGGGTTTCTGGTGCCGCTATTAACAAGATATCAATGATATGACGAGAGAAACCCTGTTTCTCGACCGATATTAGAGGACCACTAGCAATGAAAATTATCCAAGCAGAGTTACGTCGTCTACACAGTCCAGATGCTGTTGACTTGCCCTTGTTTACGCCCCTAGATGCTGAATACTTTGGGTTGTTGGTGCAGGCAATGGTGGGACCAAAGGGACAACAAGGTTGTGAGTCCTTTGACTTTATGGTATGCAGTCCTCGCTGGTTAGAAAACAAGATGTCGTCAACTGGATATGTTTTGGGCAGGCATTATCTGCTGCTGCCCAAATATGATTACAATCTAATTTGGCAGGTGATTCAGGGATTATGCGATGAGGCGGAAGCGCCGGACTGGAAAACGGTTGCCTCACGCCTGAGTCGATACGGTCGCTGGGAGTTTGCCGATCGCGTGCGATTCGTTTAGCATAAACCGCCAGTAATAACTGGTGGGGGACTGCTAACAGGGTTTCATTTGCCCTGATAACTTACAGATGATGGTGGTGAAAGTCCACCCCTTTCAGGTGCTCTCGTGACAGCACTTCCCCTACGGTAGAGATGGCATCAATCCGTAAAGCGGGGATGAAAGGCGTACTAACTGGGAGCCTAAACCGGTTATCGCCGATTTTTCGCGCAGCGTGCAAGTAGCTATGATGAGCATAAAGCAAAGGTTTGCAGCGTCGTTACATTAAACCAGTGTAATAAGGCTGACACACTGGCCCAAAAGGGAAAGGATATAAGTCACTGGCGGATGTTATCCCGACCAGTAAGCACTGACAATAAACCCGGCGTATAGAACCCATCTAAAGTTACAACCAATCATCTGTAGGAACGAAGTAAACCGGTTGTAGACTCTCCATCACCGGTCGATAGATGGAGTAGCCACCGCAGGCGAAAAAAATCTGCTTTCATTTGGCAGGTCGCAACTGGGAAAGATTGAGTGGAGAAGCAAATGCCCGTCTGTAATGGATGGGATAGGCTGACGCCGTCACGGTAACGTCAATTGTAAAGTTGTAAGTAGCAATACATACGTCATGAGCACGATGTCGAAATCGATGAATGAATGGAAGGATATCCCCTGGCCTCGGCTGGAACGGGTAGTCTTTAAGTTGCAAAAACGAATTTACAGAGCGGCACAAGAAGGCAATAAGCAAAAAGTTCGCAAGCTCCAAAGGTTACTGGTAAGCTCCCGGGCTGCCAAATGTCTAGCGGTACGACGGGTTACACAAGATAACCAGGGAAAGAAGACAGCCGGTGTGGATGGTGTGAAATCACTAACCCCAAAGCAACGTCGAGAACTGGTAGGTCAGATTGAAATCTCAAACAAGGCTAAGCCTACACGTCGTGTATGGATTCCTAAGCCAGGGAGAGAAGAAAAACGTCCTTTAGGAATACCCACGATGCACGACCGCGCGAATCAAGGGCTCCTCAAGATTGCGCTTGAACCCGAATGGGAAGCATATATGGAGGGGAACTCATACGGATTCAGACCGGGTCGGGGATGCCACGACGCGATCGAAGCAATATTCAGCAGCATTAAACAGAAACCCAAATGGGTATTAGATGCAGATATTGCGAAATGTTTCGACAGGATAGACCACAAAGCGCTAGTCGAAAAATTAAATACTACGTCACCAATCCGTAAGCAGATACGGGCATGGTTAAAAGCCGGGGTGATAGACAAAGGAGAATGGCATGCAACCGAAGCGGGAACACCCTAAGGGGGAGTCATATCACCACTACTAGCCAACATAGCCCTACATGGACTAGAGGAGGCAGTAAAAGAACTCGCCAGGACACAAAAAGAAAAGCAAAAGCTGACAGTAGTCAGGTATGCTGATGACTTTGTGGTAATGCATGAAGATAGGGGAATGATAGACAGAGCGCAGATAGTGGTGGCAGAATGGCTAAAGGGAATAGGGCTAGAATTGAAAGCCGAGAAGACAAAAATAGCTCATACGCTAAAAGGAGAAAGCCCGGGGTTTGACTTCCTGGGTTTCAAAGTAAGGCAATATGAGATAGGTAAATACAGAACCGGCAAGTCAACCAACGGAACACCCCTAGGATTCAAAACCCTAATCAAACCCAGTAATAAGTCCATAGGGAAGCATAAAGAACGGCTATCAGAAATGGTGGCCAGCCATAAAGCAGCACCACAAGCAGCCTTAATAAGTAAGCTAAACACGATAATACGGGGATGGTCAAACTATTATAGGACAGTGGTAAGTAAAGAAACATACAGCTACATGGACCGCTACCTATGGACCATTCTCTGGCAGTGGGCAAAAAGGAGACATCCCAATAAATCCAGTCATTGGATAGCTCGTAAGTACTGGTCCCTGAGTGAGGACGGTAAATGGCGATTCCGGTGCCAAATAGGAGAGGAAGAAATAACGCTGTACAGACACTCCGAAACTGAGATAATCAGGCACATAAAAGTGAAAGGTACAGCAAGCCCATATGACGGGAACCTTACATATTGGAGTACGAGATTAGGCAAAAGCCCCGAGCTAAATAAGAGGGTAGCAACGCTATTCAAGAGACAAAAGGGAAAGTGCCAACAATGCGGATTAACGTTTATGGGTGGTGACAAGTGGGAAGTTGACCATATCAAGCCCCTCTCATTAGGGGGTAAAAACCAGTACGACAACCTACAGTTACTACACAAACATTGCCACGATATAAAGACTGCCAGCGATGGTAGTCACAGCCGTACCCATGACAAGGGTGGCGTTACTGAGGAGCCGGATGATGCGAAAGTATCAAGTCCGGTTTTGGAGACGAGTCGGAGGGGTGACCCTCTGGCTTAGTTTAATAATACTCATTGAAATGGGAGGAGATTCTCGCTACGGACATATTCACCAGTCGCCCAGAAACCAGGTTTTTCCCATATACCTGGTTTCTTTCTATAATTCAGGTGTAATAAACTGGTAAGATCCAGGCAAGATGAGGAGGACACCAACATGAAGAAATATGTATGCACCGCCTGCGGTCACGTCTATGACCCGGAAGAGGGCGATCCAGATAGCGACATAGCACCAGGAACGGCCTTTGAAGATATCCCCTCCGACTGGGTATGTCCGGTCTGCGGGGTGGGAAAAGAGGATTTTGAACCGGAAGATTAAATTTGATGAGTTGGCAGAGAATTGTGGTGGTCGGTGGTGGCGCGGCGGGCGTTTTTGGGGCGATCGCCTGCGCGACTTGCCATGGACACACCGAAGTTACGTTACTGGAAGCGGGAGTCCAACTGCTATCCAAGGTCCGCATCTCTGGGGGCGGACGCTGTAACGTGACTCATGATTATTTCGACCCCGCTACGCTGGTACAAAATTACCCTAGAGGTGGGAAAGCGTTGCGGGGCCCTTTCACCCGCTTTCAACCCCGGGATACTGTTAACTGGTTCGTCTCCCACGGGGTGCAGTTGAAAACTGAGGCCGATGGACGGATGTTTCCCGTTACGGATGATTCCCAAACTATTGTAGATTGTCTCCTGCAAGGGGCGATCGGGGCTGGGGTGAATATGCGTACAGGTGCAACGGTGGTTTCTGTCTCCCGGCAACCGGATGAGTTTGTGGTCGGGTTGAAGTCTGGAGAAAGGTTAGAGGCCGATCGCGTCCTTCTGGCCACAGGTAGCAACCGACGGGGTTATCAACTAGCAGCAGCTAATGGTCATCAAATTATCCCACCCGTTCCTTCTTTGTTTACTTTTAAGATTTCCGATCCTCGGATTGAAGGTTTAGCAGGGGTTTCCGTGGAAAATGTGCGAGTGCAGTTGCCCATAGCCAAGTTAGCACAAACTGGACCATTGTTAATTACCCATTGGGGGTTGAGTGGTCCGGCGATCTTGAAACTTTCTGCTTGGGGGGCGAGGGTTTTGCATGAATGCGGTTATCAGACATCATTAATAGTAAATTGGTTGCCCCAGTACCAGCAAGAACAATTGCGGAAAATGCTGTTGCAGGTCAAGTCCCAACTGCCCAAGCGGGCGATCGCATCTAGCTGTCCTGTTCCCATGCCCCGCCGTCTTTGGCAGCAGTTACTGTATAATGTCGGTATTAGGGAACAGGATAGATGGGCAGGGTTATCTAATAAATTATTGCACGAGTTAGTGCTAGAACTGAACCAAGGAACTTATCAAATTACAGGTAAAGGGGCGTTTAACGAAGAGTTTGTCACTTGTGGTGGAGTGAGTTTGCAGGAAGTGAATTTTCAAACAATGGAGAGTCGCTGTTGTCGGGGTTTATATTTTGCCGGGGAAATTCTGGATATTGATGGCGTTACTGGCGGGTTCAATTTCCAGAGTGCCTGGACTACTGGTTGGTTGGCAGGTCAGGCAATGGGAATATAAACAATTCAATTAACTCGTTCACACCAGACGACCGCTGGGAACGCCTGGTATGAGGCAGAGCCTCATGTTATCATACTATCAAGCTATCAGCCTCAAAAGAGGCTCTGCCTCTGGGGTTCGTGACTAGGTAGAACCCAGTCACGAGTAACGAGTAAGTTATTTTAACTCGTTCCCAGCCAGAGTCTGGGAACGTCTTGTGTGAGGCAGAGCCTCATGTTATCATACTATCAAGCCATCGGCCTCAAAAGAGGCAGAGCCTCTGGGGTTCGTGACTAGGTTCTACCTAGTCACGAGTAACGAGTAAGTTATTTTAACTCGCGTTCCCAGCCAGAGTCTGGGAACGTCTTGTGTGAGGCAGAGCCTCATGTTATCATACTATCAAGCCATCAGCCTCTTTTGAGGCAGAGCCTCTGGGGTTCGTGACTAGGTTCTACCTAGTCACGAGTAAACTCGATCGTCCCATGTCTTACAGTCAGTTCAAAACCATTAGCAGCGCCAAAACAGCTTTCAACTTGACCGTGGTTGAGGGCGATCGCTTTTTGCCAGAGATAGAGGCGATCGAACCTTCCCCCATCCTAGAGGGCTATCTCCAAGAAAGCTTACCAATAGTAGCGATATCGGGAAGTGAGAAAGCCCGTTCAGAAGGAATTATCTACCCAATGCTGCTCGAAGTAAGACGACAGTTAGATCGTCAGGTTAGCCTATTTTCTGGAGAAGAATTTAATGTCGATGAATCAGCGGGGCTAAATGGGGTCTGTGATTTTTTGCTTACCCGTTCAACAGCAGTCCTAGAAATTGAAGCGCCAGCGGTTGTGGTGGTGGAAGCGAATAGAACCGATCTGAAAACAGGTTTTGGTCAGTGCATTGCTGAGATGGTTGCCGTTCAACGGTTTAATGAGGCGCAATCTCATCCCATCCCGAGGATTTATGGTAGTGTGAGTAATGGGATTCAATGGCAGTTTATGAGCTTAGTGCAATCAACCCTCACAATAGACCTGAATGTGTATTCCTTGCCACCAGTAGATCGGATGTTAGGTTACCTAGTTTGGATGGCCGGAGACAAATGAGTGATGTTCTAGTTAAATGACGATGGATAAAGAAAAACTACCGCTGGACAAAATATTTCTAGGAAATTGCTTGAATGTACTCAAAGAATTACCTGATGAGTGTGTGGACTTAGTTGTCTCCTCGCCACGTTATAATTTAGGTAAGGAATACGAAGCTAAGCAAGCATTGGATAATTATTTAAGAGAACAGACTATTGTCCTAAAAGAATGTAGCAGAATTCTCAAACAGACTGGAGCGCTATTTTTGCAAATAGGGGCTTTTTCAGATCGGGGAATGTTAATTCCCTTAGATATCCGCTTTTTCCCAATTATAGAATCTTGTGGATTAATTCCCAGAAACCGGATTATTTGGGCTAGACAACATGAACTGCACGCGCAAAATAAATTTTCCTGTCGCCACGAAACAATTTTGTGGTTTACGAAATCTAAAGACTATACCTTTAATCTAGATGAGATTAGAGTACCGCAGAAATACCAGAATAAAAAACATTACCGAGGAGATCGCAAAGGTCAACTATCTTGTAACCCAAAGGGAAAAAATCCTGGGGATATCTGGTTATTTTCGAATGTCAAACACAACCACGAAGAACAAACAATTTATCCTTGTCAATTTCCAGAAGACTTGATAGCGAGAATTATTTTAGCAACAACTTACAAAAATGAAGTAGTTTTCGATCCCTATATGGGGGCTGGTACAGTAGCAGTTGTTGCCAGAGACTGGGAACGACATTTTATCGGTGCAGAAATGAATCCAACCTATCATCAAATAGCGATGCGGCGTCTGAGTGGTGAACCAGATGAAAATGGATGTTTTCCAAACTTGAAAACCTTGCGAAACTACATAGAAAGAACGGGTGAACCTATTGATAAATTCCGGTTTGACGTCCAAATTGGGAAAAGACCGTCGGAACGTTCAAAGGCAAAGATATACCCAGAAGAATACCACTTGCAGGAAATGGAAGAAAGATTATATTATGAAGAAGCAGCCTTTGCTGCTGATTTACGAGGGGAAGAACGTCCAGTAGATTCTACGCTGAATGGAAAGGGAAAAAAGACACCAGAAAAAACTCAAGTTGCACGGTCCGCGGACGGCCCGAAAAATCAGCAACTGGAGCTTGACTTGTAGAATTAACCTATTGTTGCTAGAGTAAATTCAGAACACAACGACTGTCAGGTCTAGTTCCGGAAATGATTTGGCATTGGCGATTTTGTTGCGCGATCACAGTTCTTGATCGTTGTGCCTGGTACACAGTCCATTTTACAGATACAGTATAATTTTGCGGTGCAAACAACCCCACAAGTCGTATTGGTACATCAAATACATTATATTGAGCTAATGCTGTCAACCAGTTGACAGCTTGTTCGTAATATAGAGTGCTGTTAGAAGCAGGAAACATATGAGCTTTTGTGATAATAATTACCAGTTTAGTGGCTGACCCAGAAAACATGGTCTCAGCGTTAAAGAAAAGCACGGTCCGCGGACGGCCCGAAAAATCGGATCTTATGGTATTATTGAGAAGAAACGGATAGTTGGAAAATTGATTCTCGACGATCGCGCCTGCTTTACCAGCATCAATATGGGTTCCTAAAAAATTGTATTGTTTGGGAATGGGACTATTCGGTTCCCATCCCAGGTTAACTAATTCGGTTTTGATGTATTCATTCGTTCCTACAGGATCGAAAATGGGATAGCCTTGAAGTCCCGCCTGGGATGAAGCTTTTAGGTGTAGTGGCATAGCATCGAGTACATTGCTAATATCGTTCCATTGAGAATTGCAGTCGGTACTGATGATAGTACAAGCAGCGTTGAAATCTGTAAACTGAATGAGAATGACTTGCCTCCTCTAAATTTCGTGATTTTTATTTATTCTCAAAACGATGGAAAAAATAAGTAAGCGCGGTTGCTTCTAAAGATAAATAAATTGTCTGTAAGGAACGTTTACTTACTTTCCTAAGACGATCGCCCCATTCTGGCCCCCAAAGCCAAAACTCAAACACAGCACCCGCCGCACCTGACACCGACGCGGTGCCATCAGTAAATCTAAATCAAACTCTGGTGCTTTTCAATCCTACACAAAGGGGCAATAGCTGCTCCTGTAACGCCATCAGACAGAAAGCTACTCCCAAGGCCCCAGATGCTCCCAGGCTGTGACCTGTAGCTCCCTTGGTGGAACTGACAGGAACGCCTTGAGGAAATAATATTGAATTAATTTTGCTTCGTTCTGGTCATTCCCTCGTACTGGTGCCGTGAGCATGGATGTAGTCAATGTCAGCTCTCTCCAGGCCCGATCGCTCCAGACATTGCTTGACAGCTGCGATCGCCCTCTTCCCTCCCAGTTCGGGCGCGTTATCATGATAACCATCATTTGTCAAGCCAAACCCGAGCACTCGTCCATAAATTTGAAATAATTCCCTTAAATCAGTGACAAAGGTCGGATATTCTTCTCAGGTATAAATCCAGATGTTGGTATCTTGATACACCCGCCTTCCCTGGATAGCGTTTAAGATATTCATTATCCTCGCAGTTGACGGATAAAATCATCAGCTTCTTCTGGCGTTGCCAAACTACCTTTACCAGCCCCAATGAAGCTAGTTAAGGACTTTTTAGGCTCTTCAATCGATGCATCCACAATCACAATCACCTCTGCTATCGTACCAGCTGGAAGTTCTGGCGAGCTAATACTTATCACACCTCCGGACTGGATTATCGCTTTTTGTCTATGTGTCTTTAGCATAAAATGACTCCTCTTTTTTCAGCAGTATAACACATTTATCTTACTTACTTTCCTAAGACGATCGCCCCATTTTGGCCCCCAAAGCCAAAACTCAAACACAGCACTCGCCGCACCTGACACCGACGCGGTGCCATCAGTAAATCTAAATCAAACTCTGGTGCTTTCAATCCTACACAAGGGGGCAATAGCTGCTCCTGTAACGCCATCAGACAGAAAGCTACTCCCAAGGCCCCAGATGCTCCCAGGCTGTGACCTGTAGCTCCCTTGGTGGAACTGACAGGAACGCCTTGAGGAAATAAATATTGAATTAATTTTGCTTCGTTCTGGTCATTCAACCTCGTACTGGTGCCGTGAGCATGGATGTAGTCAATGTCAGCTGTCTCCAGGCCCGATCGCTCCAGACATTGCTTCACAGCCCCGATCGCTCTCTTGCCTCCCAGTTGGGGCGCAATAGCATGATAACCATCATTTGTCAAGCCAAACCCGAGCACTCGTCCATAAATAGGGGCTCCGCGACGCCTAGCTACCGTTGCTGACTCCAGCACCAAGACAGCTGCACCCTCCCCCAAAACCAAACCTTCGCGATTTTTGTCAAAAGGATAGGCACCAGTGGCAGCTAAGGCTCCCATCCGGGTAAAGCCTGCCAGGGTTAAGGGCGTCACCGGAGCTTCCACTGCCCCGGCGATAGCCCGCTGGCATTGACCAGTCTGGATCAGATGGAAGCCTTGGGCGATCGCCCAGAGGCCCGTAGCACAAGCAGCCATTGGCGCTAACACCGGACCAGTAGAGCCGATCGTCCGGGCCGAGGCGATCGCCACCATATGCGGAAGGGTATCCAACCAATGGGCACCGGACATGAGAGAATCCTCTTGTAATTGTCTAGCTAGCTGTTCCCAGGAAGCCTGATGAGCGCGACTAGACCCGATCGCCACCCCAGCATCTGGCAATGGTAGGACTAGACCTGCATCGGCGATCGCCTCGGTCACCACCAGCTGAGTGAGAGTAGTTAAGTCAGCTGCCGAGGTATCCTGGGTTGTGGGATTAGCGCACTGCATCTCCTGGGTAGTGCTCAGATGATGTCCCCCGGGTTTCGACGATGTCTGAGCGATGCCTTCCGGGTTTTCGCCGTGCGTCCGGAAGGCATCGTAGGTTTTTGCGATTTTTCGCGCAGCGTAGCATCCCGATTTTTCCGGAACGGTAGGCATCGAAGTGCGTCCGGGGGACATCAAGCTCCCAGGAGATGCAGCACCAGGATACATCGGAGTTTTGCCAATTAGGGCCAGAGGTCGTGGTGGCAGTTCCCGAAAAGGTTGTGAAAGCCTGATGCCAGATTCACCAGCGATCAGGCGCTGCCAACTGGTCTGTAGCATCCCTAAAGCTGACACCAGACAAATGCCAGTAACGACCACTTCCACAATTTTATTTGAGAGAGATTAGATGGATGATATAATGGTAACTGTCGAGAGTAAGGAAAAACAATCTTAGCGGCTATCCTTGTGGTAGTGCTGGCGTGCCTTGCTCCTCTCCGCCGCTTGTCATCTAAGTAATTTAAACAGTATTTTCAGTATAACTGTATTTATTGTAACTTTAGTAATATTTAATTGACTTTCTCTCGGTTTTTTTCAATTCTCAATGAACAATTCTCAATGAACAATTCTCAATGAAACAAACACTATACGATCTAGACTTCAACTTATGGATTGAAGATCATATCAAAAAACTCAAAAATCATCGCTTCTCCGAACTGGATATCGAACACTTGATTGAGGAACTTAAAGACTTGGGTAAATCAGAAAAAAATGCCCTCGAAAGCAATTTAATGATACTTCTCGCCCATCTGCTTAAATTAACGGTACAAGCTGATGCCCCAGAAACGATGAAAAAAAGCTGGTACAGTTCTGTTGACGAACATCGCAAGCGAATCAATAAACAACTGAGTAAAACCCCTTCCTTAAAATCCTATTTACCCAAAATTTTAGAGGAATCTTATCGTGATGGTCGAGATCTGGCGATTAAAGAAGGAAAACGAGCAAGTTCTGACATTCCCATTCCTAATGAGTCCGAATATCCTCAAGTTTGTCCTTTTGATAACGAACAAATTCTTGATGAAGAATTTTATTCATTAATAATTGAGAATTAATACTTGGTAGTGGTCAAGATGTAGTGATTTGACTACGGTTCTGTGTCCTCCGGGTAGTGCTTAAGGCGCTCCCGGGGGACACAGCCCGGGTTTCAGGCGCTAAAATCACTACTTGTGACCCACTATCCTATTAAACTAAGCCAGGGAGTCACCTCCCCGAGGAGTCTTCAGAACCGGACGATCTGCTTTTCACCTCATCCGGCTCCTCAGTAATGCCATCCTTGTCACGGATACGGCTGCTACCATCATTGGCAGTCTTTATGTCGTGGCAGTGTTTATGTAGTAGTTGTAGATTATCCCACCGGTCCTTACCACCTAATGAGAGTGGCTTACTGTGGTCTACTTCCCACTTGTCGCTATCTCTGAATGTCTGTCCGCAGTATTGACATTTCCCTTTTTGCCTTTTGAGCAGCTTTGTTACTAGATTGCTCAATTCTGGGTTCCTGCCTAGTCTAGTGCTCCAGTAAGTGAGGTTCCCGTCGTATGGGCTAGCTGTTCCTTTTACTTTGATATGCCTTACTATCTTAGTACTTGCATGTTGGTATAGTTTGGCTTCCCCTTCTTTGAATCTCCATTCGACGTCCTGGTTTATTGTCCAGTACTTTTTGGCTATCCATTCACTTGATTTGTTGGGGTGTTTCTTTTTGCCCAATTCCACAGGATGTTCCATAGGTAGGTGTCCATATCTGTGTAAGTTTCTTTGCTTACCACAGTCCTGTAATAGTTTGCCCATCCCCGTATTATTAGGTTGAGTTTGTTTATCAGGGCAGCTTGCGGAGCTGCTTTATGGCTGGCCAGTACTTCCGCTAGCCTTTCTTTCTGCTTACCTATGGACTTTATACTGGGTTTTATGAGGGTTTTGAAACCTCGGGGTTGTCCGTTGTTCTTACCGCTTTTGTTTTTACTTACCTCATATTGCTTTACGTTGAATCCTAGGAAATCAAATCCTGGATTATCGCCGTGCAGCGTATGAGCTATCTTCGTCTTTTCAGGCTTAAGTTCTAGTCCAATCCCCTTTAGCCATTTCGCTATAACCACTTGTGCTTCTTCCACCTTCTTTTTCTCATCATGCATTACCACAAAGTCGTCGGCATATCTGACTACTGTCAGTTTTTTCTTTTCTCTTTGTGTTTTGGCAATTTCTATTACTGCTCTTTCTAACCCCTGTAGGGCTATATTTGCCAGTAATGGTGATATGACTCCACCTTGAGGTGTTCCCTCTTCGGTTGCATACCATTCTCTCTTGTCTATCACCCCGGCTTTTAACCATGCCCGTATTTGTTTACGGATTGGTGATGTTGTATTTAGTTTTTCCATTAGCGCTTTGTGGTTAATTTTATCTAAGCATTTTGCGATGTCAGCATCTAACACCCATTTGGGTTTTTTGTTGATACTAATAAAGATTGCTCCGATTGCGTCGTGGCATCCCCTTCCCGGTCTGAAGCCGTAGGAGTTTGCTTCAAAGTACGCTTCCCACTCAGGATAAGTGCGCAATTTTTAGCAACCCCTGTGTCGCACGGTCGTACATTGTCGGTATCCCTAATGGGCGTTTTTCGTCTCTCCCTGGCTTTGGTATCCACACTCGTCGTGCGGGTTTGGCCTTGTTTGAGATTTCTATTTGTCCTACCAGTTCTAGACGTTGTTCTACGGTCAGTGATTTTACACCGTCCACACCGGCAGTCTTTTTTCCCTGGTTGTCCTGTGTTACCTGTCGTACCGCTAGACATTTGGCTGACCGGGATTTTACCAGTAACCTCTGGAGCCTGCGAACTGTCCGCTTGTCGCCACGTTGTGCCGCTCTGTAAATTCGTTTTTGCAACTTGAGGACTACCCGTTCCAGCTTTCGCCAGGAGATATCCTTCCATTCATTCATCGATGTGTTCATCGTGCTTATGACGTATGCATTGCTACTTACAACTTCACAATTGACATTACCGTGAGGGCGTCAGCGTATACCACCTATTACCGGTGGTCGTTTGCTTCTCCGCGAAATCTCTCCCAAGTATGACCTGCCTGATGAAAGCAGATGTTGCGCCTTTGGTGGCTACTCTACCTATCGACCGGTGGTAGAGAGTGCATACCTGGTTTACTTCGTTCCTATAGATGATTGGTTGTAACCTTAGATGGACTCTATATGCCGGGTTTATTGTCAGTGCTTATTGGTCGGATGACAAACCGCCAATGACCTTTATCCTTTCCCTTTTAGGCCAGCGTTTCAGCATTTTCGCTGGTTCTGCATGACGACACTTATAAGTCTTTGCTTTCGCTCATCATAGTTACTTGCTCGACAATGACCGGTTTAGGCTAGCAGTCAGGGTGCCTTTTAATCCCGCTTTACGGATTGATGCCATCGCTACCGTAGGGATTACGCTTTCACTCCTGCACCTGGAGGGGTGGGCTTTCACCACCATCATCTATAAGTTGTCAGGGCTAATGATACCCTGCTAGTGGTCCCCTTCCTTGACCTGTGTCAAGTTAGTTTACACTAAACGAATCGCACTATCATGTTACAGCTTGTCGTGCGGAATATGGGGAATAAGCTTATTCTCGATCGAATAGTTGCAACTTACAACAGAGCGCAAAAACGTCCAAGTGTAGAAACGCAACTGAAAACAATTTTAGATCAGCCTCCATCTGCTGGATGGCCTGCGGACGCCCAAAGACTTGCTAATAGACTTGAACGCCATTGGGATGAATGGTTCACATTTCTAACTCCCATAGGAAGTTAAACCGGACAATAATGATGCCGAGCGGGTATTGCGTCCTGTAGTAGTACATCGCAAAGTTAGCGGTGGAGCCAGAAGTGATTGGGGGGCTAAGTTAGTCGCAATGATGTTTAGCTCAAGCGAAACTATGCGGTTGCAAGAATCATCGGCGAGCGCCGTGAACTTTTGTCCTTGGCTAGTCGCGGTCCACCTTGCAATCTACTTAACAGATGCATAGGGCTTGTAATTTATCTTAATCTCAACAAGCCCTACTTTTTGTTGGTCGCGGTCCGCCACCGATAACAATCTACTTAACAGATGCATAGGGCTTGTAATTTATTTATTTCTTCCTTTCTCAACAAGCCTTACTTTTTGCTGGTTGCGGTCCATGATGGCAATCTACTTAACAGATGCATAGGGCTTGTAATTTATCTCTTTCTTCCTTTCTCAACAAGCCCTACTTTTTGCGGTGAGCAGTTACGTGAAAATTTTTCGATCACGTGGCGTTAGCCATGTTGCCAGTGAAAGATTTCGTTTAAATACTGAAAAATTCAACTCTGTGATTTCCACAATTTGTGGGTTAGTAAGATTGCGAATTGGTGCGTTGATTTTAGAAGTAGTAGATAGGGGTGATGGCGCTGAAAACTTTGAAGTTAACCAATACCATCGAGAGAGTGCAATATTTACAGGAACTCTATTAAACTCCGATTTTGTCGCTTGAGTAACATATGTGAGCAAGTGAGATACATACTTGAAACCCAAGGCTGGTAAGGATTTCAATTTTTGGAGAGGTCTAATCGGTTATCAGTTGTCGGTTGTTCGCGGTGATAACTAACAAGGGGCTCAGGAACAAGGTAGATTTTTATAAATCGTAAACGATGTAGAAGGAAAATATATTTATTGACCGGGAACAAATAATGGTAATGTTAGGACAAGGGAATAAAGATTATTAATTGTAAAATTATCATAATAGAGTTGCATTATGAAATTGGATGATGCTATAATATAAATAAATAATTGGAAATGGTAGCATGAATAGTTGAGAAAAAGAGGTTGAGTATAGCATAGAGATAAGTAGGTAAAGACAGTACAGGGGAGAGGAAAAAATGGATATTAAATTGAAACGCCCGATTTTAATCGGTGGAGTTGGTCTATCTCTGGCACTATGGTTATGGAAAAGTATCCAGCAGGAAATGAGTCAGCTGTCAGAGTTGACAATGATGGGCGCGATCGCCCTGACTGGACTCTGGTGGTTCAAGCAAAAAACGGCGAAGAATCTGGATTTGCCCTTGGGATATGTGCCGGTAGAAAAAGAGACGGTGGAAAAGGCGATCGCCAAAATTAACGGGGCCATTAAGCAGTTGGAAGCGGAAAACCAGGATGTCTCGACCTGGCGGAAAGGGGTTGAACAACTGACTGCTCAATTAGACAGAAAGGAAATTCGCCTGGCTGTCACCGGTGGTAAAAGCGTGGGTAAAACTAGCTTGATCCAAAGACTAGACTCTCACTGGGAGATCCAGGAAACACCCGCCTTATTTGTTGCTGATGATGGAGAAACCACAGCAGCAGAGGGGATCTTGTCCAACTCAGATTTAGTGGTGTTTGTGACGGCGGGAGACCTGACTGACTCAGAATTTCAAACCTTGCAGCAACTAGCAGCAGTCCACCAGCGGACTGTACTGGCATTCAACAAGCAAGACCAGTATTTACCAGAGGAACAACCGATGATATTGGAGCAGTTGCGGCAGCGGACCGCAGGAATCTTGGAGTCAAAAGATGTGGTGGCGATCGCCGCCTCTCCGGATGCCATCAAGGTGCGCAAGCATTCTGAAGATGGGGAGGTAAAGGAATGGATGGAAAACCAAGAACCGCAGATCTCTCCCCTAACAGAAAGGTTAAGTCACATCCTGGAAACGGAAGCTCAACAGTTGGTGTGGGCCACAACGAAGCGTCAAGCTGATATCCTCACAGTTGAGGTAAAAGAAGTTCTAAATGGACTGCGACGCGATCTGGCCCTTCCCATTATTGAGCAATATCAGTACATCGCCGCCGCGGCGGCCTTCGCCAACCCCGTTCCGGCCTTGGATTTACTGGCAACTGGGGCAATTAATGGCCAGTTGGTGATGGATTTGGGAGCAGTTTATCAGCAAAAATTTGACCTCGATCGGGCGCAAAAAGCTGCTAGCACCATCGGCAGTCTGATGCTGAAACTGGGTTTAGTGGAACTTACCACCCAAACCATTAGTGGCATCCTGAAAAGTCATGCCGTCACCTACGTTGCCGGTGGAGTCGCCCAGGGAGTCAGTGCTGCTTATTTAACTCGATTAGCGGGTTTAAGCTTGATTGAATATTTCCAAGCTCAGGATCTGAGTGTAGAGGAAGGTTTCAATCTTGACAAGCTGGGAGAAACCCTGAAAAATGTGTTTCAACAAAATAACCGCATGGCATTTTTACAGAGTTTTGTCAAGCAAGTGGCAAGTCGTCTGGTACCTTCGGAACCCAAATTAGCAGAGAAAGCTGTTAGTTAGTTGTTAATTATTGCTTAATGGTTTATGGTTACTTGTTAGCCATGAACCATTAAGAATTTAATCCATTCGACCAGGATTATGCATTGATTACGCATCTACGATATAAACGGCACCATCATCAAACCAAACAATGATTTCTAGTATTTGACGACCCGTTATTTGTCTGAATAAATCAGCATATTTGACTAATATATTAGAGCGTGTAATCATAACTTTAAGGATGGAACATGTCCCTATGAATTATCTAAGTTGATGATGCAAAAGGCTATTAATGCATGGGCAAGAACAGCAATGCATCTCGCATCAAACAACGGGCCAGAGAAATATCTAACCATCTTATCCAAACAAAGCGCTGCGCTAAGGCTTAGGTTTGGGAGAACATTGTAATTTCAGGTTATTGATATGAATGTAGATTTTAATAGTTATCCAGATTGGTGGCATCGTCAGCTTGTTGAGGATGCTTTACCTTGGCATTATGGAATAAATATGAGCTTCAAAGAGTTCAAAGATAAATACACGTTACATGATTCCTACTGGATAGGGATTTTTTATGATGTAGTCCAACAAACTGCAACCCTAGCAATTAAATGGGATCCAGTTTGGCTGCCCAATGAAATTAAGCAAAATATCTCTATAGTTAATGAAAGCCTATATTTATTTATTCAGTTGAAGCAAGTCGAGGAAATCAGTACAAGTAATGCTGTTGATACTATGGGACTTTACTTGAATGTAATTTTTGGTTGTCAGTTTGAAAAAGTAGATGGCAAGAATTTTTTATTTATAGATTATGGAAGTGATCTCAATATCATTTATAGAGGTGCAGAACGTTTTTTAGCGATGAATAGAAATCAATATTTGTTGCAAATTTGAAGTTGCAAATTTGCATCTGCTAAACTTAAGGAGTTCGCTACTTTTGAAACATGGGGAAAAGCAAGATTACTGGTTTCTCTAAAGCATTGAGAATTCCAATTGACGAACTATCTAGTTATACAGATTCAGTTTCTGGTGACGATCCTCAGGGGAATGATTCAGGTATTTTATCTCTTTCAGACAATGCCTTTGTCATAGCTAATACCAAAAACTCAGAGATACCCATCCCAGCAAATATGATTCGTACTTCATGGGAAGATATTCTCAAAAATTATTTCTGACTTCTTGCTTACGCTGGACAGGCTAGCTAGGCGCTTTCGCGCCTGGGAAGCACTAAAGTGCTTACTACGAACCCCGAAGCACTAAAGTGCTTACTACGAACAGTACGAACGGGACCCAATTCATCCTACCTGCTCGATCGCCGCGAGCAAGGCATTGAAAGAACCGACATCGAAAAACAGCACAATGTCTCCTTGAACTTGCAGTTCTTCGATATCAAAACGCGCTTGTGCCAAGAGCACAGTTGTGTTAGCATCAGACTGCTTGACTGGCATCAAATGCTCCACTTCCTCCTCTATGTAAGTGGGAAGAACATAGGTTAGGGGGCTTATCTAGCACATTGCCTATTGAACCCATAACACCATTGATCGCGATATTGCCTACTTCAGTTTGCCAATCTTCAGGGAATCTGTGCGATTCGTTCTAGCCTAACGTGGTCAAACACGGAACGCTAGCCCGGTTTCATTAGCCGGGAACTCTGACCGCATGGGGGTTAAATTCCCCTCCCCCCAGGTACGGGGGTGACACCGGTCCTCGGTGCTACGAAGCGACATCATCGTGGTGCTAAGCGAGGACTCAAATGTAGGATAACTGGCAGCCTAAGCCGGTGACGCCGCTAGGAAAGATATCCAAGGTTAGAGCAGGCAAACATGTGCAAGCCTCGTTATAAGGAACCAGCGAAATAAGGCTATATGCGCTGGCCTAAAAAGGAAATGGTAGCTAGTATTAGTTTTAGACTCTGGCTAATATAGTACTCAAATAGCTCCCGGGGTATAGTGTGGACCTAAAGGTATCGCGAAATGTTGTTAGGGAACGAAGTAACCTCTCGTGTGCTGTCCATCAGGACAAGTTAGATGTTAAGCGCAAGCCACGGGGGGAGGGATGGCCCAAGAAGCGAATGCCCGGGGTAATTCCTGGGATAACATCTACAGTAATGTAGATGATGCTGGGTAGCCAGCGCTGACGTGGGTCGGTGATACTAGGAAGCTGCTGGAATGAGTAATCCTAAAAAGCCACGGAACTAATCCGAAACGCAAGTGGAGGATAAGGTATGGATAACTGGTAAAACTGACTTGAAAATGGTGATACTAACGGTTATCAGAACAACCACTCGCTAAACCAGGAAAGGGAAGAAAAGACAGGCGGCAAGGGCTAACGGAAGTAATTCCTATTAAGTCTACCTATGAAAAGGGCCTAGTACCCAGTAGCCGGATGCGGTGAAAATCGCAAGTCCGGTTCCTCAAGGGAGGGTCGGGAAGCGATTCCCGGCTCGACCCCATCCAGTTCCGGACTTTCGGGATCCTCCCTCGTGAGCACTGCTACTAGGGTTGCAGCACTCTCGGTGGGGAAGACTAGCTCGGCGGTGCCCGCAAAGGAGCCAGGCAAGATCAACGGGTTTTGACCACACCCAGGATTCACCGCTAAAAAGGAGATTCCATTTTGACTTTGACTCTGGTAAATTTTTCTAAAGGTTGATTGAGGGTTAACTTTCCCAACTGACTTTTAATTTTAATTTCCCACAAACTCACAACACTAACAACTTTCATTGTATCCGGTTGTAGCAAAAACTCCACAATCTCATTTGATAACTGTTGTTGCTGACTATCCCACCAAATAAACGCATGAGTATCATATAAAACTTTCATAGACCCCAAAAAGCATCAGGTAAAGGCTCATCAAAATCATCACTCATCACCATTGCCCCATAATTTAACCCGACCTTGGGTGTCACTGGTTGCTCAACTGGCAATGGCATAACCTTAGCCAAAGGCAGTCCCTCACGAATCAACAGCACCTCTGTTTGATTCTGAATATCAGACAATAAATCTATTAAGTTCTCAGATAACTTAGTAATCTCAAAAGTTTTCTGTGACATATTTTCAGGTTCCCCAACTTTCTCAGTAATGTCAAGTCTAATATTATTGTCTAAATTTTACCAGAGAGATGGTTATAGCGCTCTTCTGTCAGTGAGGAAAGATCGTCATGCTAGCTAAGCTCTGAAATCGGAATCCGCGCTCAGATTTTAGCTTCTGGGTTCTGATAGAACTTTAGAAGTAATCCCGATACTGGTAGCAGTCAGGGCCACCCCTGCAAAAATTGCCGGAATTGCGGGTATGCCAAACAATAACATTAGCCCCGCCGTGCCCGCACCAAAAGGGGCTGCTACTCCGACTACAGCCACAATTGCTGCTTGGTAACCGACTTCCTTCAATTCTCTTAAGTCTGATTCCAGACCTATTTCAAATAAGAGAACGATCACGCCCAGTTCCGATAAAACCGAGATTACTTCGCTTTGATTTTGGAAGACTGATAACGGATTCGGGAGTGAGGCCGCCAATGAATTGCAGGAATAATACTACAAGTAGTATTCCGATCGCAACAGTTGATTTGAAGTAGTCTTGCTCGCTCTTCATAGGGTTGACGAACTGGAAACGAATTACTTGGCAGGTTGGCTGGTTCTCAATTAGATATTCTCGCCAACTTGACAATAACAAAGTATTTCATTTGGTGCAAATACTTAAATTACTAGCACTGTTGCCTGCGACCTTGTCTGGAGATCAAAAGTTATTGGCATTGACTATATCCTGATTGGATGAAGTATCATTGATCTGCGATATGGATGGGGTCGAGCCGGGAATCGCTTCCCGACCCTCCCTTGAGGAACCGGACTTGCGATTTTCACCGCATCCGGCTACTGGGTACTAGGCCCTTTTCATAGGTAGACTTAATAGGAATTACTTCCGTTAGCCCTTGCCGCCTGTCTTTTCTTCCCTTTCCTGGTTTAGCGAGTGGTTGTTCTGATAACCGTTAGTATCACCATTTTCAAGTCAGTTTTACCAGTTATCCATACCTTATCCTCCACTTGCGTTTCGGATTAGTTCCGTGGCTTTTTAGGATTACTCATTCCAGCAGCTTCCTAGTATCACCGACCCACGTCAGCGCTGGCTACCCAGCATCATCTACATTACTGTAGATGTTATCCCAGGAATTACCCCGGGCATTCGCTTCTTGGGCCATCCCTCCCCCCGTGGCTTGCGCTTAACATCTAACTTGTCCTGATGGACAGCACACGAGAGGTTACTTCGTTCCCTAACAACATTTCGCGATACCTTTAGGTCCACACTATACCCCGGGAGCTATTTGAGTACTATATTAGCCAGAGTCTAAAACTAATACTAGCTACCATTTCCTTTTTAGGCCAGCGCATATAGCCTTATTTCGCTGGTTCCTTATAACGAGGCTTGCACATGTTTGCCTGCTCTAACCTTGGATATCTTTCCTAGTGGCGTCACCGGCTTAGGCTGCCAGTTATCCTACATTTGAGTCCTCGCTTAGCACCACGATGATGTCGCTTCGTAGCACCGAGGACCGGTGTCACCCCCGTACCTGGGGGGAGGGGAATTTAACCCCCATGCGGTCAGAGTTCCCGGCTAATGAAACCGGGCTAGCGTTCCGTGTTTGACCACGTTAGGCTAGAACGAATCGCACATACCCATTAAGAGTATCATTGGCATCATAGCCATTAACCAGGGCAACTGCTTGCTTGAGTGCGTCCTTGCGCTCCATCACCAGGTGTTGCGGAGGTAACATTTGCAAAATGCAAAATTTTTCCAACCGCCGTTTGATTTCGCCTGCGGCACCGACAATGAAGACGTGACGACCGTTATCGCAAGCTTCTTTGATCGCATTCTCGATCGCCAGAGAAGAAGTGACGCCTAGCAGGGGCACGTCGCTGAGATCCAGAATCAGCACCTCGTGGTCTTTCATTGCTGTTTGCTGGCGGGAGATCGCCTTAGAAACCCCAAAGATCATCGGACCGCTGAGGTGGAACAAGAGCACGCGACCGTCAGCTTGATTGAGTAGTTCTTTCTCTTCCGGACTCAAGAGGATTTCATCATCAGCATCGGTAACCGTCTTGACATCCTGAGATTGCAGATCCGTCAGGCGCTTAATCGTCAACAGATTAGCGACAAAAACTCCCAGCCCCACAGCCGCAATCAAGTCAACAAATACGGTTAGTCCGATCACCCCATACATAATCAAGGCACCCTTAATGGATACTTGATGAGCGCGTTTGAGGAAACTCCAATCGATAATATCAATCCCGACCTTGAGGGCGATGCCAGCGAGGACTGCCAGGGGAATATTCTGGGTCAAACCCCCTGCCCACAAGACAACAATCAGCAAGATGCCAGCGCGAGTTAAGCCAGATACGGCGGTTTTTCCACCCGCTTGGATATTGACCACGGTTCCCATCGTCGCACCAGCTCCAGCAATTCCTCCAAATAGTCCAGAAGCCAGGTTACCGATGCCTTGACCGATCAATTCTTTATCCGAGTCATGTTGAGTACTAGTCAAGCTGTCAGCGATCACCGAGGTTAGCAAAGCGTCAATGCAACCGAGCATTGCTAGCACTACAGCATCGACTAACATCGTCTGTAGTTGCTCTACAGTAAAGAAAGGCATTTGTAAGCTGGGCAAACCACTCGGGATCTCGCCAATTCGTCGAATATCAACATCCGGGAAGAACATCAGAGAAACCACGGTCCCCACGATTAATGCCATCAGTTGCGGCGGCACCACTCGCTTCATTTGCTTTGGTGTTAAGAACAGAATGGCCACTGTCAAGCCTGCCAAACCGGTCGAGACCGGATTCATATTTGCCAATAAGTTGGGCAAGTTGCTAATTACCCCGATAACGCCGCCCTTGGGGTTAGCTTGTCCCAGGAAAGGACCGATCTGAAGGAAGATCATGATCAGTCCAATTCCCGACATGAAACCGGAAATCACGGTGTAGGGCATCAGGGTAATGTACTTACCCAACTTCAATAAACCGAAGACGATCTGAAATATTCCTGCCAGCATCACCACGGTAAAGGCCATTGCTGAACCGTTTTCTGGGTTAGCGGCAGTCAGAGAGGCGATTACTGCCGTCATCACCACGGTCATCGGACCGGTGGGTTCGGAAATCAAGGTCGGGGTGCCGCCGAACAGGGCGGCAAACAATCCTACTAATACGGCTCCGTAAAGACCGGCTTCTGCTCCAGCGCCCGAGGCGACCCCGAAGGCTAGAGCCATTGGTAGAGCGATAACTGCGGCTGTGACACCTCCGAAGATGTCGCCGCGCAGATTCCTGAAATGTATCCGATTAAACACTTTTATAACGGTAAGGTCCTGATACGAGCACTTCAACCTCTGGGGTACGATGTTTCCATGATAGTCTTGTTAAGTTTTGTTTAGAAACATTAATGCCCTCAATTTTCTTCACAATTTCTTATGGTTATCATTCGCCTAATCAGAGAAAAATATGTTAAGGCTGAAGAAAACTCAGCAGTAAGCCCACTCCAGCTACTAGATATAGGGGGGGTCAAACCCTGACTGCGACTACATTACTGCCGCTTTTTTACAGGTAATCCGTTCGCCATAAAATATCCGAGACATGATTACCATAAAAATGGGAGAAGCCGTGGCTATTAAGGCCATATTTATTGCCTGGGTTGTGTGACTCGCTATGTAGATCAAGGTGTTAAAAGCTGTCACCCCTAACAGGGCAGTTCCAGCTAAGTATGGCAGATGCTTTTTCACCAGTTTCCAGTCTTTGATTGTCCCGGGCAGTGCGAATGGTGCTAAGGTGATGGCGGCAATTGTCCATCGCCAAAATGCTAGACTTATTGGCGGTATATCCTGATTAAATGCTCTGGCGACGATGAAACTTCCTGCCCAGATCGCCGTGGCTGCTACTGCTAGACAATAACCTGCTATCACCATATATTTATACTGTGCTCCGATCTAACCATTTTTGTTTTGCTAATTGTTTTACCCTGGAAATGCTCTGTCCGAAGAGGCGATCGCCATCCAGATTATTCTATCTCCGGTGGCATAGGTGGAAGCGGCGGTTCTAATTGTTGAATCAACCCGGAGGATAGATGCAAATAGGGCAAATTCAGTAATTTTCCACTTGCCGCAAAAATCTGCGATCCCTTCTTCGTAGACCTCTAGTTTGGTAATCCAGATATTTTTGCTAAGTATATACAATTGCCACCTCCGGTTCTTACTCTACCATAGGATATCATTTCCAGGGAGAATATAGCAATCCATCGAATGGCACTAACTTAAGGTTGGTGGGCGGTGCCCACCCTACTTACTGACTACGATCGCTGGTTCAATGCTGATCAAAGACGCAGATATTCTGGTCGGACTGAAACATGTAGGCGATCGCCTACATCCTCAGTCAGTTCCAGAACCAGAATCAACTCCTGAACGTCGGCTAAATCTTTCAGGCGATCGGGTGCGCTTAAACCCGATGCTAATTTTAATTCGATCAGGCTAGAAAGCCTGATCGCCATTAATCCATCTAACTCAACAGCGACTTCTTGCCGATCTGGGAAACAAACTGCTTTGGGCGCACCATCGCCGGGAAACTCCCCTGTTGTAATTACCTCTATTCTAACTCCCGTTGCCGTGTTTGTGAAAGTTTTCCGTGCGCCTGTAAAAGCCAAAACATATCCTCGACCGACAAAAGTTTGACGAAATTAGTTTAAGCCTTCTGATGACATTAATAAGTTGATATCTTCAGTCAAACAGCCATGTAATGCTAAAGCCATCCCACCAATTACAACGTAAGCAATACCAGCTTAGTGAGTTGTTGGTGAATATTCCTCAAGGTTTCATATATGTTGCCTTGCTGCATAAAGAATAGGTTAATATGTTGCCAAGTTTCTACCGTCAATAAAATTGGTGATTTCATGCAAATTAAATCCTTTGCTAACCCTAGCAAATCATCATATTTTGCCAGATAAACTCTTTCTGGTAGCTTCTATATCTGGATATTCTGCAATCTTTCCATTTTATCTCTTCCTCTCTCGTTACCCTCTCGTTACCCTTGTTATACCTCAATACTTCTCTGTTAAGGAATAGTTTGTTGCTCCTCTTCGGAAGGTCTGGAGGCAGAGCCTCAACCGGGTCACTATAAATTCACCATTACTGGGCATGAGTTGCGAACAAATTGTTCAGATATTGGTTGGGTTGAGGCACGAAACCCAACCTACAATATTTCTCTATTTTCAATTCTCCCCAGCCAGGTTTCCGATACACCTTCCACCTTAGCTTGACCGCCCAGTTTTCCTTCTATTCCGACTTCACTCGCCACCCGCGTTACTTCACTAGCAAAGGCATTGAGTTGATCTACCATCGTGTTGAGGGTATTCTTCAACTCCAAAATTTCTCCTTCGGCCTCCACCGTGATTTTATTGGATAAATCACCTTGTGCCACTGCTGTGGATACTTCGGCGATATTCCGTACTTGGTCAGTCAGGTTAGCCGCCATGAAATTTACATTATCCGTCAATTCCTTCCAAGTGCCTGCAACGCCCTCTACTTGGGCTTGACCGCCCAGTTTTCCGGCTCTTCGGTACTTGGTTTGCAAATTAGGGGTTCAAAAATATCCGAAAGCCTTGCTCTGTAAAGCTTTGGCGACTTGCTAGACCCAATAGTTGCCTAAAAAAGACAGTCTATCGTCTCAAAGCCTTGCGCAGCAAAGCTTTCAGCCTAAATCTATTGCTAAAATACCATACTAAGTACCGAAGAGCCAGTTTTCCTTCTGTGCCTACCTCCCGCGCCATGCGGGTGACTTCGTTAGAAAAGGTATTCAGGCGATCGACCATTGTGTTGAGGGTGTTTTTCAACTCTAGAATTTACGGCTCTTCTCAATCTAGTATGCTAGATTGATGCTAAAAGCACCAGGAAAGTAGACTACGCAAGCAAAAATTTTCCAGATTTCTGAACCCATATCCCCTACGCTTAATTAACTTGAGACGGTTATTTATTCCTGACACAGTTCCTTGAGTTTTCCCTGATTCAAAATAACCGACAATTTCTCCGAACCATCTAATAATTGTCCTCACACGGAAAAATATTCTTTTGCATCTAGAAGCCAATCGCTCATTTGTAAGGTGGGATTTTTCGACTTTTCGGACCTCTCATATATGTAGCTGATCCTCGGTGCATTTTTCCCAATTTTGTAATTTATTTTTGAATTTATTTCAGCTTAATTTATTGTTTTTTTAAAATTTTCTTCATTTTTTATTTTTATTTAATCCCGATAATAATTATTTTTTTTCTGACTCTTTCTTGATTTTTGGGGCTTCATTTTTGTTTTCGACAATTATCTAATTCCTCATTTACTTGCTTAGTCACACGGTCAGCTATAACTTCAGCATTAGGCATCAATTCTTCCACTAAACTTTGATACGGTTTCCACATATCTATACTCACTTCTTCAATAGCATTCAACATCCCATGATAGCAAGACTTCTCGCAGATCGTCGCCGAGACTTAACTAACCTAAGTTGCGACCTATTAAAAAAAATATGAATTACCCACTTAGACTTTACAGATATTTAGGATATTTCGTAGCTTTTGATACAAAATTATATTTTTTTTGTGCTAGACGGCGGGTTGGCTGTTTATAGGTTATAATGTACTAAAATAATAGTTAATTGCTGGGGGATGTAGATGATGGAAGATATGATTACAACAATTTTTGTTCTTTGTGACGAGCTACTAAAAGCGTTAAATATAAAAGAAGATCCACAAGTAAAAATGAACAATGCCGAAGTGATGACAGTCGGATTAGTTGCTGCATATTTTTTCGGAGGACACCACGATCGCTCTTGTCAATTTATGGTCCAACACAAGTATATAAAAAATCTGTTAAGTAAAAGTAGGTTCAATCGTCGATTACACAATATTGACGAACCAATTTGGATGTTTTTCTTCCAAGTTATAGCTCAAACATTTAAAGAGCTCAATCCGGGTCAAGAATATATTCTTGATAGTTTTCCGGTGCCAGTATGTGATAATATTAGGATTGATAGATGCCAAATTTATAACAAGGAAGAATATCGAGGGTATATTGCCAGTAAAAAACGTTATTTTTATGGATTAAGAGTTCATATGTTGGTAAACAAAAATGGAAAGCCAATAGAATTTTATCTAGATCCTGGTAGTTATAATGATGTTAAAGTTTTGCAATCTTTTGGCTTTGACTTACCATCAAATTCAATAGTTTATGGAGATAAAGCTTATAATGATTATCAATTAGAGGATTTACTAAAAGAGTCGTCAAGTATAATGTTAAAACCTTTGCGAAAAAAGAACTCAAAAAGAAAAGAATATTCTTGTTTTGAATATATACAAAAAGTAACAAGAAAACAAGTTGAAACCTGTTTTAGTCGAATCACCAATTTGTTTCCCAAGTCAATTCATGCTGTTACATCTAAGGGATTAGAGTTGAAAATAATTCTCTTTATCATAGCTTTTTGTATCCAATTTTTATAGGTCGCAACTTGAGTTAACTATTTCCAGAAGTTTGCTATTCTCAATGTCCACGCCGTGTCTCCTGGGTAGTGCGAATAGCGCTCCCAGGAGACACGGCTAAAACAGCTAAATAATTACGTTGCCCTTTTACCAACGCAATTTCATCGATCCCTAACTTTTTTAGTTCGGTTCAATTTTCACCTGTCCCGATAGCATTTGTTGAACCTCAGATTCTTTTAAGTCATACCGAAGCGCTATATTAATAATATCCCCATTTAATACTTCTCGAACCACTTGTTCTCCCAGTCTCTTCGTATATTTACGCCGACCTTCTACATATGACAATTTCTCACGGTTTCAAACAGCGAGCGCACTTGTCGGCGATTGATGAAAAACTTTTTTTCTCCCCAGGGTAAATCCTTAATTAAATAATGATGGTTCTGATGCAATCGCTGACTTTTCTGATGACATCTAGGGCAAATTGCTTCTTTTTTTTCTGCCTCAATTGTCATCATCACTTCTGTTAAATGAGTCTTGGTATACCCGACAACTTTCACCTCTGGAATGTTTAACAATGTTGTTAGTATTTTTTCGAGCGTGGCATCTTATAAATTCTCCTGTTTTTTCTAGAGAGCTAGATTATACCACAAATAGTTGCTGAATGTCAAGGTGGGAAAGGTTTTCCGGCTTTCAGGATCTCCCGTTGAGCGGGCGCATCAACTTCAAGACCTATTTTAGCATACTAGATTGAGAAGAACCCCAACAACTAACCATTGTCGGTCGGGGTCGAGCTGGGAATCACTCCCCAACCCTCCAAGAGCGGAACCGGGCTTGCGACTTTCACCGCACCCGGCTACTGGGCAGTAGGCCTTGTCATTGATAGGATTACTCGGGATTACTCCCGTTCTCCCTCATCTCATGTAATTTCTCCCCTTTCCTGGTCGGTGAGTGGCGCTGCCAGATAACCTTTAGTTTCACCGTTTTCTAGGTCCGTTTTACCAGTTATCCAACCATAGCTTAAACTTGGTATCGAGGCTTATTAGAGGTACTTTAGCCTGAAATTTCCTACGATCACCGTCCGACGTCAGCATATCTACGAATATTACTCCGAGCATTAGCTTCTTAGGACATCCCTACCCTCGTTGCTTTCGCTTAACATCTAACTTGTCCAAATGAGGACAGCTAACGAGGGGTTACTTCGTTCCCTGATATCATTTCACGATGCTTTTAGGTCCCTACTTTACCCCGGGAGTTCTTCGAGTAAGTTATTAGTGAAATACTACCACTAATACCAACTACCATTTCCCTTTTGGGCCAGCGCTTTAGCCTTATTCCGCTGCTTCCATGTGATGAGGCTTATATAGGTTCGCTTCTTCTAACCATTAGCATCTTTCCTAGCGGCGTCACCGGCTTAGGCTGCCAGCGATCCTACATTTAAGTCCTCGCTTAGCACCACGTCGATGTCGCCACGCAGCACCGAGGACCGGTGTCACCCCCGCACCTGGGGGAGGGGAATTTAACCCCCATGATTACCAGAGTTATCTGGCTAATGGAACCAGACCCGATTTTCACCATACTGGTTTACACCGGAACGAATCGCACAATATTATCATGGCCGTGGTAGGGTGACGATCTTGAACCAAAAATTTTCAATCGACTTAACCACATGAGCAAATTGTTCTAGGTCAATGGGTTTAGTGATGTAGCAGTTAGCGTGGAGGTTGTAGCTTCTGAGGATGTCTTGGTCAGAACTTGAGCTAGTGAGAATAACTACTGGGATCCGCCTGAGATTATCGTCATTCTTAATTTCCGCCAATACTTCCCGACCAGATTTTTTCGGCAAGTTTAAGTCCAGGAGGATAACGTCGGGACGAGGCGCATCACCATACTCTCCCTGTTGGTACAGAAAGGCGATAGCCTCTTTTCCATCTACAGCTACGTGCAGATTATTATTAATCTTAGCATCTTCCAGGGCAGCTTGGGTCAAAAAAACATCCCCGGGGTTGTCTTCAACTAAGATAATTTCTATTGCTTTACCCATTTTGTTAGCACTTATGGTATACACCGACTAAATTATTTCGGATTACAGCTTCGACATCTATAAGTTCAGTGACCCGACCCTGAATGACTGCCGAATAAAGCACTTCTTCTTGGGTGGCGGCGCCTTTGACGGATATTCTTGCTCGACAATGTCGAGGATGCGATCGACCACCAATCCTACCATATTCTCTTCATTCATATGCACCACGACCACCTGGATTTTATCATCTGCGGTAGCCGGGATCGGCTTGTAACTGCCAGTGAAAAAGCAGGCGGACAGATAAATCAGGGGCAGAATTTGGTTACGATATTGGATGACATCCTGGTGACCGGTGCGTTCGATGGCGTGACCGAGAAACTCCTCTAAGCGGGCCACCCGGGACAGGCTAATTGCCATGCGTCGATTGTCTGGTCCAGCAAACAGCAACAACATTAGCCGATCGCGATGCTGCTGTTTAGCAGCATCTCCCGACTCTTGCTGGGGCTGACTCTTGGACTCTGCTACAGTGGATCCGATCGCTTCGGACAGTACATGGGCTCTGGTAGCAAGTCCTTGAAATTGCGACTAAGTACCCAAAAACCTACACATCTCTCATATTTGGGCGAAAAATCAGTAAGATAGGGTCGTGAGCGGTAATAAAAATATTCTCTAACTTACGTGTTTTTGCTCAACACAGCGGAGTTTGGTTGTGGCTATAGTTATAAATATAAAGCTAATGAAACTAATGTAATCCAACAAGAAACGAGCATTTGCTGCTCGATTATAAATGAAACATGAGTATTATACTTCAGCCCAGGCAGCTAACCTTCTGGGAGTACATCCAGAGTCCCTCAGAAGATGGGAGCGAGAAGGAAAAATCCAATCTTACAGGACACCAGGTGAGCAGCGCCGTTTCCTCAAAAGGGAAATTGAAAGATTTACAGGCATCGAGTTGCCAACTACAACTGTTTGCTATGCAAGGGTATCAAGTTATTCCCAACGTGACGATGCAAGAGCCGACAACTTGAGTACCTGCGCCTCCACTATCCAGAGGCGGAATTCATTTCTGAAATTGGAGGAGGGCTTAATTTTAGACGGCGAAAAATTAAAGCCATTCTGGAACGAATTGTCAAGCAGGATATCCAGCGGCTTGTCGTTGCCCACCGCGATAGACTCTGCCGATTTGGATGGGAACTGGTTGAGTGGTTATGCAAATACAATGCGGTCCAACTCGTGGTTCTCAACGAGCAACAACTCAGTCCAGAACAAGAGCTTGTTCTGGATATTTTGTCGATCGTCCGTCCACTGTTTCAGTTCTTGGCTCTACGGTTTGCGAAAGTACAGAAAATAAATCAGCGAAAAAGTACGGGAATAACCCATTCAAGATAAGCCAAAACATCAGACCGAACAGCGTCCTTAAAATACCGTTATTTCCAGAGCCGGAATTACATGCTATTTGGAAAAAATGGCTAGCAGTCGCTGGGTTTACAATCAATGCGTAGAGTTTTACAATAACAGTCGTTCGCTTTCACTCGGGCAATCTTTAGACCAGTACATACAGCCGTTGCAAAATTTACCAGCTAATGAGTGGACAAAGTGCCTAGGTAACAGCAGACAAGAAGCTGTTTGTGAAGCTCAAAATGTTGTGAAGCTCAAAATGCTAGTCGTCAATCCCGCAAAACTAATAATGGCAAGTGTTACCTAAGATTTCGCTCTTGCAAAAAGAAGTCCCAAGCTATTCAGTTTAAGAATGCGGCTTATCGAAACGGAACGTGGTTCCGCTCTAAGATTGGCGACCTACAGTTTACAATAGCTAAAGGCTACGAGCTACCAGCTAACTGTGTATACGGGACTGAGTTAATCTATCAACGGGGAAAGTGGTTCGCTTGCTTTCCACAATACGTTCCGGAGTTAACGACAGGTTCCGATATGGTAATAGCTCTCGACCCCGGAAACCGCACTTTTTTTAACTGGCTATGATGGCTGAAGAAGCACCAACAGTTATGGTATCGTCAAAGTCCGAACCGATGACTACTTCAAATCCCGAGATGCTATTGGTGAAGTTGACATCTATATCTACAGCTATACCCAGAGAAAGATCAATGTCTATGCCGACCGAGAACTCTGCAAAGGAGACAACGTCAATGCCAGCACCACCAATCAGGGTAGCATTGAAAGAGCCACCCACGAGCATATCATTGCCGTCACCGCCATCGCAGACAATGCCACCGATCAAGGTGTCATCCCCATCGCCGCCTACCAGAGAGTCATCTCCGGAACCTCCTACCAGATAGTCATCCCCATCTGTTTTGCCATCCATAAGGCACACAAGGAATTAAATAAAATCCACTTTCATCTAAATAATACAAGTTGATTTCCCCCAAATCGTCTAACCGTTTCAGTTCTTCAAGTTGTGCTTTTTTTCCTCATACTCTTGGCGGGCTGACAGCTACCCCTTTACGCATCCGATTCCAACTCATATCCATCGTTTTCAAAATTATCTGAACAGTTTTAAAACTTGTTTAAATTACCCATTATTCTTTAATTTTAGCCACCACTTTTTTGTCTCGGTTCTTCTTCAGTCCAGAATTTAATTTGTTCTTTTTGTTCGAGACTAAAGCTTTGCTTGCGACCTCTTCGGTGACTTATTATATAGTCCTACCATCCCCGATGAATCCCAATCCCCAATCCAATTGTATATAGTTCTACGACTAACATCAAAAATCTCCATAAGTTCTTTAACTTTTTTCTGTCCTTGCTCGATCAAAAGTAAACGCTCTTTGACGAACTTGATGATGGCGACTAAGACGATAAATTGATAAGAGTAATTTTGCAGAAAGCTCATTGATTTCGCGCATTAAAATCATTCTCAATTCTTCCTTCGGGCTCTCCTGGGTTTTTGGTGTAAAATGTATACTGTGTTACATTTTGAGTAGTGAAATGGATTTTAATCTCGATAAATTATTGAATTTACGATCATGCAACTGTTGAAAGTTGCTCTATCATTGATGATATCAGCTATTTTCAAATTCCCTGGCTTAATAAAAAAATACAATGTGGAGAAACTACAACAAAACTGCATCAAGAACGTCAAAGTTTAATTGATAATTTGTCAGGGGCGAGCCGTATAGTTAAAAATCCCTCATCGACAATGAGATTGTTCTTCTTGTCAACATTATGTTGACGAGCAATTAGACTTTATTGATTGGCCGTCAAACCAGTGGAGTATATATATGAACCTGTTAAAGTAACTACAGTTCTTCAAGTTACTCGGGAAGAAAAATTAACTGAAACTCAGGTTCAAAGTATATTTGATTTATTGAGCGCGCCAAGCAGTAAAAAAAAATGGGATCAGCCAAAACCTTTGAGTCTTGATGAGATTAGTTTACGCGACGCGATTTTGTAACAGTCATTAGCGATCTAGATACAGGAGATTTATTAGAAGTAATCAATTCTCATAAACTTATGGCAAATAATTGAAACCCTTGCTTGACTTAGAGGTCCGCGAAGGAGTTGTAGAGGTCAGCATAGATATGTGGGAAGGTTATCTCTTAGTTGTCGAAAAAATATTCCCAAATGCACAAATAGTTCGATTTCATGTTATGTAACATGTCAATCGTGAATTAAACAAATTGCGCATCAAGCTCGGGGTGACAGAAAGAGGCAGTAAATATTTATTGTTAAGCAACGGTGCAAATCTTGATGTTGAAGCCCAAGAAAAACTAGAAGTAATTTTAGCACAAGCGGGAGCGCTATTGCTTATCAGCTAAAAGAAGAACCTCGTCCTATCTATGAAACCAGTAAAACATTGAAATCAGCTAAAGGTCAATTAAAAAAATGGTATGCTAAGTTTTTTTATCAAAAATCAGCTCAGATGATTGACAATCATCTTGCGGGAATTTGTAATTATTTTATTAGTCATACAACAAGTGGAGTAATGGAAGGAATTAACAATATTCTTAAGCTGATTAAGCGTCAAGGATACGGATTTACAAACTTTGAGAACTTCCGTTTACGTTTATTAGCTTGCTTCTATGATAAGAAAAACTTATCACCATAAGTCCAGGAGACCCCTCCTTCGATTAATTTAGTCATTTAATGTCATATATCACAAAGACATCGTGCAAGAGATGAGCGTGAAAACAGACTCCCTGTTAGTAGCCACGAAAATCTGCTACATGTACGAGTAGCTATATCTAGTATAACAAGTTTTGCAGACTTTGTGCAATTAATTTTGTCCAACTACTTATTCCATCACCATACACCAGCGGTCCGACTCTTGGATTAACTCATCCACGCCCACGATATGCCGATGACAGCATTTTGCCAGACGCAGGGCCTCATTCAGGAAGTCTTGCTGACATTTATGGAAGAGGTCCGGTCGCTGCTGTACTTTTGCATTGAGGGTTTTAATCACCACCAGCTTTCCCGTGGGTTCTGACGCTAGATAGGTAATGCCAAAACCGCCTCGGCCTAGCTTTTTGGCGATGATGTACTTCCCCCCTTGCAATTGGTAACCCGGTTTCCAGACCATAATACTCGGAAATTGGACGATGTACTAGTTTATTGGTAATGGTGTAGCTGTTTCGAGACTACGATATCTATACTGCGAACGGTCGGAAACTGAGCTTTTTCATGCAGCCAATATGACAACAAATTCCCACTCGTGCGCAAGTCGATTCCTTTCGGATTATAATATATCATACTTCCGTAACTAGGCAAGATTTTTTTTGCGGATGTCTTCAGGACTACTCTGCTGGAATAAGAAACCCGGTTTTTACCGAAAACCGGGTTTCTGGGCTGCTATCGATGCCCAACAGGATCTTAGATATCCAAATCAGTCAGATTAAGTTTGGGTCCGTAGGTTTCGATAAATTCGCGGCGGGGGGCCACCCGATCGCCCATCAGCACCGTAAAGATGCGGTCAGCTTCAGCAGCATCTTCAATTTCCACCCGTTTCATGGTCCTCGTGTCCGGGTTCATAGTAGTATCCCACAGCTGTTGGGGCATCATTTCACCCAAACCTTTGAACCGCTGAATGTTATAATTGGCATTCTGGGGCAACTCCTTGAGGCGTTCTTGCAGTTCCCGATCGCTATAGCAATAGAAATGATTGCGTCCCCGTTCCACCTTATAGAGAGGAGGACAGGCAATATAGACATAGCCGCGATCGACAAGATTCCGCTGATAGCGATAGAAAAAGGTCAACAACAGGGTGCGGATGTGCGCGCCATCTACATCAGCGTCCGTCATGATCACGATCCGATGATAGCGCAGATTATTCGGGTCAAATTCCTCACCCTTAATCCCCAAACCTAGGGCTGTAATCAAGGACTGAATTTCATTGTTCTTGTAGATTTTCGCGTCATCAGTCTTCTCAATATTGAGAATTTTCCCCCGCAGAGGCAGAATGGCCTGAAAACGCCTGTCTCGTCCTTGCTTAGCACTATTATGGACAAACACTCCACTTGCTAGCGCGAAGTTATGAGTATGGGGAACTTCGATGTCGTAAACATCCACCCGTTCTTCCACCCGTTCGACGGACACAATGCGATGGTTGTAATTGCGAATTGCTTGACGCGCTAGCACGTCATCCCCTGCAAAATAGCGATCGCAGAACGTCTGGAATTTCAACAGAGACTTGTCTCGGGTTTGGCGACGGTAACGAGCGTACAGTTCCAGATCCATATAACCTTCCTGGCGGTGAACTTTTTTTAATGCCTCGATAGTTTTGCGGTAATATGTTTCATTGAGTGCAACACGACGCTTGGTCCGAAATTCTGGCGTCCATTGTTCCCGTGTCTTTTGAGAGCACCACTCCAACAATTCTTCATCTTGCCATTGCTGTTGGGCAATTGATGAAAGTTCGGACCGTGCTTCGGGATTATTTGCATAGTAGTTGCGAACCCGTTCGGCTTGAGTTATACGGTTTGCTTCATCACTCCAATACTCTAACTGCGCTTGGTACAATCGATCGTGCAAATCCTGCCGATAAGTTTCATTGCCTTCATAAAACTCGCGCCACTTGCCTTGCATATAAGCTTTGTAGGCTTCATCTTCCCACTGGGCCTTAGCCTGTTCCGAGAGAATTTTCCGCGTTTCTGGTTGCTGCATCCGTTCGCTCATCATCGCACGAAACTCTTCACTCCTGTGAACTTGGCGGCTTTTTTCTATCACGTCCGGACGATGCAGGGTGAATTCAAGGTTAGCGCGATGTAAGGCCAAGTGTTCCTCCGCAGGCAGCCGTTTTATATTTGTCGGGTTGTTGTTGAGTTTATTGAAATCGACATGATGGCTATGATTGCCATCTGATGACAGATATACATTATTGCGGAGGTTATAAAAATCCGCCAACAGATGTGTATAAATCCACTGATTCTGATGGGTATTCCAAACCATTTCGTAGCCATCTATTCCCGAACAGTTTTCATGCTTGCGGGAGAGCTGGCGATAGAGTGGCATGAGGGAATCTGCTGGTGTCAGCAATGCCGCTGGTTTATAGCTGCTATCCCGCAACATGAACGGGTGATCGGGAGTGCATATTAGAGTTTCCCCATTATCTAATGTCACTTGGACGACTTCAGCATTTGCCTTAGTCATCCGGGGGTTAATGATGCGTTCGATCGCGATTTTTCCGCTAGGGCGAACGGTATAGCAAAAATGTTCTTTTCCTTGGGCTTGTTCGGCAATAATGTCTTTGAAGCTGAGAGAGCGCCCATCTGCCAAGGCTACAAGTGTATCTCCAAAAAAACAACCGCCAGCGCTATCGCCTTCGACCAGAAATATCTCTGTTTCTGCGGGGTTTCGTTCGCTGCAATCAGCCAATTTACCTGGTAAAGTAGAGGATTCTAAGACTGATTTACGGCGGACTAATTCCCGGGCCCGTCGTGCCGCTTCTGCCGCATTAAAAGCTTGAATTGCCTTCTCTAAGATCCCATGGGCGACAGCGGGGCTAAATTCCAGATACTCAGTGAGACGTTCTCCCACGAGGGAATCAACAATGCCCCGCACTTCTGTATTCCCCAGCTTGGTTTTCGTCTGTCCTTCAAATTCCGGATCGGGCACCTTGACAGAAATTACCCCTGTTAAACCTTCGCGGATATTCTCCCCACTCAGGTTGGATTCATTTTCTTTCAGCTTATTGCGCTTGCGGGCGATCGAATTCATGGTCCGAGTCAGGACAGTCTTCAACCCCTCCAGGTGAGTACCGCCATCAATAGTGCGGATATTATTGGCAAACCCCAGCAAATTGTCCGTATAGGCATCGACGCACCACTGCAAAGCCACTTCTACCTGGACATCATTTTTTTCTCCCTGCATATAGATAATTTCCTCATGCAAGGCTTGCTTTTCCCGATTCATGTAGGCAACATATTCTTGAATGCCCCCATTGTATTGATAGCTTTCGATCCGTGGTTCTTCCAGTCGGCGATCGCTAAAGGTAATTTTGACCCCAGCGTTCAAGTAGGCCAACTCCCGCAAGCGCCTGGCCAAGGTATCGTAATCGAACTCGATGCCCGTAGTAAAGATTTGGATATCGGGCATGAAGGAGATGGAAGTGCCAGTGCGGGTTTCTGTATCGGGTTGGGAAGTAAGTTCCTTGATGGGGATGCCCCGTTCAAAGCGTTGGGTATGGATCTGCCCCGATCGCCAAACGGTAGCTTCCAACCATTCAGACAGGGCATTCACCACCGAGACCCCGACACCGTGCAATCCTCCGGAAACCTTGTAGCCACCGCCACCAAACTTACCGCCAGCGTGGAGTACGGTCATCACCGTTTCCAATGCCGACTTGCCAGTACGGGGATGAATGTCTGTGGGGATACCCCGGCCATCATCTGTGACGGTAACAGAACCCTCGGCATTGATATCTACTTCGATATGGGAGCAGTGGCCAGCTAGGGCTTCATCGATCGAGTTGTCAACTACCTCGTATACTAGATGATGGAGTCCTCTGGGGCCAGTAGTGCCGATGTACATCCCCGGTCTTTTTCTGACCGGTTCTAAACCTTCGAGCACTTGAATTTGCTCGGCGCTGTAGCTGGTGGTCATGTATGTCTTCTCCAATTTCGGGCTTTTAGCCGCCTTTCTACATTTGCTGGAAAAATCTCTCAGAAATTATAACATCAAAGGGTCTGAGACAATCTCAGGGCAGGATCGGGGCAAATTTATTTAGGGGATGCACCCACCATATGGAGGCGGTTACGGTTTGATTACAATCTGTGGGGCCACGGCTACCGGTAAGTCGGGGCTGGCTTTGACTTTGGCCCAGCGACTGGAGACAATAATTCTGAGTGCTGACTCCCGACAGGTGTACCGAGAGTTTAACATTGGTACGGCCAAGCCCACAAGGGCCGATCGCCTGCTGGTGCCCCATTACCTGATTGATATCTGCGATCCGAGGGAAACTCTGACTTTAGCAGATTACCAGCAGCAGGCCCAAGGGGCGATCGCATCTTTCCAACCAGGAGGGTGCATTCCCCTCTTGGTGGGAGGTACTGGATTATACATCCGTTCCGTAGTGCAAGGAATGAAGATTCCCCGAGTCGCACCCCAGACAGAGTTGCGAGCGCAGTTGTCCGAACTATCGCAAAGTCAATGTTACGGGATGCTGCAACAAGTAGATCCAGGGGCAGCCAGGAAGATTCACGCCAATGATGCTGTGCGTACATTACGAGCATTAGAAGTATTTTATGTCACTGGAATTCCCATTTCCCAACAGCAAGGGACCGATCCGCCCAACTATCCCATTCTGCAAATTGGTTTAGAATGTGCAGATGCTGACAGACTGACACAGAGAATTGCCCAGCGGACAGAACAAATGCTAGGGGCTGGGTTTGTCGAGGAAGTAGAATATCTCTGTCAGAAATATGGAGCTGATTTGCCCCTGTTAGATACCCTAGGTTATCAGGAAATCAAACAATATCTGGCCGGAGATATTGAGTTGCTCGAAGCGAAAGAATTAACGGCGTTGCACACGCGGCAATTTGCCAAGCGACAGCGGACCTGGTTTCGGGCTGATCCGCAGATTGAATGGTTTGATGCGGATAGTCCTAATTTATTAGAAATAGTGTGGCAGAGGGTGCAGGAGTTCAGAACAACCTTTTATATATAACTCAAGTTGCTACCTATTAAAAAAAATGGATTACCCACTTAGAGATTTCCGATATTTTTGGTAGGATACAGAAATATATTATTTTTATGCTATCAGTAGCCATCCCTGTTTATAGGTTATAATGTACTAAAATAACAGTTGATTGCGGTAGATTATGGAAAATATGATTATAACAATTTTTGTTCTTGGCGATGAACTGCTAAAAGCACTCAATATCAAAGAAGATCCACAAGTAAAAATGAATAGTGCGGAGGTGATGACAGTAGGATTAGTTGCTGCTTATTTTTTGGGAGGGCGATAGAGCTCGTCAATTTATGGCAGAACATAACTAGATCAAAAATCTGTTAAGTAAAAGTAGGTTTAATCGTCGAAAACATAAGATTGATGAAACAATTGTATGGGAGTTTATTTCAAGCAATGGCTCAATCATTCGCTAAATCCGGGTCAAGAATATATTATCGATAGTTTCCCTGTGCCAGGATGTGACAACACGAGCGATGTAAAATTTATACAGAAGAAGAATATAGAGGATATATCGCCAGCAAAAAACGTTATTTTTATTGAGAGTTCATATGTTAGTCAACAAAACTGGTAAACCAATTTTATTTTGCTCCTGGTAGTTGTAATGATGCGAAAATTGTGCGATTCGTTTAGTGTAAACCACCGGCGATAAGTCGATGGGGGACCACTGGCAGGGTTCCATCAGCCCTGACAACTTCTAGATGATGGTGGTGAAAGTCCACCCCTCCAGGTGCAGGAGTGACAGCACTTACCCGACGGTAGCGATGGCATCAATCCGTAAAGCGGGTAAGAAAGGCGCAATAACTGGTAGCCTGAACCAGTTACCGCCAAGCAAGTAGTCATGGTGAGCGAAAGCAAAGACTCATATAAGTGTCGTTACATTGAACCAGCGAAAAGGCTGATGCGCTGGCCCAAAAGGGAAAGGATACAGGTCATTGGCGGTTGTTTTTCCGACCAATAAGCACTGACAATAAACCCGGCATAGAAAGTCCACCTAAAACTACGACCAATCATCTAGAGGAACGAAGTAAACCAGGTACATACTCTCAACCACAGGTCGATAGGTTGAGTAGCCACCACAGGCGCAACATCTGCTTTTATTTGGCAGGTTGTATCTGGGAGAGATTTCGTGGAGAAGCTAACGCCCTTCTGTAATGGACGGGATATGCTGACGCCCTCACGGTAACGTCAATTGTGAAGTTGTAAGTAGCAATGCATACGTCATGAGCACGATCTCCGAATCGATGAATGAATGGAAGGATACCCCCTGGCGAAAGTTGGATCGGGTAGTCTTTAAGTTGCAAAAACGAATTTACAGAGCGGCAATGGAAGGCAATAAGCGAACGGTTCGCAGACTCCAAAGGTTACTGGTAAAATCCCGGGCTGCCAAAAGTCTAGCGGTACGACAGGTAACTCAAGACAACCAGGGAAAGAAGACAGCGGGAGTGGACGGTGTAAAAGCACTGACCCCAAAGCAACGCTTAGAACTGGTAGGACAAATTGAAATCTCAAACAAGGCCAAACCTACACGTCGTGTATGGATACCAAAACCAGGGAGAGACGAAAAGCGTCCACTAGGAATACCAACGATGTACGACCGGGCGACACAAGGACTCCTCAAAATTGCGCTTGAACCCGAATGGGAGGCGCATATGGAAGGAAACTCCTATGGTTTCAGACCGGGTAGGGGATGTCACGATGCAATACAGGCAATATTCGGAAGCATCAAACAAAAATCAAAGTGGGTATTGGATGCTGATATTGCAAAATGTTTTGACAAGATAGACCACAGGGCGCTACTGGAAAAACTGAATACAACATCACCCATTCCTAGACAAATACGGGCATGGTTAAAAGCCGGTGTGATGGACAAAGGGGAGTGGCACGCAACCGAGGCGGGAACGCCCCAAGGGGGTGTCATATCCCCACTGCTAGCCAACATAGCCCTCCACGGGTTAGAGGAGGCAGTAAAGAAACTCGCTATGACACAAAGGGAAAAGCAGAAGCTAACAGTAGTTAGATATGCAGACGACTTTGTGATAATGCACGAGGATAGGGAGATGATAGACAGAGCGCAGACAGTGGTAGCAGAGTGGCTAAAAGGAATGGGGTTAGAGCTGAAAGCCGAAAAGACAAAGATAGCCCACACACTAATCGAAGAAAACCCGGGGTTTGATTTCCTAGGATTCAACGTAAGGCAACATCAGGTGGGAAAACACAGAACCGGCAAATCAACTCAGGGAACACCCCTAGGCTACAAAACCCTAATCAAACCCAGTAAAAAGTCCATAGGGAAACATAAAGAACGGTTATCAGAAGTGGTAACTAGCCATAAAACAATACCGCAAGAGGCCTTGATAAGTAGGCTAAACCCAATAATACGGGGATGGTCAAACTATTACAGGACAGTGGTAAGTAAGGAAACTTACAACGATATGGATAAATACCTATGGAACATCCTATGGCAATGGGCCAAAAGGAGGCACCCTAATAAGTCAAGTCACTGGATAGCCCGTAAGTACTGGTCCGTAGACCAGGATGGTAAATGGCGATTCCGATGTAAGACAGGAGAGGGAGAGATAACGCTGCGCAAACACTCCGAAACTGAGATAGTCAGACACGTAAAAGTGAAAGGAATAGCAAGCCCATATGACGGGAACCTTACATATTGGAGTACAAGGTTAGGCAAAAACCCCGAATTGAGTAAGAGGGTAGCAACGCTACTTAAGAAGCAAAAAGGAAAATGCCAACACTGCGGACTAACATTCAAGGACAGTGACAAATGGGAAGTTGACCAGATCAAGCCCCTTTCATTAGGAGGTAAGGACCGGTATGACAACCTACAATTACTGCACAAGCATTGCCACGACTCAAAGACTGTCAACGGTGGCAGCAAAAACAGCCGTACCCATGACAAGGGTGATGTTGCCGAGGAGTCGGATGAGGTGAAAGTCTCACGTCCGGTTCTGAAGACGAGTCGGTCCGGTGACGGACTGGCTTAGTTTAATCTCCAATTGCTTTGATTTGCCATCAAAAGTTTATGGAGACAAAATTTATAACAATTATCAATTAGAAGATTTACTAAAAGAATCAATGAATATAATGTTCAAACCTTTGCGTAAAAGAACGCGGGTTCAATATGTACATAACGTAACTAGAAAACAAGTAGAAACATGCTTTAGTCGAATAACTAATTTGTTTCCTAAGTCCTGCTGTTACCTTGCCATCACCTTTGTTTCTTTTATCAAATCTGTCGCCAGGATCCAAAATTATCGCTCTAACCCAGTTTCTTGGTCTTCGGGTCGGAGGGGCGATCGCGGTCTTGCCATCACCTTTGTTTCTTTTATCAAATCTGCCGAGCCAAAATTATCGGGTAAAACCCGGTTTCTTGGTCTTCGGGTCGGAGAGGCGATCACGGTCTTGCCATCACCTTTGTTTCTTTTATCAAATCTGTCGCCAGGAGCCCAAATTATCAGGTGAAACCCGGTTTCTTGGTCTTCGGGTCAGAGAGGCGATCGCGCCAGAAGCCATCACCTTTGTTTCTTTTACCAAATCTGGCGTCAGGAGCCCAAATTATCGCTCTAACCCGGTTTCTTGGTCTTCCGGTCGGAGGGGCGATCGCGCCAGGAGCCAGAAACCGCGTCAATACCTCAAGGTTTTGCGAGGACTCCTAGCTGTCAGAGGGCTGAAATGCAATTGGCACGATCGCTGGTTGGGATGCTGTATGAAATATACCTACATTTGCTGCAGCGACAAAAGTCTGCCTTGGTGGAGAACTGTAAATTGAGCTTACCAATAATCTTTCTTGTTTCCCCGAGGCTAAATCTACAGGAGTATCATCCTCCGTGATGAAATTACTGACATCTGGTTCCCAGTAGTCTGGCGATCGCAGATTCCTTACTCATAATTATCTCTCCTAGATTGAGCGCTATTTTGATTTGACTTTATTTTGAGGCAATTGGGTGTAAAAGTATAATAATTTACCTGTTATTCCAGGGTAATCTGGGGAGGGAGAGCAAATACGATCGGAATTTTGTCGCATTCTTTGATAATGTAATGGGGCGAGACTGCATCGCGATCGGATCTCGGGAAAAGTGCAATTAGATGTAGGCACCGCCCACGAGCATGGCGATCGCATATCGAGGAAAGAGCAAATAGATGTAGGGCACCGCCCACCATCCCCCCGCCCCGTATTAGATCAAGAGCGCTCCTGCTTCGTCGGTGAGATTGCTAGCCCTCCTAGCGTCGGGCCGCTGCGCTTTTACGAAGTGCGCGCAGCGCTACGGGGGGGTTAACTTAATTGAGCATAATGCAAATGAAACTACGCGAAAAAATTGACGAACTGACTTTACTAGAACTGTTTTGGTCCGAACCCAAAATTGCCAATCATGAATATGGTTATTGGTGTTACGAAGCTACAGATGATGCCGGTAGGGTCATCCGTTTTTGCATGGATGTAATTCAGGAGTCCGTTCAGATTGACCTAAAAGTTTCTGGTTTATCCCTAGTAACTCTCAGCTTTGAGTTAGTTGATGCTATTGAAATCATCGATTTCGATCGAGGACAATTTGCTTTGTCGTAGCACCTGATATTGAGCAGACTAGAACTCGAATTGAAGTGAAATTGCGACCTGATATCGAAGTTCAGGGATATACTCTGAAAAACGAATCCTAGGGGAACATCTCGATGCAAGTAATCTAGCCCGCGCAGGCGGGCTTTGTTCGTGTAGCCCCTTAGGGTGAGGGCGGCGGTGGTAGCTGCTTAAATGTAAAGCTGCGCCACATACTCGCCATAGCCGTTATAAGGCAAAGTCGGGCGTCTGGGCCAGGAAAAAGGCGAACCAGAAGTAATAAGCCGTTCCGTCGCCTGGGACCATCTCGGATGAGGTTTCTTCGGATTCACATTCGCCTCGAAATCATACTCATTTGGCACTAGGGTATTCCAGAAAGTTGCTGGTTGTGACTCCAAAAACTCAATCTTCACGATCGACTTAGCGCCCTTGAACCCATACTTCCAGGGAACCACCTCTCGAATTGGCGCACCATGCTGCTTCGGCAGGGTGTGACCATAGATACCCGTAGCAAAAAACGCCAACTCATTCATCATTTCATCCAGGCGCAGACTTTCCTTGTAGGGCCAGGGATATCTGGCAAAAGGTAACCCATATCCTCCTAAGCTAATCTTGGCGTCGTACCAGGAGGTAAAACGCACGAACTTCGCCTTAGAGGTCGGTTCTACATCTTCTACTAGCAACCTCATGGGAAATCCTACCCAGGGTACCACCATGGCCCAAGCTTCCACGCAGCGGAAGCGATAAACCCGTTCCTCTATGGGAAACCTTTTATGGATATCATCCAAATCATACACTCGGGGCTTGTTCACCAAACCCCCGACTTCCACTTTCCAGTCTGCCGTTGGCAATGCCTGTGCGGCCTTCCAAATCGATTTCCCGCTGCCGAATTCATAGAAGTTGTTGTACTTCGCTGCCAACTCCTCGGCGGTAATCGGTCGATCGACCTTGGCAAAAGCCGGATTGCGCACTAGATTAGGATAGGACTCATAGGAGCTTTCCGTCGATGATACCGGAGACTGGCCACAGCCTGCTACGGGCAAGATACTGCCAGTCAAACCAGCGCCAAGCAAGGATTTCATAAACCGGCGTCGGTTGAAAAAAGCCTCTTGGGGCGTTGCCTCCCGTTCGGGAATTTCCCAGGATTTTGGTACGCGGATTAAAGTCATAGAAATTATTTTCGGTTGTTGGGTAGCACCACTATTATGAGAGAACTTTACCAAGATTTGTGAGGTAATTTCCCGAGCCTACCACCGGCAGCCCTCTGCTCCTACGTGTGGGTGATCGCCTCCCCAAGCCTCCCTAACCCTTTCACACCGGTTACTTGGTTTGATAGTATCAATTTTAGCTTTCAGCTCAGTATTTTGACATACTGCGAACGGTCAGAAACTGCGTTTTTTGGGGCAGTAAATCATATCATTGCGAGGGAGGGGATAATTGAGAGATCCTTTTTCAGTAGGAGTAATTCCCCCCCGAAGCAATCTGGACGCTCAGCACCTGGAGATTGCTTCGGGGGGAGCCGCTACAATACTTCTCGGTTAAAGATATAGGTTGTCATTGCGAGGGGGGTACGGAGCGATTAACTCATGCTAAATTGAGTTAACCCCCCCGAAGCAATCCCCCCGCCCCGTATGAGAGAAAGAGCGCTATGGCTGCGCCACGCTACGCGATCGGCGTCGTCGGTGAGATTGCTAGCCCTCCAGCGCAGAAGGACGCGATATTACCGAGCGGAAACGGGCAGAAGAGGCCCGACGGCGATCGGGAGAACTGCTGAAACAGAAAAATAAGCAGCTCAGACAGACTCTGGGGGACTTAAAACGCACCCTGTTACAGCTAATTCAAGCTGAAAAAATGTCTTCTCTCGGCCAGATGGTTGCCCACGAAATTAACAACCCTGTTAACTTTATTTACGGCAACCTTACCCACGCCGAAGAGTATATCAAGAATCTGTTAGAAATAATCGGGCTGTACGATCGTCACTACCCCCAACCTCACCCAGATATCGCTGCCGAAATCGAGGAGATGGAGTTGGATTTCGTGAGAGAAGACTTGCCCAATTTGCTGAAATCGATGAAAGTGGGTGCCGAAAGGATTCGCGAGATTGTCAAATCCCTGCGGACTTTCTCTCGTCTGGATGAAGCGGAGGTGAAAAACATCGATCTCCATGATGGCATAGATAGCACCTTAATGATTCTTCATAACCGCTTAAAAGCTCAGCCCAATCATCCCGGCATTGAGGTTGTCAAAAACTATGGCAATTTACCCCAAGTTGAATGTTATGCGGGACAACTAAATCAGGTGTTTATGAACATCCTCGCTAATGCTATTGATGCCCTGGAAGACTGTCAGCATGGCTTCGATATCTCCTGTTTTCGGGAAAATATCCGCAATCCCCAGATTCAGATTCACACAGCACGAGCAGGCTCGCGGGTCCAGATTCGGATTGCTGACAATAGCCCTGGCATACCTGAAAGCGTCAAGCAGCGACTCTTTGACCCCTTCTTTACCACCAAACCCGTGGGTAAGGGTACTGGTTTGGGATTATCCATCAGCTACCAAATCGTTGTGGACAAGCACTGCGGTCAGATGGAATGCTTTTCTACACCAGGACAAGGGACGAAGTTTGTCATCGATATTCCGATTAAACAGTCCTAATATCGTCGTTCGTAGTAAGGACTTAAGTCTTTACCATCATCGCCCTTCGTAGTCAGGACTTTAGTCCTTAGCGAAGCTGTAAAGGCTCTCGCATTTGGGCGATCGTATATCTGGATAAAAGAGAGATAAGGTACCCAAATGCAACGCCGCGATCGCGACAGTAGGACAGAGATGTCGGTGTCTCCCGACCCCATAGCCCTACCCAAAGGCAGTCAGCGGATTCCTGAATCTCAGCTATTACCAGGATTAGCTATTTCAGCGATCTCGGAAGCATTGCAGCGGACTCGCAGAATGAATCAAGGAGAAGTCGTGGTTATTAAGCCAGTTTCAATCAACCCAGTAAGACGGCAAGAGTGCTTTTTCGCTCACCGCAAGTAGCCCAGAAATCAGGTTTTTGTCAAAACCTGGTTTCTTTTTCGCTCACCGCAAGTAGCCCAGAAATCAGGTTTTTTATCAAAACCTGGTTGATTAAGTCTTGCATTGAGATTCTCCCGACGGCAAGCGCTTTAGCGCTTACTACGAACGGGCTAAATTAATCATCGGAAGATGCGATCACCGCCTGGGTCTTTTGGCGATCGAGCTTCAAGATCAGCACGCTCAAGGGGGGCAAACACAAATCCAAGGAATTAGGATAATTGTGGAACCACCACTCATCAGTCCACTGGCCGCCCAAATTCCCCATATTGCTGCCACCATACTGATTAGCATCGCTATTAAATAACTCCGTGTAGAATCCCGGTTCTGGCACTCCAATGCGATAATGGGAATGAGGCTGGGGAGTGAAATTGCAAACCGTTACCACAAAATCATTCGGATCTTTGGCGCGGCGGATAAAGGACACCACGCTATGGCGATTGTCGGTACAATCAATCCAGGTAAACCCTTCTTGCTCAAAATCTCGGGTATAAAGGGCTGGTTGGCTGCGATATAGTTTATTCAAATCACTCATAAACTGCCTCAGTTGCTGATGAGGCCCATACTGCAGTAAATGCCACTCCAGATCCCCCCAGACATTCCACTCACTCCACTGGCCAAACTCCATGCTCATAAACAGAGTCTTTTTGCCTGGGTGGGCGAACATATAGGCTAGCAAGCTGCGCACGTTAGCATATTTCTGCCACTCATCCCCGGGCATCTTGCCAATCAGAGGGCTTTTACCATGGACCACCTCATCGTGAGATAGGGCTAGCATATAGTTCTCAGAGTGGTGATACCACATACTGAAAGTCACGTTATTCTGGTGGAACTGCCGAAACCACGGGTCCATACTGAAGTAGTCCAGCATATCGTGCATCCAGCCCATATTCCATTTCTGGTTAAAGCCCAAACCCCCCACATAGGTGGGCCAGGATACCATCGCCCAGTCTGTGGACTCCTCCGCGATCGACATGGTACCAGGGAAATAGCTAAACAACAGATGATTCACCTGACGCAGGAAATTAGCCGCTTCAATATTTTCCCGGCCTCCGTACTGATTTGCTACCCATTCTCCATCCTTGCGGGCGTAGTCCAGGTAAAGCATGGACGCCACCGCATCTACCCGGATGCCATCGATATGGTACTTGTCGAACCAGAACAGCACGTTGGCCACCAAGAAATTCCGCACCTCATTGCGGGAATAGTTGAACACCAGGGTGCCCCATTCCTTATGTTCGCCTTTGCGGGGGTCCGCATGTTCGTAAAGATGGGTGCCATCAAAGAATGCCAAACCGTGACCGTCCTTGGGGAAGTGGGCCGGAACCCAGTCTACAATCACCCCAATACCATTTTGGTGACATTGGTCCATAAAATACATGAAATCTTGTGGCGTTCCATAACGAGAGGTGCAAGCATAGTACCCCGTCACCTGATAACCCCAGCTACCATCAAAGGGATGCTCTGCTATAGGCATCAACTCAATATGAGTAAATCCCAGTTCCTTGACATAGGGAATTAGCTTTGCCGCCAGTTCTCGGTATGTCAGGAAGCGCGCATAGGGTTTATAATCCGAGACCACTACTACTAGCTCTGTTTCACCATTATCAAGCTGGGCAAGTTGTGATGCATCTGCATGCATCCAGGAACCCAAATGCACCTCATAGACAGAGATCGGCTCTTTCAGGACATCAGTGTGGCGACGGCGTTCCATCCATTCATCGTCATTCCAGCTATAGGAATCTAAGTCGGTGACAATGGACGCGGTTTTGGGCCGGACTTCCTGCTGAAACCCGTAGGGGTCGGACTTCTCGTAAATATGCCCCTCGTAGTTTTTCACTTCGTATTTATAATGTTCGCCCACATCCAAGTCGGGAATAAACAATTCCCAGACACCGTTACCTGTTTTCCGCATCTGGTGCTTGCGACCATCCCACTGGTTAAAATCCCCCAGCACTGAGACGTTGCGGGCATTGGGTGCCCAGACAGCAAAGTAAACTCCTTGGACGCCGCCCAGTTTCATGGGGTGGGCACCTAGTTTCTCATAGATGCGGTGATGGTTACCTTCGGCGAACAGGTGAATGTCAAGGTCTGTTAGCTTGGGAGAACGAAAGGCGTAGGGGTCGTAGATTACCCGTTCGTGTTCCCCTTCCTTAATCCGCAACTGATAGTTGGCCAGTTCCGGCTTCTCAATGGTACATTCAAAGAAGTGCCGATTATGTACCGACTGCATCGGGTACTCAGTCCGTGAGTCCGGGCAGACTACCCAGACGGCCTCTGCTGTCGGTTGATAGGCTCGTACTACCCAGCTGATTTTACCATTATTTTCAATTCTGTGGGCTCCGAGAACCTCAAATGGGTCGTGATGCTGATTCCAGACAATCCGGTCTATTTGATCGGGGGCAATGGTCGTTGACATGAGGCTATCCTACCTATCTCCATGAAATTACTGAACAAGTTACAGAATTATCCACCGTCTAGGATGAGCTGTGGTTTGATTTATGTTTCTTTATTTTTATACATATATTTTAACATTCTGAGGCAAATCAATACACCTTGAGCCACAACAGCCCTCTTTGGATGGGGTCGAGCCGGGAATCGCTTCCCGACCCTCCCTTGAGGAACCGGACTTGCGATTTTCACCGCATCCGGCTACTGGGTACTAGGCCCTTTTCATAGGTAGACTTAATAGGAATTACTTCCGTTAGCCCTTGCCGCCTGTCTTTTCTTCCCTTTCCTGGTTTAGCGAGTGGTTGTTCTGATAACCGTTAGTATCACCATTTTCAAGTCAGTTTTACCAGTTATCCATACCTTATCCTCCACTTGCGTTTCGGATTAGTTCCGTGGCTTTTTAGGATTACTCATTCCAGCAGCTTCCTAGTATCACCGACCCACGTCAGCGCTGGCTACCCAGCATCATCTACATTACTGTAGATGTTATCCCAGGAATTACCCCGGGCATTCGCTTCTTGGGCCATCCCTCCCCCCGTGGCTTGCGCTTAACATCTAACTTGTCCTGATGGACAGCACACGAGAGGTTACTTCGTTCCCTAACAACATTTCGCGATACCTTTAGGTCCACACTATACCCCGGGAGCTATTTGAGTACTATATTAGCCAGAGTCTAAAACTAATACTAGCTACCATTTCCTTTTTAGGCCAGCGCATATAGCCTTATTTCGCTGGTTCCTTATAACGAGGCTTGCACATGTTTGCCTGCTCTAACCTTGGATATCTTTCCTAGCGGCGTCACCGGCTTAGGCTGCCAGTTATCCCTACATTTGAGTCCTCGCTTAGCACCACGATGATGTCGCTTCGTAGCACCGAGGACCGGTGTCACCCCCGTACCTGGGGGGAGGGGAATTTAACCCCCATGCGGTCAGAGTTCCCGGCTAATGAAACCGGGCTAGCGTTCCGTGTTTGACCACGTTAGGCTAGAACGAATCGCACTGACATCAGAAGGGTATGATGGTACGGATGGCACGACGTATGCGCAGGAGAAAAATCAGTTCCTCGATTTGGGGGTCGATCTTGGGGGATGGTTCCGACTGTAGCCTCCCTTGCAAGAGGACGTACTCGGCGGCGGTCAGGGGTTTACCGTCAACTGGCGATCGGGCTTCGGTAAGGATCTCGGTGCGCAAGATTTCTTCGGAGACATCGGAGGGTGGCGGTAAGGCCCTAGCGAGAGAAAGGGTACAGATCGCCCAAAGCAGGGCCAGGGGAGTATATTTATACATTGATTATCCTTCAGCAAGTCCTGGGGGCAAGGGTTCGCGGCAAGTTTTGTGTACCTGGGCAATGCGTGAGAACAGCCAGGGATATGATTGGCGGTAGTCCTCTATCAGGGCTAGGGGACTCAGCAGGGCCGCAGCGGCGATATCTGCTAGGCTGAGATTGGATCCTACCAGATAGGGGCTGTCTTGCCATCGGGATTTTAGCACGTCCATTGCTAAATTGAGGCGCGATCGGGCTAATTCCACTGCTGCTGGTGTAATCGAGTATTGACGAATCACCACCTGAATCACGAGCTGACTAAACCAAGAGGGGTCGATGTCTTTACCGGCACCGGCGCGGAAGTGATAGTAAACAAAGCGAGTGGCAGTACCGATGCTTTCATCTAACCAGTCTTCTAGCATCTGGGCTTCCTGTTGTAGTTGCGCCTCGGGTAAAGTTAAGGGCGGATCGGGGCTGTAGCTTTCTAGATATTGCCATATTCTGGTCGAGTCGGCGATCGCCTGGGGTTGACCTTCTAATTGGGGTAATAGCACTGGCACTGTCGTCAGTCCGGTGAGGGGTTTCAGCTTCAGGACATGCAGACTAGGAGTGAGGTTTTCTATCTGGTAGGCAATTTTTTTGTAGCCCAGGACTAGTCTTGCTTTGCGACAATAGTGAGAGGTACTAAATTGCAGTAGTAGCATATATTGCTATGTGCTAATTACGATAACTATCATCCTTTAACCATATCACATGAATCATCAATGCCCATTTCCTGAACATTCATGCTCTTTTCTTCAAGACTGATGCTATGGAGATTATATTAGCAAACCGATTAAAATGGAAGCGATCGCAGCAGCAGGGCCTCAGTGCGATCGCTCTTCCTCATGCGTTCCTTTGTCAACAATAGAGCGACGCTCGCACCTTGCTTGCTGTTAAGATTAGACTGTTTCGCCATCGTGCGAGTAATCTATATTCAAAAACAAAACGGTTTCAATGGTGATGTGAAATGCCATAAGTAAATCGGACATAATGGCCAAAACAAATCCGTTCCAATCAGTTTTCCAAACCGGCGGTTGCATCAAGTTCGATAGAACGTTCCAGACAATTATATTTGCAATAACAATCGTCAGTAGAACTATAAATATGGTTCCTGATCGCTTTTTAACGAAATCGCTGCTGTGTTTTAACGCATTTCCGCCTCCCTTACCCCGCAGTGCCACCACATAGATGGCATATTGATAGTAAAATAGGGGAATTAGCGCCCCGACGATGAACAGAAACGACCACAGGGCAATGAAAGCGACCACTAAAAAGCAGGTGCCAATGGCACTTCCCAACCGAGAAAAGGAATGTTTCAAGGCATCTTGCCAACTGACCGATCGCCTTAAAATGGATTGCTCGACAACGTAGCAAATTGCCATATTTATGAGAATAATGGCGACTACCCACACAATGGTAAATCCGCTATAGACGATCCAATCCTTCATGGGAACTTGAGAAAACGCAACAAGTATTTCCTCTAATTCGGGTTCACGGCCCCCAGCATCCAGTTCGGCAAGAGGACGAAATAGCGATCCCATAATGATCTCATCAATCAGACTAAAGGGAATGGTGACAGCTAGCGTGATCGCTGCAATCGTGGTAATGTTGTCTTTGAAAATCTCAAACCCAGTGCCGAAGATCTCGGGTACATCTCAGTTAGGCAATGAGTAATTATACATAGTGCTTGTCTCCCTCAAAACGGTACATAATTTAGGCACTGTTGACCACCCTTGACCCATGAACTCCCAAAAGCAGGCTGAACTCCAGCAACATCTTGACGCGATTGCCGCGATTCTCTACCAGGAAGCCGACCCCACTGAACTCACCACCCTTGAAGGCATTGAGAAAAACGTTCGTGCGCTTGCCCAAGAACACGTCTGGCCTCAACTAGGAATTTTTTTATCAACACGGCGACTTCCCGCCGCACCGGAAAACAGCGCACCCTGACCAGTATCCTGGGCAAACTAACCCTCACCACTGCTCAAGCCCAACAACTGCAAGTTAAACCGGGAACTCGTTGGAGTCCGTATGTGGAAAAATGTTGTTGGGTCGTCAGTGCCAATGCCTCTTACCAGAGAGCCGATTTTTCGGGCCGTCCGCGGACCGTACAAGATCTCGCGATGCTGACTGGGGTGAGCATCTCCCACAGTACGCTCCAACGCTTTGTTCAACGAGAGGACTGGTCTGAGGTAGAGATAGCTGAACCGATTCAGGAGCTCAGCTTGGATGGCGGCATGATTCGCCTTCGTACCGATTTTTCGGGCCGTCCGCGGACCGTGGAGGGTCAACCTGGTGAGTGGCGAGAATACAAAGCCTTAAATGTCCATGAGCAAGGCAGTGTGGCTTTCTTCAAGGATAATCAAGGGCTGCTTGAGTGGGTGAATGCCCAGCCCCTCGGGGCGCAGTTCACCGGTCTCGGAGATGGTCATGATGGGGTGTGGAACATTTTCAGTGGTATCGGGACACCAGAACAACGTATCGAAGTGCTCGATTGGTATCACCTAATGGAAAATGCCAATAAGGTGCAAGGGACACCGGCTCAATCCGATTTTTCGGGCCGTCCGCGGACCGTGCAGATCCGATTTTTCGGGCCGTCCGCGGACCGTGCACTCCTGTGGCGAGGGGAGACCCAGAGGGCGATTAGTTATCTGCGCCAACAGCAATGTCGGGGAGCCACAGGGTTGATCAACTACTTGAAGCACCATCAGACGCGCATCATTGACTACCAGGCTAGCCCTCCTGGCGTCGGGCCGCTGCGCGAACGGGCAGGCAGCTCGGCACTCGATTGGCTCTGGTCGGGTTGAGTCCCTGGTGAAACAAATTGGGTTAAGGGTGAAATTACCGGGGGCACAATGGCGAGCCGAGAATGTGCCGATTTTTCGGGCCGTCCGCGGACCGTAGGTGTTGAAGCATCGCTGTGCCTACCTGAATGGCGCATTAGTTGCCTAATCAGACTCAGTAAATCCACTTTTGCTGAGTAAATATACTCATCGCCTAACTGAGATGCACCCAAGATCTCAATGTAACTGAGTGCTCGCTCTCGGATTTTGTTCTGCATTCGTTTTTCCTCCATTTAACTACTAACGCTCTCCCATCCCCAGTTAGCAACTGTAGGTTGAGTCCCGAGCACGAAACCCAACTGCGCCAACTGAACCTCGGGCAGGCGATCCGCCCGCCCGACGTTTTTCCCCAAGTCCCATTAGCCATTAGTTATTATATTAGCCATTAGCCATTAACCAAGATACCAACATTCGCAGGCGATCGCCCAATCTTCTGCTGTCTGCACCACCAACACGCGCACCGCTGAGTCTAGGGTAGCAATATCTATGTCTTTTGGGGATGAGAGATTTTTTTCTTTGTCCAGTTTCAACCCCAGGAACTCAAACCCGGCGCAAGTGGCCTCCCTTACTGCTGCTGCATTTTCGCCAACGCCTGCGGTAAAGACTATCGCCTCTAAACCGCCCAGACTCGCAACCATAGATCCTATGCTTGCACGCAGGCGATGCACGTACATGTCAAAGGCCAGTTGCGCCTGTTCGTCACCCTCGGCGATCGCCTGCAAAACATGGCGCATATCTCCGGATTTTCCCATAATTCCTTTTAACCCCGAAGCCTTGTTCAGCATTCGATCTAATTTATCGACGTCGTAATTATGCTGGCGCATCAAGTAGATTATGATTGCTGGGTCGATGGAACCACTGCGAGTTCCCATCATTAACCCTTCCAGGGGCGTGAACCCCATTGTTGTATCAATACTTACTCCATTCTTGACGGCTGTCAAGGAGCAGCCATTGCCCAAATGACAAGTAATCAGTCGCAGTTCTCCTAGGGATTTTCCCAGTATTTGGGCCGCCCTTCCTGATGCATATTTATGACTCGTGCCGTGAAACCCATAGCGACGGATGCCTTGCTCAAACCACTCGTAGGGGATCGGATACACTACAGCGGCTTTCGGCATCTGGCTGTGAAAGGCTGTATCAAATACTGCTACCTGGGGCACCTTGCCTAATACTTCCTCGATCGCTTCTATTCCCTCTAAATGGGCTGGGTTGTGACTGGGTGCTAGGGGTACTAGGCGGGCGATCGCCTCTTTAACTTCGGGAGTAATGAAGGTAGCCCTCGTATATTCTGCACCTCCATGTACCACCCGATGTCCGACGATATCTATTTCTGATAACTGCTGCAATACCTGGGTTTTTTCCTGACTGAGAGTCTCTAGCATTTGGGCGATTGCCCCTTCTCGCCCTGGCAGTTTAACTTCTAGCTTAACTCCTTTAGCTTTAACCTTCATTTCTCCAAAATCTGTCGATTTTTCGCGCAGCGTTCCACTCCAGTCTATATTCGCTTCCCAAAGTGGTTTGGGAGGTTGTTGGGGTAATGTCTTCTCAGCTATTTCATACAGACAACTTTTCTGAGAACCGAACCCGCGTTTAGTACCAATATTTTCATCCCATTTCTTCCCAACTAAACAGTCTCTTAGCCTCCTGGCCCGCAGTTCAAACCCCCGGCTAATAGCTGAAGTCGGTTAAAACCGACTACAAATATTGTCTCTTAGCCTCCTGACCCGGCGGGGGATCAAACCCCCGCGTCATAGCTATAGTCGGTTTTAACCGACTACAAATATTGTCTCTTATTCTCATGGCCCGCCTCGATTTTTATCGCGTAACTATCAATATATTAATGACCAGGTAAAGATCACAGGTTTTCCTCCAGATAGCTGCGGTCTGCCAATGCATGCATCAGAGGACCGTGAACTCCTAACTCCACCAGGCTGACTCCCCCAACTGGCATGGCTATGCGATCGCGGAAGCGTCCCACATCTATTCCCAATAGGTTACATAGCATTATTCTAATAGTTGCCTTGTGGGAGACTACCAAAACATTGCCTGTTTGATAATTCTCGCATATCTCGTGAATCACTGCTATGGCTGCGCCACGCTGCGCGAACGGAACGACGGGCGATATCTACTCCTCTTTCCCCCCCTGTCGGTGCATTCCAACCCGATCCGTTAACCAGCGGACGTAGTCATCGTGGAAATCTCTATTTACCGTTTCTGGTAACTGACCTTCCCACTTCCCATAGGCTATCTCTTTTAAGCCCTCCCGCAGTTGCATTTCCAGTCCCACTGCTGCACATAAAGGGTTTCGCCGTCGCGATCGTCCGCTGCATGGGACTTACATAGGCTGCTACCCAGGGGAGAGAATGATAGGCTGCGGCAAACTATTCTGCCATTTTTATCCCCACGCTGGTTAACTCCGGATCTAGGGAGCCGCAGTAGCCCCCTTTCTGGCTGTAAACCGTTTCCCCATGTCGGATAAAATACAATTTTAAGCTCATGGTTATCCTTTTCTTAACCTCTATCTGTTTCCTTGTCTAGACAGGCGATCGGACCATCCTCACATCCTCTCGCCCCACCATCCTAGAGTGATCGCGTTTTTTTGATTATACAACATTTTTCTTTTATCTCCCCTTCTTTTTATATCTCAACATTTACTTAATTTTAGGTTAAGTCTGAGTTAAAGTTAAAAGATACTAAAATTATTATTCACTTCATGGCAGCAGCCTTTAAGTTGGAGAATAATGACCAATAGCTTAGAGTAGGAATATGACAGTTACAACGGAAAGACCCATAGCTACGGCGATAACTTCAGAAAAAACCCTCGCCCCAGAAGAGTTGCGCTCGATGAATGCTTACTGGCGGGCGGCGAACTACCTTTCGGTGGGACAAATTTATCTGTTTGACAACCCCCTGCTCAAAGAATCTCTGAAACTAGAACATGTTAAACCTCGGCTGTTGGGACATTGGGGCACTACTCCAGGTCTTAATTTTATCTACGTTCACCTCAACCGGATGATTAAGGCTCTAGACCTGAATATTATCTATATTGCAGGTCCGGGTCATGGCGGTCCCGGGTTGGTTGCTAATACTTACCTGGAGGGTACTTACACTGAAGTTTACCCGAATATTTCCCAGGATGCTGAGGGGATGAAGAAACTTTTCAAGCAGTTCTCTTTCCCCGGCGGGATCCCCAGTCACGTAGCCCCGGAAACCCCGGGTTCTATCCACGAGGGGGGCGAACTGGGTTATGCTCTTTCTCATGCTTATGGCGCTGCTTTCGATAACCCGGACTTGATCGTTGCTTGCGTTGTTGGTGACGGGGAGGCGGAAACTGGTCCCCTGGCTACCAGTTGGCATTCTAATAAGTTCCTTAACCCGGTTCATGATGGTGCGGTCCTGCCCATTTTACACCTGAATGGCTATAAAATTGCTAATCCTACGGTTTTGGCCCGGATCTCCCATTCAGAGTTGGAAAGCTTGTTTGTCGGTTACGGTTATAAACCCTATTTTGTTGAGGGGTCCGACCCGGAAACTATGCACCAGTTGATGGCGGCCACCCTGGAACGGGCGATCGCAGATATCAAAGCCATTCAGCAGGATGCCCGCCGCAAGGGCTTTACCCAGCGCCCCCAATGGCCGATGATTGTCTTGCGATCGCCCAAGGGTTGGACAGGTCCCAAGGAAGTGGATGGCAAGAAAACGGAAGATTACTGGCGCAGTCACCAAGTACCGTTCTCGGAAATGGCAACGAAACCAGTAAACGTCCAACTGCTGGAAGACTGGATGAAGAGTTACAAACCCGAAGAACTCTTTGACGAGAATGGCACATTAATTCCAGAATTGGCAGAACTGGCACCCAAGGGCGGTCGGCGCATGGGTGCCAACCCCCACGCTAACGGTGGCATCCTGCTGAGGGACTTGAAAATGCCCGACTTCCGGGACTATGGGATCGAAGTCTCCAAACCAGCCACCACCTTCGCCGATCGCGCAGCGTGGCGCAGCCATAGCCATCCGAGTCATGGGAGGTTTTATGCGGAACGTGATGAAGCAAAACATGACCAACTTCCGGGTGTTCGGTCCCGACGAAACTGCTTCTAACCGTCTCAGCGCCCTGTTTGAAGCCACCGATCGCACCTGGGTAGCTGATTTTCTCCCCGAAGACGACCACCTGGCTAGCAACGGTCGGGTGATGGAAATTCTCAGCGAACATACCTGCCAAGGCTGGCTGGAAGGCTATCTCCTCACCGGTCGCCACGGCTTCTTCTCCTGCTACGAGGCGTTCATTCACCTGATCGACTCCATGTTTAACCAACATGCTAAGTGGCTGAAAACTACTCGCAACGAAATTCCTTGGCGTCGCCCGATCGCCTCTCTGAACTACCTGCTGACTTCCCATGTCTGGCGACAAGACCACAATGGCTTTTCCCACCAAGACCCTGGCTTTATCGATCACGTAATCAACAAGAAGGCGGACGTGATTCGGGTTTACCTACCCCCTGATACTAATACTCTCCTGTCCGTGACCGACCATTGTCTGCGGAGCCGCAACTATGTGAATGTAATTGTCGCGGGTAAGCAACCCTCCTTACAATACCTGGACATGAAGGCGGCGATGGAGCATTGTACTGCTGGAATTGGCATTTGGGAATGGGCCAGTAACGACCAGGGTTCGGAACCCGATGTGGTGATGGCTTGCGCTGGGGATGTTCCTACCTTGGAAACTCTAGCAGCAGTGGACTTTCTCCGTCAACAATTTCAGGAACTGAAGATCCGCGTGGTGAATGTGGTTGACTTGATGACCCTGCAACCTCAAAGCGAACATCCCCACGGTCTGTCCGATCGAGACTTCGATACTATCTTTACTACTGATAAACCGATCGTCTTCGTCTATCACGGCTATCCCTGGCTGATCCATCGCCTTACCTATCGCCGGACTAACCACCAAAATCTCCATGTCCGAGGCTATAAGGAAGAGGGTACTACTACTACTCCCTTTGATATGGTCGTCCGCAATGACCTTGATCGCTTTCACCTAGCGGCGGATGCGATCGATCGGGTGCCCCAATTGGGATATGCTGCTGCTTATGCTAAACAGAATATCCGCGATCGGCTGATCGAACACAAGCATTATATCGCAAAGCACGGTCAGGATATGCCCGAAGTGCGGGAGTGGAAGTGACCTTATTAAGAAGGACTAAAGTGCTTACTACGAACCTTTGTTTGCAGTTTGTAGTAAGCACTTTAGTGCTTCCGAAGGTTTGTAGTAAGCACTTTAGTGCTTCCGAAGGTTTGTAGTAAGCACTTTAGTGCTTCCGAAGGTTTGTAGTAAGCACTTTAGCTAATGGCTGTAGGTTGGGTTTCGTTCCTCAAGCAAACCCGTGTTACTGCGATCTTTGTTGGGTTTCCTGGCGTCAACCCAACCTACGAACTAAAAACTGGCGTCAACCGAACTTACTCACTTCGCTGTCAGCCTGCCGTCAGCCCGCCGTCAGCCCGCCGGGGGTTCAAACCCCCGGCTAATAGCTAAAGTCGGTTAAAACCGACTAATAGGATAATGGTTAAAAATTGTAACCACATTTTGACAAAATGGTCTAATTGCTAATTGCGAATGGCTAATGGCTGTAGGTTGGGTTTGTGCGATTCGTTCTAGCCTAACGTGGTCAAACACGGAACGCTAGCCCGGTTTCATTAGCCGGGAACTCTGACCGCATGGGGGTTAAATTCCCCTCCCCCCAGGTACGGGGGTGACACCGGTCCTCGGTGCTACGAAGCGACATCATCGTGGTGCTAAGCGAGGACTCAAATGTAGGATAACTGGCAGCCTAAGCCGGTGACGCCGCTAGGAAAGATATCCAAGGTTAGAGCAGGCAAACATGTGCAAGCCTCGTTATAAGGAACCAGCGAAATAAGGCTATATGCGCTGGCCTAAAAAGGAAATGGTAGCTAGTATTAGTTTTAGACTCTGGCTAATATAGTACTCAAATAGCTCCCGGGGTATAGTGTGGACCTAAAGGTATCGCGAAATGTTGTTAGGGAACGAAGTAACCTCTCGTGTGCTGTCCATCAGGACAAGTTAGATGTTAAGCGCAAGCCACGGGGGGAGGGATGGCCCAAGAAGCGAATGCCCGGGGTAATTCCTGGGATAACATCTACAGTAATGTAGATGATGCTGGGTAGCCAGCGCTGACGTGGGTCGGTGATACTAGGAAGCTGCTGGAATGAGTAATCCTAAAAAGCCACGGAACTAATCCGAAACGCAAGTGGAGGATAAGGTATGGATAACTGGTAAAACTGACTTGAAAATGGTGATACTAACGGTTATCAGAACAACCACTCGCTAAACCAGGAAAGGGAAGAAAAGACAGGCGGCAAGGGCTAACGGAAGTAATTCCTATTAAGTCTACCTATGAAAAGGGCCTAGTACCCAGTAGCCGGATGCGGTGAAAATCGCAAGTCCGGTTCCTCAAGGGAGGGTCGGGAAGCGATTCCCGGCTCGACCCCATCCCGTTCCTCAACCCAACCCGTGTTACTGCGATCTTTGTTGGGGTTTCCTGGCGTCAACCCCACCTACGAACCTACTGAACAAGGAGGACATTATGACCCAAATTTATACGACCAAAGATACAGTCATTAATCGGATCTCGGATATAGTGGATAGGTTGATGCAAAGCGAGTATCTATTCCAGGAGCGATTAGACAAAGACGAAGTAATGCAAGTTTTCTCAAATCTGTTAGAACGGGTTTCTCCAGACAAATTGCTCTATCTAGAGGATGACGAACTGACAGCAAGGGTGGATAGGATAATGGTGATAGAGGCCGTTTCTGGAACATTAAACCAGCTCACGACAGAGCAAATGGATATCTTCGATGCAGCAGTAGAAGGGAGATAGTTTGCGACATGATTTACCCGATACAAATATAGTCACGGCTATGGGATTTTTGTTGGGTTTCCTGGCGTCAACCCAACCTACGAACGGATTCTAGAAGCCAAATATCTTCTTCCATTTCATCAAACACAGCTTCTCCATCAATTACCTCGCCACGTTCAAGCTGTTCTTTTCCAATCATCACATCCCGTTTCAGTTCAGCAAAGCGTCCTTTATAGATGCGTTCCCGTTCTGACAACAGCCGCAACCTGGCACTAATAACCGACAGCGCATCTTGATATTCACCCTTTTCTACCCGTTCATTGACAAATTGCTCTAGTTCTGGTGTCAGCAAAATATTCATCGCTATCTTCTAGGAACAAGTACGAACTTTAGTATACTCAATATGCCATAATTGTCAAGGGCTGGAGGCTTTGCCTCAAAAATGCGTTCCCTGACTTTGGCAGGGGTAGCAGGTGCGATTCGTTTAGCGTAAATTCCACCGGTGATAACCGGTAAAAGGGACCGCTAGCAGGGTAACACAAAACCCTGACAACTTACAGATGATGGTGGTGAAAGCCCACCCCTCCAGGTGTAGGAGTGACAGCACATTCCCGACGGTAGCGATGGTATCAATCCGTAAAGCGGGAATGAAAGGCGACTGGTAGCCTACACCGGTCCGATGCCTGAGGGGTTGCCTGCCTTGCATCCCTCAGGCATCGAAGCCAAGCAAGTAGCCATGATGAGCATAAAGCAAAGATTTGCAGCGTCGTAACATAAAACCAGTGAAATAAGGCTGACGGCCCAAAAGGGAAAGGATACAGGTCGCTGGCGGTTCTGCTCACCGACCAGTAAGCACCGACAACAAATTCGGCGTAAGGAATCCATCCTTAGCTACAACTAATCATCTGTAGGAACGAAGTAACCTGATCATGTACTCTCTATCGAGTCGATAGAGAGAGTAGCCACCAAAGGCGCAACCTCTGCCTTCATCAGGCAGGTCATGATTAGGAAGGATTTCGTGGAGAAGCAAACGCCTATCTGTAATGGACAGGATAAGCCGACCACGGTAATGTCAAATGTGAAGTTGTAAGTAGCAGTAAAAACCTTATGAGCACGGTAATCAAACCGATGAATGAATGGAGGACAACCCCCCCTGGCGAAAGCTGGAAAGGAAAGTCTTTTGCTTCTGAGAATTTACAGAGCGGCACAACGTGGCGACAACTGCTACGATGTAAAAAAAAACTGCCAGCGATGGTAGTCGCCGTATCCATGACAGGGATGGCATTACTGAGGAGCCGGATGAGATGAAAAGCAGATCGTCCGGTTCTGAAGACGAGACGGGGTGGCAACACCCTGGCTTAGTTTAACAAGCTCAAGAAACGGACTCAACTCAGTTGTCGTTGCAACGGTAATTGCTTTGCTGGCAATAGCTGGGGCTGGAGTTTACTATTTCTTTAATGGCGGACTCCTAGTCAGTCGCAGCAGCAGCTTTTATTGCCAACGCCGATCGGACAAAAGCCTCGGAGGCGATATCTACACGGTCATGTATCGTCGATCGAGCGCGTCCTCGCTGGGAACGGGTATAGGGAGGCTCCCGCCTCCCTTTATTCTCAGGAGGCAGAGCCTCAAGAGGGGCGTTCCCTGCCGGAGTCAGGGAACGAGAAAATTTTTAGTGTCAACTTGACAAAGAGGAAATTATGACCCAATTTTCTACGACCAAGGATACAGTCATAAGCCGAATTTCGGAGATAGTGGATAAGTTGATGCAAAGGGAGTATCTATTCCGGGAGCGATTAGACAAAGACGAAATAATGCAAGTTTTCTCAAATCTGTTAGAACGGGTTTCTCCAGAAAAACTGCTCTATCTAGACCATGACGAACTGACAGTAAGGGTGGATAGAATAATGGTGATAGAGGCTGTTTCTGGAACATTAAACCTGCTCACGCCAGAGCAAATGGAAATCTTCGAGGCAGCAGTAGAAGGGAGATAGTTGGCAACATGAGTTACCTGCTCGATACAAATATAGTCACGGCGATATCGTACCTGATTGTCAATTGTCGGACTGAATTAAATCGCCTAGTGGTGGATGCCGCCCTAATGCTTTGTCTGCCTCACGGATAGGAATAACTCTTTCCCGATTTAGGGCTAATGCTGTAACTGGTCTCCCACTACCCATCCGAGAATACCAGGTTGAAAGTGGTCAACGACCGTCCAGATCCAAATCTTTTTTGGCGTTGCACATTTTGGGGATGATGCCATTTTTGGCATATAACTGAAAGTGGCTTGTAGTCTACGTTTAAAACTTCTGCAACGATGCTCATCATCCCGTCCGAAGTGCAACACCAACCCTTACATGAGGTTTTGAGCAACTGTTATCGGATCATCTGCGTAAAAGTCACATGACCAGTATATTAAGTAACGTGACTCTGCGTTTAAGTTGCGTGACTCTGCGTTTAAGTTGCGTGATTCTGCGTTTAAGTTGCGTGACTCTGCGTTTAAGTTGCGTAACTCTGCAATAGAGTTGCGCAACTCTGCGTTTAAATTGCATGACTCTGCAATAAAGTTGCGCAACTCTGCGTTTAAGTTGCGTTACTTTGCCATAGAGTAACGCAACTTTGCCATAGAGTCACGTGAAAAAGCTCTCACTTCATGTGACTTTGTCATAGAGTCATGTGACTATTTTCTCAATCAATGTGACTTTAATCTAGATATATGTGGCCGCAAAATATCATTCACGTGAGTTTAACCAGGAAAATGTTGCTTAATTCATGTGAGAAAAGCATACCCATTCTCCACCAAGCAGGTTTGTCTTCGGGGCCACAAGCATATGCAGCAGGTGACTTCCACTGCTGCTGGTAAGTTTCCGTGGCTGCCGATTCGCTCAAACCCTTTTCATGTAATAATTTAAAGCATTATTTACCCATATCGAACTCGATTAGCTAATGGTAGGAAGAACTACTTTCGCCATCTTGGGGACTATATCACTCATGTGATAAAAGCGAAAAAAGGAGCGACCGTTGTCAGCCGCACAGTTCTATTTTTCGCGCAGCGTTCCCCTCACTCAAAAACTTACTTGAAAAACACTTCCATAAAAACCCGGCCTTGCTCGTGTTGAGGATGATACAAACCAATAATTGTTGCACATTTTGGGGATGATACTATTTTTTGCACATAACTGAAAATAGCTTGTAGTCTAAGTTTAAAACTTCTGCAACTATGCTCATCATCCCGTGATTGTGCAACGCCTAAGTTTAAAACTTTTGCAACTATGCTCATCATCCCGTGATTGTGCAACGCCCGGGTTTCTTTGACGAGCTCGGTGGGAAGGCGAAAATCTCCGCTCCCAACCCGGTTTCTGGTCTGTACGCAACCGGGAGCCAACTTGCTGGACGTCAGTTCGACAGTTACTCTCTCCTGAGATTAAGGTCTTGTCGATCGAAAAGCCTCAAACCCGCATGATGGAGTCAGAAGTATCCTAACGGAGAACTACGAACTACTCATATCTTGCACCATTCTCAACTAGAGGCTCTGCCTCGGGTCGCTCGTTCCCTGGCTCCGCCGGGGAACGAGGGTAAAAAACACTTTATCCACAAGGCTTTCAGTCGGTTTTCAACCGACTTTAGCTATTAGCCGTGGGTTTGAACCCTCGGTGTATCGTGGGTAGTGCGAGTACAATGTCCCCCGGGTAGTGCGCGCTCCCGGAGACATCGAGCGACCACGATACACCGAAGGCGGGCCATGAGGCTAATCGAGAATGGTGCAAGATGTCAGAACTACGAAATCACGTTGCTGGACGTTGAGTCGTGCAGGTAAGATAATCCTAGGCAGTTAGCATTTCCAGGCGATCGGCCAGGAAATGCTGGACGTCAGATTTTTGCTTTACTGCTAAAGTATGAATATACACAGCATATCCACGCAGCCATTTACAGATCAAAAGCCCGGGACATCCGGACTGCGCAAGCAAGTCCCAGTCTTTCAGCAGCGTCACTATCTGGAAAACTTCGTTCAGTCGATATTTGACAGCTTAGAAGGCTATCAAGGACAAACCCTAGTTCTAGGGGGTGACGGTCGCTACCACAACCGACAAGCAATTCAAATCATCCTGAAGATGGCAGCGGCCAATGGCTTTGGGCGAGTGCTGGTGGGTCAGGGAGGCATCATGTCAACCCCGGCGGTTTCCTGCGTAATTCGCAAAGCTAAGACATTCGGTGGCATCATCCTGTCTGCAAGTCACAATCCCGGCGGTCCCGAAGGAGATTTTGGTATCAAATATAATATTAGCAATGGTGGACCTGCTCCCGAAAAAGTGACCTCAGCCATTTACGACCGCTCAAAGGCGATCGAGGGCTATAAAATCATCGAAGCAGCAGATCTGGATTTGGACAAGCTCGGAAGTTCTCAACTGGGTACCATGACCGTAGAAGTGATAGACTCAGTGGCAGATTACGCCCAGTTGATGGAGTCTCTGTTCGACTTCGATCGCATCAGCGAACTGCTGAGTAGTGGCAAATTCCGGGCCTGCATGGACTCGATGCATGCGGTGACCGGTCCCTACACCCATGCCATTTTAGAACAGCGGTTGGGGGCACCAGCAGGAACCGTCATCAATGGTACGTCCTTAGAGGATTTTGGGGGCGGTCATCCAGACCCCAACTTAGTCTATGCTCGTGAATTAGTAGAGATACTCTATGGGGAAAATGGTCCAGATTTTGGGGCGGCCTCCGATGGAGATGGCGATCGCAACATGATCCTGGGGCGGAAGTTCTTCGTAACACCCAGCGACAGTTTAGCAGTACTAGCAGCAAACGCCAAGCTAGTGCCAGGTTACAGTGCAGGTTTGGCAGGGGTAGCGCGATCGATGCCCACAAGTCAAGCAGTAGACCGAGTCGCGGCCCAGATAGGAATAGATTGCTACGAGACCTCCACAGGATGGAAATTTTTTGGCAACCTGTTAGATGCAGGCAAAGCGACCTTATGTGGAGAAGAGAGTTTTGGGACGGGATCCAACCACGTCCGGGAGAAAGACGGACTTTGGGCCGTGCTATTCTGGTTAAATATCCTGGCAGTAAAACAGCAGTCCGTCGAACAGATCGTGAAAGAGTTCTGGCAAACCTACGGTCGCAATTACTATTCACGCCATGACTATGAAGGAGTGGAAACTGACCCGGCAAATACCCTGATGGCCAATCTGCGATCGCAAATGTCAGACTTAAAAGGGCAGAAATTCGGAGAATATGAGGTAGAGTATAGCGATGACTTTAGCTATACGGACCCCATAGATGGTAGCATCAGCCTTCATCAGGGGATTTGCATAGGATTCACCGATGGATCGAGGATCGTATATCGACTTTCAGGGACGGGAACGAAGGGCGCAACCCTGAGAGTGTATCTGGAAAGTTACGAACCCGACTCAGCCAAGCATGACAAAGATCCGCAGCAGGCATTAGCTTCATTGATTACAATAGCCGATGAAGTTGCTCAAATTCGCACCCTCACGGGACGAGATAAACCGACTGTGATTACATAATTGTAGCCCGCTCAAGTATCACTGGACAGGCGTGATTTCCCTCGTTCCCAGGCTCTTTCCTCGTTCCCAGGCTCTGCCTGGGAATGAAATTACACCAGGCAGAGCCTCTAGTTAAGCCTGGAGGCTCTGCCTCCCAAAATCCGTGACCAGGCAGAGCCTAGTCACGAGAATCTAGAGGCAAAGCCTAGTCAGGAGAATGTCGCCCCTCCCAGGGCTCTAACACATGAATTACTATGTTATAATCAAATTAGAGAAAAGAGGGAAAAAGATATGGTACAGTCTCCAGTTGAGATTTCTTCCAAGACCCTTAGCTTTGCAGAATACTTGGTTTATGAAGGAGAACCGGGTGTTCGGTACGAACTTTATCGCGGTCAGTTGATCGAAATGCCACAACGACAGGTTTACACACCAATATTTGTGAATTTTTAACGGAGCAGTTTCGTCGCTACTTTGGGTCTCAAAACCTGAACTTAGTAGCAAAATACTTTACTGGAGTAAGAACAGAAGAGAATACATCGAGAATTCCCGATGTAGTTGTTTGTACTCAGAGTCTCTGGAAAAAAGTTTGTGCTCGAAAAGGCGCAGCAGTGCTAGACTTTGATGAAAAACCGCTCTTGGTGGTAGAAGTAACCAGTCAAAATTGGCGTCAGGACTACACCAGCAAACGGGCAGAATACGATCAAATTGATATTCCCGAGTATTGGATCGTAGACCCAGAACAGTCTAGGATTCGGCTGTGTAGTAAATTTTTAGGTGAAGAAAATTACTCAGTGAGGGATTTTTTACCAGGAGATAATGTTCAATCTGTACAGTTTTCGGGATTGACTTTACCTGTAAATCAAGTGCTATCTCCACCGGTTGTAGAAGAGTTGATCCGAGAGGAACAAGAACTGCGACAACAACTCGAACAACGTGCTGATGCCGAACGTCAACGTGCTGATGCCGAACAAGCACTGCGACAACAACTCGAACAGCAAATGAATGCCGAACGTCAACGTGCTGATGCCGAACGTCAACGTGCAGAACAATTAGCGCAATGGTTACAGGCCCTGGGGATAGATCCTGATACAATTAACTGATGTCTTGCCTCCCCTGGGACCGGCGATCGCTTGCCTCGCGATCAGGATCTGTCTCTAGCGCAACGCCTCGTTTCCAGGCAGAATCTGGAAATAAAATTTGCCCGATCGCGAGAATATTGAAGCTCTGCCACCTGAATTAATATGTTATAATCAGATCGCAGAAAAGATGGAAAAAGATATGGTAGATTCGACCGTTGAAAGTTCGCCCAAGACCCTTAGCTTTGCAGAATACCTGGTTTATGAAGTAGAACATGGTGTAAGATACGAACTTTATCGCGGTCAGTTGATCGAAATGGCAACAACAGGTTTACACACCAATATTTGTGAATTTTTAAGCGATCAGTTTCGTCGCTACTTTAGCTCTCAAAAAATGAGATTAATAGCAAAAGCCTTTACGGGAGTAAGAACAGAAGAGAAGACATCGAGAATTCCAGATGTAGTGGTTTGTACTCACAGTCTCTGGAAAGTGGTAGAAGTGACCAGTCAAAATTGGCGTCAGGACTACTTCAACAAAAGGGCAGAATACGATAGGATTAATATTCCTGAGTATTGGATAGTAGACCCGAACCAGTCTAGGATCAGGCTGTGTAGTAAATTTTCAGGTGAAGAAATTTATTCCGTGAGGGATTTTTTACCAGGAGATGATGTCCAATCTGTACAGTTTCCAGGATTTACTTTACCTGTAAATCAAGTACTATCTCCACCCGTTGTAGAAGAGTTGTTCCAAGAAGAACAAGAACTGCGACAACAACTGGAACAGCGTGCTGATGAGGAACATCAACGTGCTGAGGAGGAACGTCAACGTGCTGAGGCAGCAAATCAACGTGCTGAGGGGGAAAGTGAACGTGCTGAGGCCGAACAAGAACTGCGACAACAAATTGAACAGCAAAGGAATGCCGAACGTCAACGTGCCGAACAATTAGCTCAACGGTTACGGGCCCTGGGGATAAATCCTGATACAATTAACTGATGTCTTGCGTCCCCTTGGACAGGCGATCGCTTCCCTGGCGATCGGGCACTGGTAAGAGCGCAAAGCCTCGTTTCCAGGTTCTGCCTGGGACAGAAATTCGCCCGCGAGAATATAGAAGCTCTGCCACCTGAATTAATATGTTATAATCAGATCGAAGAAAAGAGGGAAAAAAGATATGGTACATTCGACCGTTGAGAATTTGCCCAAGAGCATTAGCTTTGCAGAATACCTGGTGTATGAAGTAGAACAATGTGGGCTTAGTGGTGTTTGACATCACTTATGTGAAAGCCCGTCCAGTTTATCTGCAGGCCCAGAGCTACTGGACTCGATCGCGTCAGACTCGCCAAAAGGACTATGTGAAAACAGTAGAGACCCTAGAACAGGAGTTAAAAAAAGGTGGCTTACAACTGCCAGAAGTGGAAGTATTACTACAGGAGTTGCACCAAAAAAGCATCGAGATATTGTTCGAGGATCCTCCATTTGAAGTGACAGACAGCAAGTTTAGCAACAATCAGGTAAAAGTTCGCTCAGCAGGTTGGCACAGAAGAGGCTAAACTTGCTGTACAGATTTTTGGGAGTCGGGAGTATTTAGCAGTCCAAGGATGGCAGAGTCAGTTAGACTTCTTTAATCGGAAAATCAGCTTTTTGTTCTTGTTTAACGAGGCAGGTTTAAGCTATGATTTCATTAAGGGGATTGAACCCTATCGCAATACAGAGGCATATCTGAGAACAGTCGCCAAACTGAAAGCAATATTAGCATGGCAGGGGAGGTCAGATACCGAAGTAGATACTTTGCTTCAGGAATTGCGCGATCGCAGTGCGGAACTGATTGACAGTGATTATTTTCAGTTATCCCAACAGACTGGTACAATGTCACTGATCGAAGACCGGATGAAGCAACATATCTACGGGCGCGATCCCAAGAGCTAGGTCAAATTAACCAAGCGCATCGAATTGCTAGACTCCTTGGGGGTGTTAGAATATCTGGCTCCGGAAGTATTATGGGATGACGATGTCCGAAATCTTCGCTTTCCAATTGAAAGAGTGGAAAGTGAAGCAAGAAAACGGTTAAAACTTAGTTGGCAAAAATTGCCCAGCCTGATATCACCGCGGCACCACGTCTACATCTACCGGAGTCATATCCATATAGGGTCAGAGCGAGAAGCCATCTACAGTCCGGAACACCAGTAATATCTCCGACTGCTCCACCCAGAATGCTCATAGAAACGGAAGAGTTGTACTCGCTCACGGATGAGTCGTATCGCTCACGGATGAGTCGTGAAGAGGAACGGAAGAGTCGTATCACCTCATGGATCAGTCTATTGGGACTTTGAGAAAAAATAGGCGTAAAATGGCATCAAACCCTTTCACAGAGCCACAGTCAATACTTCTCGGTTAACAATCTGTCCGGAGCCAGGGGGAAATTAAAACTGACATTTTAGGGCTCCAAGCGATGATCCCCCCGGCCTTCGCAGCGGCCCGACGCCAGGAGGGCTAGCAATCTCACCGACGACGCCGCGCATGATCTTCATCTCATACAGGGCGAGGGGGATTGCTTCGGGGGGGGTTAACTCGCTTGAGCATAAGTTAATCGCCACGGTACCCCCCCCTCGCAATGACAAATAAAATGCCCTTGAAGTATTGGAGCCACAGTGGGGTCGAGCTGGTCGAGCTCGACCCAGGCGAGCGGGTTTGCTGCCGATTCACCCCTTCGACGTAAAATCCACACCCCGTAAGCTAAGAAGCCGTTTTTTGCCTGAGAAAATCTCAAAGTCCCGCTATCACCCTCGATCCTGCTGACTCACGCCCCCTACCATCCCTTGATGAATGTACCGACCGATTTTTCCGGAACGGTAGGTCGCACCCGGGTTGACCCACCGACAACTCGACCGATGGCAAGGATAAAAATGGGTCAGCGACTGCAACACACCATTCACTTTATGGACGAAGCAACCCCCAACCGTCGTGGCAAACCCTCTGGGGTAACCGGTTGCGAAATTTGCTCTTTGGCTGGGGGGTAACCCTAAGTCCAAAAACCCCAAAGAATACCTGCTTTTGGATGTTCCTAGCGCCAGTCCTTATGTTGTCAAGCATGAGAATTCCGCTGGCGGTGAAGTTGCCCATTACATGCTACGCTGGAAAAACAGGCGGGGCGATCGGGGTCCTTGGAGTCAGGTCCACAGTGCGATAGTACAACCGTAAGCAATCTTCCGGCCCACCATTATCGTCGGGATTTTCTTTGTCAACTATATACCCTGCCATCAACCCGGTTTCTCCTCCCTTACCGGGTTTGGAAGCCTTCATATATCATTTGGGATTACTATATGATGTTACCTTAAGAGAAAATTTCCGCCAAGTCCAAAACAAAGCCCGGTAGTACCGTTTCTCCCGATACAGTCTTGGGCGACTGCAACAGTTCCACCTCCCGCGAGGGCCGATAAACCTCAACCACTTGCCGTTGCGGGTCAATCAACCATCCCAATTCTGCCCCATTTTCTCTGTATTCACGCATCTTTTCCTGAACCTTGCTTAAGGCATCAGAAGGAGAGCGCAATTCCACCACAAAATCTGGGCATAACGGCACTAATCTTTTTTGCTCTTCTAATGTTAAAGCCTTCCATCGTTGCAGTTTAACCCAAGAGGCATCGGGAGAGCGTTCGGCCCCATTGGGTAACTTAAATCCGCCGGATGAGTCAAAAACTTTTCCCAGTTTTCGATCGCGATTCCAGGCCCTGAGTTGAAAATTAATATCCGAGTTGCGGTCGCTAGTTATTCCTCCCGTTGGTGACATAATGATTAAATCTCCAGTTGCAGTCCGCTCGAATTTCAAGTTCCGATGCTTGTGACAAAGCTCAAAAAATTGCTCCTCCGTGAGTTGCAGTTCTAATTTCAGAGGCGATTGTAAATATACCATGAGCTGTACGTAAAAATGAGGGGTTTAGTTCTAGTATAACACAGGTAGATCGCGATCGCCCATTTTATTTTATCCATCAACAAGCCAATTCTCTACCGTAATTCCCTGAATTCTCTGCATATCAGAATCTGCCGATACCAAAGTTAAGCCTTGTGTAATTGCCGTCGCCGCTATTAATATATCGGTATCTTGGATCGTTCTACCCCTTTGTTTTAAATCAGCGTATATCTCTGATGCCCGATCGAGAATTTCTCTCTCATCCAAAACAGATAAAACTCTATACTTTCTGCATAGTCGATTAAATTGAGATAGCTGCCTTGTAGCATTTACTGCCAGTAGTCCTCTTTTTACCTCATAATATTTAATACCACTGATAAATAATTCCTGTCCGCGAGATTCTACCTCCCGTAACTTTTCCGTGATTATTTCATTCTTCTTAACAATGGCTGTGATTATATTTGTATCTAACAGATAACTCATCAAGATTCATCTCCCTGACACTGCCGCATCAAACATTTCAATTTGTTCTGGTTCTAAATCATCTAACAGCCTATACATTACCTCGATCGCCAACAATTTGTCAATTCGGCGCGTGAGTTCTACTTCATCAATAGCGAGGATTTCTTCAGGAGACAAATACTTTTTCAGGGTCACAGAAATGCACTCAATCATTTCATCTTTTTCTAGCCTTTCAAACATGCGATCGCCCCTAAGCAAATCAGCAACAATCTCTGGTATGCGCGAAAAAACTATCTTATACTCCCGATCTACTTGAGTCATAACCTCCTCCCTACTTGACAAACAAAGAGACTCTCTAGCAATAGAAAGCCTCTTTATTATAGCTAATTTAAATGTCCTGTGTCAAGCCCGCCTGCTTCGATGTCTCGGGAGAGCGCTATTCGCACTACTCCCGAGACATCAAGGGCTAAGTTCTGGTGGCCCCATCCTTGAGGGTGAGTGCAGCCCAGGTAATAGTTAGAGTGCCTTAGCCTTGGCCACCACATTATCAACCGTGAAGCCAAACTTCTCCATCACCAAGCCGCCAGGAGCGGAAACGCCAAACCGATCGATACCGATAGTAGCACCTTCAGTGCCAACGTATTTACTCCAACCAAAGGTAGAACCAGCTTCTACGGCCAAGCGCTTGGTGACATCTGTAGGCAACACGGACTCCTGATAAGCAGCATCTTGCTCTGCAAACAGTTCCCAGCAAACCAGGGAAACCACGCGGACTTTCTTGCCTTCTGCACGCAATTTCTCAGCCGCTTCCGTACAGAGGTGGAGTTCGCTACCCGTAGCGATCAGAATCAAGTCAGGAGTGCCATCGCTGTCCGAAACAATATAACCCCCCTTCGCGACACCTTCAATCGAGGTTCCGGCCAAGTTCGGTACATTTTGACGGGTGAAGGCCAGCAGAGTGGGGCGGTTCCGGTTTTCGATCGCCACCTTATAGCCCCCAGAAGTTTCATTTCCATCCGCAGGGCGGATCACCAACAGATTCGGAATAGCCCGCAGAGAGGCGATAGTTTCCACGGGTTGGTGAGTTGGGCCATCTTCCCCCAGGGCGATCGAATCATGAGTCATCACCCAGATCGTCCCAGCTTGGGAAAGAGCTGATAGACGAATGGCTGCCCGCATATAATCAGTAAAGATCAGGAAAGTCGCACCATAGGGAATCAAGCCCGAACCATGTAAAGCAATACCATTACAGATCGCGCCCATACCATGTTCCCGCACCCCAAAGCGCAGATTGCGGTTCTCGTATTGTCCCTTTTGGAAATCTCCCGATACCTTCAACAAAGTCAAATTTGAGGGAGCCAAATCAGCCGAACCGCCAATTAGTTCGGGCAGAACTGGAGCTAGCGCATTCAGAGTTGCTTGAGAATGCTTGCGAGTTGCAGTTCCCTTATCCGGGCTATAGGTGGGCAGCACTTTCTCCCATCCTGCGGGCAATGTCCCGCTGGTGATGCGTTCAAATTCCTTCGCTTCTTCAGGATACTTAGTTTTGTAAGTAGCAAAGGTTTGATTCCACTCTGCTTCGTAAGAAGCACCGCGTTCTACAGCCGTGCGGAAATACTTCAGGGCGTCATCGGGAACCACAAAAGGTTCGTATCCCCAACCCATATTTTTGCGAGTCGCTTCCTCTTCGCTAGCGCCCAAAGCCGCACCGTGAACGCCGTGGGTATCTTTTTTATTGGGGGAACCGTAACCAATGATCGTGCGGACCTTAATCATCGAAGGCTTATCCGTCACCTTCTTTGCTGCTTCGATCGCATCGGTCAACGCTTGTAAGTTCGTGTCTTCATCCAGATTAGGATTATCTACAACGATCACGTGCCACCCGTAGGCTTCAAAGCGCTTACCTACATCTTCAGTAAATGCTATATCCGTATGACCATCGATCGAGATATGATTGTCATCATACAGAGCAATCAGCTTGCCCAGTCCCCAGTGTCCTGCCAAAGAACAAGCTTCACCCGAAACACCTTCCATATTGCAACCATCACCCAGGATCACATAGGTGTAATGGTCTACAATCTTAGCATCAGGCTTATTAAACTTGGCCCCCAGGTGAGCTTCAGCCAGAGCCAACCCGACCCCATTAGCAATTCCTTGTCCCAGGGGTCCAGTGGTCAACTCTACCCCTTCAGTCATGAAATTTTCGGGATGACCGGGGGTTTTCGACTCCCACTGACGGAACTGCTTGATATCGTCAATCGTGACGCTATCGTAACCTGTCAGGTAGAGCATGGCGTACTGTAACATACAGCCGTGACCCGCTGACAGCACGAAGCGATCGCGGTTAAACCACTTGGGATTTTTGGGATTATACCGCATAAACCGGTCCCATAGCACGTATGCCATCGGTGCCGCCCCCATTGGCAGCCCTGGGTGACCGGAATTTGCTTTCTCTACAGCATCGATCGCCAGAAAGCGGATGGAGTTAATACAGATTTCTTCGAGTGATTGGGTTGCTACGGCCATAATTTCTCTCTTCTTGACAATGATTTAGCGTCTGGGGTGAACTTCTATTTGGGAGCGACCCTACCCTCGCTACCCTCTCCATCTTCCCATTAGGTGCTGCATGGGGCAAAGCATTTTTTTTGAGATTGGGAATTACAAAGCTTGACAAATTGCTTTTTATCTGCTATCTATTTTCCCAATCTCAACTCTTCATATATACCCTTGCATACATGGCTGCGCCCCCAGCGCAGCGCCATCAGAGTTCGCGGTACTTTTTGAATGCTAGGGTAACGTTGTGACCCCCAAATCCGAAGGAATTGGACAGAGCCACTTCTACTGGCATTTCCCGGTACTCCTTGGGGACATAATCCAAATCGCACTCTGGATCTGGGTTCTCTAAATTAATCGTCGGCGGTACTTTATCATGGGTGATCGCCATCACCGTAGCCACAGCTTCTATGCCGCCGGAGCCCCCTAATAGATGACCAGTCATGGACTTAGTAGAGCTAATCGCCACCTGGTAGGCACTTTCACCCAAAACACTTTTAATCGCAGCCGTTTCCGTGCTGTCATTTGCTGGGGTACTAGTCCCGTGAGCATTGATATAACTTACCATGTCCGGAGTTAAACTAGCATCCTTCAACGCTAGCGCTATGGCCCGAGCAGCTCCCTGGCCACCAGGGACTGGGGCCGTCATGTGATAGGCATCGCAAGTCATGCCATAGCCGACAATTTCCGCATAGATCTTGGCATTGCGCTGACGGGCATGTTCTAGCGCTTCCAGCAACAGGATGCCGGTCCCCTCACCCAGGACAAAGCCATCCCGATCGCGATCGAAAGGACGACTGGCATGGCCGGGGTCATCATTGCGAATGGATAGGGCCTTAGCGCTGGCGAAACCCGCCACCGACAAAGGCGTAACAGCAGCTTCCGTCCCCCCACAAATCATCGCCTGAGCCAAACCTGCTTGAATCAAGCGAAAGGCATCTCCCACCGCATGAGAGCCAGCGGCACAGGCCGTTACCGGGCAAGTATTAGGTCCTTTCGCCCCCGTCGTAATGGCCGTCCAACCTGCAGCCATATTTGCAATCATCATCGGAATCATGAAGGGGCTACAGCGAGAAGGGCCCTTGTTCAGGTAAATCTCTTGCTGCTCTTCGAGAACCTTCAGACCACCCACCCCCGAGCCAATAATGACACCCACCTGTTCGGCGTTCAAGTCATTAATCACGAACTCCGCATCAGATATGGCTTGCTTGCTGGCTGAAACTGCAAACTGGGCAAAGCGACTCATGCGCTTTGCTTCTTTCTCAGTCATGTAGTCGAGGGGATCGTAATCCTTGACCTCACCAGCAATTCTACATTTATGCTCGTCTGCCGTGAACAAGGTGATCTTGCCAATACCATTGCGCCCGCTCAATAATCCTTCCCAATACTCGGCGAGAGTATTGCCTATTGGCGTAATCGCGCCGAGACCGGTGACTACAACTTGTTTTCGTGAAGTCATTTGTCAAAAATCATCAATTATTCGTTATCCCTCTACCGTTCCGGAAAAATCGGAATCAGGACTAGCAGCGATCTACCGATGGCGCGGTCGCTGCTGCGCGATCAGGCTGGAGCTTGCACTTTTTCATTAATATGCTCGACAGCCTTGCCAACCGTGTCTATTTTTTCGGCGACTTCGTCAGGGATTTCAATCCCAAACTCTTCTTCTAGGGCCATCACCAGTTCCACCGTATCCAGGGAGTCTGCCCCCAGATCCTCAGTAAAACTGGCTTCTGGTTTGACTTCGCTAGCATCCACACTCAGTTGATCCACTACAATTTTTTGGACTCTCTCTAAAGTTGTTTCTTGGCTCATAACCTCTTCGGGGGTAATATATCAACCTAGTCCGCGACGGGTTACCGACTACGGGCCGTACAATTCTAAAGCATTTTTCGATCGCGTAGCGTGCGCGCAGCGCAATCTTATCGGAAAGGGATCCTGATCCTCAAATTTGTCCCTGTAATGGCTGTGATGGTACGGTAGGCATGGGATCGATGATCAGCGACCAGCGACCAGTAACCACTCACAACTAGGAGATAATATCATGTCCGATTTTTCCGGCACGGTAGTGACCCGAAAATATGCTTATTTTCCCGGTTGCGTTGCTCAAGGAGCTTGCCGGGAACTATACATGTCTACTGGGGCCCTCACCCAAGCTTTGGGGATTGAACTGATTGAGCTGAAACGGGCGGCCTGTTGTGGTTCGGGCACCTTTAAGGAGGATTCCCAACTGCTGGAAGATGCTGTCAATGCCCGTAATATTGCCCTAGCAGAGGAACTCAATCTACCCTTGCTGACTCATTGCAGTACTTGTCAGGGGGTTATCGGTCACGTAGACGAGCGCCTCAAGGAATGCCAACAGACAGACCCCACCTATGTAGAACAGATTAACGGCTTACTTACAAAAGAGGGCTGTTCCCCCTATCGAGGCAGTACGGAGGTTAAACATATACTGTGGGCCTTGGTGGCAGATTATGGTCTAGAGGCTATACAAGCAAAAGTAACTCGCCAGCTGACAGGTCTCAAATGCGCGGCATTTTATGGCTGTTATCTACTGCGGGCCCAAACCCATATGCCCTATGATGACCCAAACCAACCAGAGTCAATGGAGAATGTCTTCCGGGCAGTTGGGGCAGAGCCAATTTATTATCGGGGAAGGACTCAATGCTGTGGCTGGCCAATTTCTAGCTATGCTACCACCCAGTCTTTTCAGATGGCGGGGATGCATATTCAAGAGGCGATCGCCGCTGGTGCTGATTGCATAGTAACTCCTTGTCCCCTGTGCCATTTGAATTTAGACTCCCGTCAACCGGAAGTGGAAGGGGTAATTGCACGTAAGTTGGGCCTACCAGTGCTGCACCTCCCGCAACTGGTGGTTCTGGCCCTGGGAATTAGTCCCAAACAGCTGGGGTTAGACAAGCATGTTGTTTCCACAAAACCAGTGCTGCAAAAGCTAGGACTTTAACCAACGTTTTCGCCATTGAGTGGTGATCTCTAGGGTAGATGCTTCCTGTTCCCTACACGCTTCGCTGTCGCTGTATAATGACCTCTGCACTGTCACTCAGGTTGGGGTCTCGGTAGGGAATAGCGGCACGGGTAAGCAAATGTTCTCGCGGTGCCTGGAGCGTTGCCGCGTCCTTCAGGACAAGAGCACGCGGAAGGCGCCGTTCTTGAGGTGATAGTGGGGGCAGATGCTTATCGATCCTGCTGGCAACGGTACTGGACGATCGCCTGCCTACCGGCGGGACCGAACCAATCTTTAACCCGGCCAACAGCAGCGCCTTTCTGACTGCTGCGGCACTTGAATAGGTGGCAAGCTTGCTCCTAGGCCCCCAGACATTTGGCCACCAGATCCAGAAACTCCACAGTCCAAAGTCCAGGACAGTGGGGCGGGGAAAAGGGGTCGAGAAAAATGGCATCGGCACCGTTCTGGAAAAATCGGAAGCCCCTGTTGTAAACTTGTACAATGGTTTGGCGGGCATCGGCGATATGCAACTGAGCTGGAGAGCGTTCTGTTTGCAACAGGTGAGTGGTGGCTAGCTGGGCGAGCAATTCCGGGATGGGGGACTGCCAGCTATCGAGAAGATGATGGTCGATCGCTCTTTGGGGTACAGTTGGATTTAACTCCAGTCCCACCCATTCCACTAGGCAGTTCCGATTAACTGTCCAAATCTGCTCTAAAGCTGCGGCGGTATTATAGCCCAGACCATAACAAATATCTAACAACCGCACTTTTGGTTGTCTGGCTACTGCTATCAGCCGGGTGGGCACTACAAACTTCTGTATCGCTTCTTGACGCGCCCCAGCTAAGACAAGAAAAAACTCGTCAAACTCCTCACAGAAGAAGGTAAACGACCCATCAGCCGTTGGTTGTGGTATAAAGCGATCGCTCTTACATCTAGATATTGACAAATGATTGAGACTGATGAAATTGTTTCTGCTGCTTGGCTCAAGGAACATCTAGAAGATCCCCAGGTAGTAATTATAGATTGTCGTTTTTCCCTAGCAGACCCAGATGAGGGACAAAAGCAGTATGAGACTGGTCATATTCCCGGTGCCTACTATCTGGACTTAAACAAAGATTTATCTAGCCCAGTCAGCAATCATGGAGGACGTCACCCCTTGCCCAACCCAAATGAATTAGCGTCTAAGTTGGAAGCCCTCGGGGTCTCGAAGGACGAAACTAATCAGCCGACCTTGAGGGCGATCGCTCTATTGATGGAAGAAATTGCCGAACTTCCTGACTCGCACGGGAGTAGCGCAATTATCGACCGCGCTCTCACAGAACTCCTAAATTTATGTCGTAATAGACAAAAAAGCCCAGGTAAGAGCAGCCGACTGCCCTTACCTCCGACTGCTGATTTCCTCAGCTATAGATTTAGTTTAAGATATTAACTTCCTTGTAATGTAGATAGCAATAGTTACGCAACCTTAGTACCCCATAGGATTTCAGCAGGCAGTGAAGACTTGCATTAGCTGCTATATAAATTTAGAGTCTGAGTCAACCAATCTGGTAAGAAAAGCAACTCTCACTTGGGAAATCATAGGATATTTGGAGATCGGCGCGACTCGGTCACGCACTTTGTCTAGCAACTTGTCCTCCACAAGTGTACTTGATTGCTCTGTTTAAGTTATCAACATCGAAAGTTTAGGTTACACCTACTATGGTATCATTGAAGAACCGTGTTTCTATATTTGTAGACGGGAACAATATGTTCTATGCCCAGCAAAAAAATGGCTGGTTTTTCGACCCGAAGCGAGTGCTGCAATATTTCACATCAGATCCAACAGTAGATTTAGTTAATGCCTTTTGGTACACGGGAATAAAAGATACTCAAGACCAAAGGGGATTTCGAGATGCATTGATTAGCCTGGGTTACACTGTGCGGACGAAAATCCTCAAAGAGTATTATGATGACAGTTCAGGTCGCTTCTCTCAAAAGGCTAATTTAGACATCGAAATCGTGATCGATATGTTTAATACGGTAGAACAGTATGACCGAGTGATACTGTTCAGCGGGGATGGAGATTTTGAACGGGCAATTGAACTATTACGATCTAAGAACACTCACATTACTGTGGTGTCAACAGAGGGGATGATCGCCAGAGAGTTACGCAATGCTACCGACCGGTACATTGATTTGAACGACATTCGGAATACTATCGAAAAAGTTGAATTTTAAGATGGTTGATAGTTGATAAGTAGGCAGGTATAAATAAACCAGAACAGGGATCGAGAAACCCAGTTTCTCAGTACACGGCCAACCATTAACTATCTATTCTTCTTTATCCTGAAAAAGTAAGAGGTGACGGGCAAAGGGAATTTCAATCCCCTCTTGGTCAAAGGTTTCCTTAATCATCTTGCGAAGGATGCGCTGGATCTATTCGTGGGTTCCGGGTTTGACCTTGGTGATAGTGCGGATCAACAGGTCATACTCCCGGAAACTCTCTAACCCATCCACATGGGTGGGTTCTAACACTTCGGAGTATTTTTCTTTTAACTGCTTTCCGATCGCCTGAATAACTTGGTAGACACGATCTAAATTGGAGTCATAGGCGACGCCAACTTCCACTACCGCATAGACATACTCTTTGGAGTAGTTGATGACGTTATTGATCTCGCCGTTGCGGAGAATGCAGAGTTGACCATCGTCATGGCGAATGCGAGTAGTTCTCAGGTCGATCGCCTCCACCTCCCCCTCAATATCGTCAATTTCCACCTCGTCACCCACTAAATAGTAGTTGTCAAACAGAATAAAGAAACCAGAAACCAGATCGTTGACCAGGTTTTGGGTCCCCAAACCGACAGCTAGACCGATGATGCCAGCACCGGCAAGGATGGGAGTAGGATCGATGTTGATTGTTTTGAGCATGCCAATCCCAGCACCAAAGTCCAGCACCAAAGTAGATCAGGTATTTGAGAGCACTCTGGATCAGCGGGATGATGGTCAGGCGTTTCTGTCTCTGTGTTTCAGTTAGAACCTGGTTATGAAGGAGTAATTCGGAGACTGCCAGGTTACCCACCTGGATGAAGACACGGGACAGGAAAATGATGCCGGTGATCTTGACGGCGATCTGGCCTACGGCTGCTAAAAAAGCGATCGGCTCCACCTGCTCGATCGCCAGGGTCGCCATTGAAGCATAGATGGCATATTCCAGACATCGTTTTAGTAAGAGAACTAGGTGTCTGAGATCGGAGTAGAACCGCAGCAGGCTGTCAGAACTGGCGTATTTATTACTGAGGGCCTCTAAGCTGTCGACGATCGGGTCCTGGGCCTTGACTGCGAGCAACCCGGCAGCAACGATCGCGTAGATCTTCAGAAAAATGGACAGATATTGAACTACTATTGCGGGCAGTCCCAGAAACTGGCTACACCCCAACACTACCAACAGCCAGATGCAGTTAGTCAGATGTTTTTTCAGGAAGTCAAACCAGATTTCAATGGGGAAATCGTTGGCAGTAATGTCATTCAATTGTTGGGCGCGGACCTTCCCATCGTCTAATAAACTGTGTAGAGGTCGGATAGAGACAGCAGCCAAAGTCACTGTGACAATGCTTTTGGCGACTATAGTACCTAGGTTTACCCAGAATGAAGCTGGCAGTCGGCCCATCAAGGCGATGGTGTATTCCTGAATATTTTCCCCTTGATAGATCGGCCAGCCATTGGCACCCACCACGAGGACGCATAGCACTAAACCAATGAGGATCGAAGTCTTCTTGATTTTTCCATGCAGACTCTTGGCATTGTTCCCCAAATTGAGCTGAGAAATCTTGCCCATCTGCTTGAGGAGTTTGCTACTGACCCAGTTAAGCAGATACAAAACAATGATGATGAGGCTGACTTCAGCCAAGAGCGTTAAGATGTTGATAATTAAGAGGTTCCAGTCTGGCATACTAGTCTACCCCATTAAATGCAATTGTTATGATACTATACCATTTGATTTTTGTTCTTTTTCCGAGTTATGGGACTTCCGTAACAATCAAGTACCAGTCAAACAAGCTGTACTCAAGAAATAGCACAGAATACATTAATAAACCGCAAGTCTTTATCCTCAAGAAGATGCCCCTGACTCCGAGGTCGCTAAAATTAAGAGCGATCGCTCTATTTTTTATTCTTCAAAAGCCACACGCGCTGGCCAAAGGGAATTTGAATCCCCTCCCGTTCAAAGGCTTCTTTAATCATCTGACGGATCCGTCGCTGGATCTGGAGGTGCTTTCCGGGCTTTACCTTGGTGATGGTGCGGACTAACAAATGAAAATTTCCGAACTCTTCGAGTCCCTCCACTATAGTAGGTTCGAGCACGTTTGGGTTATTCTCTTTTAACAGCAATCCGATCGACTCAATAATTTTGTAGACGAGATCGAGCTGCTCATCATAAACCACACCAACTGTGACTTCAGCGTAAACATAATCCTTAGAGTAGTTAATCACATTGTTAATTTTCCCGTTCCGAATAATGCACAGTTGACCGTTCTGATGTCGGATGCGGGTGGTTCTCAGTTCGATCGCTTCGACAGTGCCCTCAACTTCCCCAAGGTTGATATAGTCTCCTACCAAGTAGTAGTTTTCAAAGAGGATAAAGAATCCACAAACCAGATCGTTGAGCAGGTTCTGGGTACCCAAACCGACTGCCAAACCGACGATGCCCGCACCAGCGAGGATGGGAGCAGGATCGACATTGATGGTATAAAGGATGACGATGCCCGCACCGAAGTAAATCAGGTATTTCAGGAAACTCTCGACTAGCGGGACGAAGGTCTGCCGTCTCTGGAAGTCAGTCATATCCAGGTCGTGGAGCAGCATCTCGGAGATCGCCAGTTTAGTGACTTCGATGGAGACGCGGCTGAGGAAAAGGATGCCGATGAGCTTGACTGCGATCGGGCCGTAGGTGGCCAAGAAGGCGAAGGGCTCCACCCGCTCGATCGCCAGGGCCAGCATTTGGGCATAGATCGCGTACTCCAGACATCGCTTGAGCAAGGGGACAAGGGGTCTTAGTTGTGCGTATAACTGGAGTAGGATCTCATTGCTAGCATATTTCTCGCTGAGGGCATCTAAGCTATCGACGATCGGCTTCTGGGCTTTGACTATCAGCAGTCCGACTACCACGATCGCGTAGATTTCGAGGGCGATCTCCAGATGCTGCGGCACTACTGCTGGCAGCGCCTAGCAGGGTAGTATATTTCATCAAAGTCAATGTAGGAGTTACAATAATCTTATCTACTTCCCATGTTAACTTGTTGTGATAGAATGAAAAGTAAAATTGACTCCATGGCAGACCGCATCATTATCTTCGATACGACCCTCCGGGATGGAGAACAATGTCCCGGGGCCACTCTGAATGTGGATGAGAAGCTGGCGATCGCCCGGCAACTGGCACGACTGGGTGTGGATGTGATTGAGGCAGGCTTCCCTTATGCCAGTAAAGGGGATTTTGCAGCGGTGCAAAGGATTGCCTCCCAGGTGGGGACTCCCGATGGCCCGACGATCTGCGGGTTGGCCAGAGCTACGGAGCAAGATATTAAGGCTGCTGGTGAGGCGGTAAAACCTGCGGCACGCCCCCGCATTCATACGTTTATTGCGACCTCTGACATCCACTTGCAGTATAAGCTGAGAAAGTCAAGGGCTGAGGTGTTGGCAATTACTTCAGAAATGGTAGCATATGCTAAGTCCTTTGTGGAGGATGTGGAATTCTCTCCGGAAGATGCGGGCCGATCGGACCCAGAATTTCTGTATGAGGTTCTCGAAAGGGCGATCGCGGCTGGGGCAACGACGGTGAATATCCCGGATACTGTGGGCTATACTACCCCTGGGGAGTTTGGGGGTTTGATTAGAGGGATAAGAGAAAATGTCCCGAATATCGATCGGGCGATAATTTCGGTCCACGGTCACAATGATTTGGGCTTGGCGGTGGCCAATTTCTTGGCGGCGGTGGAAAATGGGGTCCGACAGTTGGAATGCACGATTAATGGGATTGGAGAACGGGCCGGAAATGCCGCCCTGGAAGAGTTGGTGATGGCTTTGCACGTGCGGCGTTCCTATTATAATCCTTTCTTTGGACGCCCAGCCGAGTCTGCGGAACCCCTGACTCAGATTAATACCCGGGAAATTTACAAGACTTCTCGCTTGGTTTCTAACCTGACGGGGATGCTGGTGCAACCAAATAAGGCGATCGTGGGGGCGAATGCTTTTGCCCACGAGTCGGGTATCCACCAAGATGGGGTGCTCAAGCATAAGCTGACTTATGAGATTATGGATGCTCAGTCGATCGGTTTGAATGATAATCAGATTATCCTGGGCAAGCATTCGGGTCGGAATGCTTTTGGCACTCGCTTGCGGGAATTGGGATTTGAACTTTCGGAGACGGATGTTAATCATGCGTTTCTCAAGTTCAAAATTTTGGCGGATAAGAAGAAGGAAATTACTGACTGGGATTTGGAGGCGATCGTTAATAATGAATTCCAGCAAGTCCCGGAAATGTTCCGCTTGAATTTGGTGCAGGTTTCCTGCGGCGACCATTCCCATCCGACGGCCACTGTCACTGTCCGCACCCCCGCAGGGGAGGAACTTACAGATGCAGCGATCGGGACTGGTCCTGTAGATGCGATTTACAAGGCGATTAACCGCGTGGTAAATGTGCCGAATCAGTTGATTGAGTTTTCAGTGCAGTCGGTGACGGCGGGTATAGATGCGATCGGAGAAGTAACGATCCGATTGAAGCATGAAGAACAAGTGTTTTCCGGTCATGCTGCCCATACGGATATAATCGTAGCTTCCGCCCAGGCTTATGTCAATGCCCTGAATCGCTTGTATACGACCCAGCAAACGGGCGATCGCCTGCATCCTCAATACGAACAAGCGGTTGAGGCGATCGGCCCGCGGACGGTCCGAAAAATCGCAGCCGTATAACTGTAGGGTGGGCATCGCCCACCACCTTATGAGGCGGTCGCAGGATAAAGTAGGGTGGGCATCGCCCACCTTGCCCTACCATTATGGAGATCGAGGACTATGCGAATTCAGCAAATTTCAGTCAGCGGCTTATTTGAAATTTTTGACCATGTGATTCCGTTAAATATGGACGATCGGGTCACTATCATGCATGGTCCGAATGGCTTTGGGAAAACAGTAATACTGAAGATGATCGATGGATTTTTTAAATCCCGATACTCAGTGTTTCGGAATATTCCATTTAGCAAGTTCAGAGTTGAGTTTGATAATGGTAGTAGTGTTGAGATAGCCAACATATCTAACAACAGAGAAAATCCAGATAAGAAAAATAATATAAATTTTAAATTCGAGACAGATTCAAAGACGGTTGATTTTAGTCCAAAGACGAGGAGAATGGATGCTTATGAACTTGATACTTTGGAATATCTTTTGGAGGATATAAAACCTACGCTTTTCCGAGTAGGTACTAGAAAATGGAGGGATAGGACCACTGGAGAGATTCTTTCTTTAGCAGATGTACTAGATCGTTTTGAAGATTTCTTGCCCCTGCCCCCAGAGATGACAAGGTTAGAAAAGGAACCTGAGTGGCTAAAAAATCTGAAGAGAGAGATTGATGTTCGTCTCATAAAAACACAACGCCTGGTCAACTTTGTTCGTAATCGTTCTTCCCAATCCTATAATGCAACAGGTTCGATGTTGCCAACTGTGTTGGCATATTCTAAACAGATCGCAAAACTTATGCGAGACAAGTTTACTGAATATGGTACAATATCTCAATCTCTTGATAGAACGTTTCCAGTAAGAGTGGTAAAGCAGCAGTCATCAAAAAATTGGACAAATGAAGAACTTCGTCATCAACTAAATGAACTTGATAAGACGCGCGATCTCCTGATAGAAGTGGGTCTATTGAATAAGGATGAAAACCGAGACTTTCAGTTCCAGCCTGAAGCTATAGATGAAACGACCAGAAAGATATTATTAGTATATCTTGAGGATATGAAAAACAAATTGAATGTTTTTAGTGACATAGAAAAAAGACTTGAGTTGTTAAGGAGAATAATTAACAAAAAAATTGCTTATTCCTATAAAGAGATGAATTTTAGCAAGAAGAAAGAATTTGTTTTAACAAGCTGTTATCATCCCTCCTCACCCTCCGATCCTAAAGAACTTTCGCCAACTGATTTATCATCGGGCGAACAACATGAGTTGGTTCTTTTCTATGAACTACTATTTAAGGTTAAACCTGACTCCCTAGTCTTGATTAATGAACCAGAACTATCTCTTCACGTAGGATGGCAGGTTGAGTTTTTAAGGGATTTACAAGAAATAACAAAGCTGGCAAACTTAGATATTCTCATGGCAACCCATTCTCCAGATATTATTCAAGACCGCTGGGATTTGACTGTTGAACTGAAAGGACCAAAAAAGTGAGAGAATTTCTTTCGGATGACCGTGATGCGAACAAAATCAGATTACATCAGATTATGAAGAAGCACTTTTTCAGGGACTTTATTGTTGGTAGAAGGTAGTTTAGACAAAATTTTCTACCAGCGCTTTGTTGACGAGCATGCTTGTCAATTGGTCTGTGTTTCGGGAAAACCTTCTAGCAAGCTACGTGTTATTGCCGTTCTGGAAATTTTAGAGAAATCAAGCTTTCAGGGAGTTTTGGCAATTGTTGATGCTGATTTCGATCGTTTGGAAACTTCACCACCTAACAGTCTTAACCTACTGTATACAGACAGTCATGACTTGGAAACCATGCTGTTAGACTCGCCCGCCCTCGATAAGGTGATTACTGAATTCGGATCCCAGGAGAAAATTGCTAAGTTTAATCGAGATGTGAGAACAGCATTACTTGAAGCGGGGATGTGGGTTGGTTATCTGCTTTGGGTTTCTCAGTGTGATGGATTAAATCTGACCTTTGATGGGATAAAATTCAGCAATTTCGTTGACGATCGAACCCTGCAAATTGATGAATTAAAGCTAATTCGAGAAGTTAAGAATAAATCCCAAGCCTTATCCTTGAAAGACGAAGAACTGCAACAACGACTAACGAACAAAAGAAGCAACAGTCACGATCGCTGGCAAGTCTGCTGCGGTCACCACTTAGTAGAAATTCTGTCTCTTGGCTTACGGAAAGCAATTGGTTCCAATAAAGCTGCTGATGTTGAACCCCATAGTCTGGAACAGAATTTACGACTTGCTTACGAGGAAGTGTATTTTCAGAAAACGCGACTATATTTAGATATGATAACATGGGAAAGTAACAATCAGCCTTTTTAGGTTTTGCCAAATGATACATAGCTTACCGTTCGGTAAAAATCGGATAATTTCAACTCGCTATAGCTATATGTGATATAGTAGGGTGGGTGGGCATCGCCCACCTGACAAGGTGATACCTATGACTAACTTAACTGAACTACTCCGATTTTTCGCGCAGCGATCGCGCTACGGGACAAAGCCGTTTGAGCTAGAGTATGAGTGGAATGAGTGCCTGAAGACAATTCTGACACATAGATCGATCCGGGCTTAAGTACATGGACAGAAATATTTACACATTACTTTCTTGCAGTATCTGGTTTGAGCCCATCAATTATGTGTAATTAATTTTGTCATACTACTTATCTGCCCGTTCAATCGCTTGCCGCCCCAAACTCGAGAATTAATGGTAGCAGCGGCTCAATCTGCATCTAGTTCATCTAATCTTCAGACTTGGAGTGTGGTAGCTGTAGAAGATGCAGAACGGAAGGCGAAGTTGTCAGAACTGGCCATGTCGAAGGGTTTGGGAATGGTGTATAGAGGAGGTGGCGGCCCTACTGGGTTTGCCTCCTTTGGTATTTGCTACTTTTGGCATGGGTGTTGGCTATCCCGACCCTGCTAAAACTGCGGTGCTGCACCGGGAAACTTATCAGTTGGCTGCCCAAACTGAGGCGATCGCCCCTCCCAGGATCCTTAAGACTTGACCTCCAGAGTGCGCAGGCGGTTAATAGCAGCAGCTAACTCAAAGCGGCGGAACTCCGCTAAATCTCCTTGCCGTGCCTTTTGGGTAGTGCTCCCAGGAGACAGGGTAGGAAACCGCGTCAGCACATCCAAACCACCTTTGGAAATGTCTGCGATCGTCCCATCTAGCATCTGGGCCACCGTATGTTTTCCATCCAGATATTTCTCCTTAGCATATACGATTGCCTCCGCGATCGCTCGCAACTGTCCCACCTCTACGATCTGTTCTACCGCCGACAAATCTATATTCTCATTGCCAAACACTACCCCATCCACATCTCGGACTTTCAATTTCACCGATTTATTCCCTATGCTAGGGTCTAAACTTTCCGATAAGGGCACTCGGGCTGTAATCTTGCCAAAGGACTTACCTCCTTCCGCCGTCCGCGAGGTCGCATATTCCCGCGCGATCGCCTTCGCCTGGGCCGTCACCTCCTGGGGTTGAAAATTATCCATGGCGATCGCTGTATCTGCCACATCAAAATAATCCCCACTACCTCCCATTACCATAATCGTTGACACCCCTGCATCTCGTGACAACTGACCCACCTTATCGATAAAGGGAGTAATAGGTTCTTTGTCCTTAGCGATCAGGGCTTGCATCCGGCGATCGCGAATCATAAAATTAGTTGCCGCCGTATCCTCATCCACCAGCAGCACCCCAGCACCGGCTTCCAAAGCCTCAATAATATTGGCCGCTTGTGAGGTACTCCCGCTAGCATTGGTAGTAGAGAAATTTGTTGTTTGGCGGGACTGGGGCAGATGATTGATAAAAGGCGAAATATCTACCCCGGCCACACTGCGTCCATCTTCAGCCCGAATTTTCACCGCTGCCGAATTTGTGACCACAAACTCCCGTCCATCACCAGGGATGTGATTGTAAACCCCTAATTCGATCGCTCTCAATAAGGTAGACTTGCCATGATAGCCCCCACCCACGATTAAAGTTATCCCCACAGGGATCCCCATTCCGGTAATCGTACCCCGATTGGGACAATTAAACTCAACTCGCAGGGAATCTGGTGACTTGAAACTGATAGCATCAGCAGCAAGAGGGCGCGGATCTACCCCACTCCGCCGGGGCAAAATCGCCCCATCTGCTACAAAAGCAACCAGTCCTCGTGATGTTAACTGCGATCGCAGCCAATCAGCATCTTCCGCCGTTTCCACGTGACGCCCGATCTCCTTATGATTCAAATTACCATATTTGAGAGCTTTGTCCACAATTTCCGGCAGATCGTCGCATAGCATCTGGACAGCTTGATAGCCCAAAATCCGGCGACCGCTGGCCGGTAATCCCATAAAAAACCGCACCTCCACAAATTTATCTGTAATTAACACCGACGTGCGATCGATCACTTCTTGCCCGGTATTGGCAATGCTAATTAAACCACTGTTGCCAGTCCCTCGCCCTTCGCGCAGCGACTGCGCAGCAGTATCGCTAATATTCCGTGCCACCAGATCGAACTCGCGGGTGAGGCGATCGCGCAGGGCCACTTGGCGCGATCGGGTCTGATATAATTGAGGAGGGAAACCCGCGATCGCATGAGGCAACTGGACCAGTAAGTGACTCGGGGCAGCAAAGGGGTCAGCTTGCACCCAATCAATTATCAGGGTAAACTCCGGGAACTGGTAGCGTCCCTGAATTTCTTTATAAGCTTTGTAGCCGCGATTATCAAGATTTCGCAGCAATTGGCGTAAACTCTCTCTACTTGCCATAACTCACCGTGTCACATCAATTATTAGCATACCATCCTGCCCGTTCAATTGCAATCATCAAATTAAGAAACCCGGTTTTCTGTAAAACCCGGGTTTCTGGACTACTGATGAAACCCTCCCCGCAGCCAAAGTGAGATGTACACAAAGCCCAGGGACAGCTCGCACTTTACGCACTACTCCTGATATATCGACCCACCATTCGCGGGTTTGGGCAACAACAACCAACTGACGCATGACCACACCCGCCGGGGTTGACAAGGTGGGAAGGCTGTGAGTAGAATAGATTGGGTTAGGGCCGATAAACTGCGTTCGACACAATGACTCGTCTGCGTTGGGTATCCCCTAGCTGCTGTTTTCCCCTGGTTTTGGCTTCATAATAGGGCTGCATCTGACCTACCAGTTTCGTATCGGAACCCAGCTTAAAAATAATTTGCGTAATAGTCAAAATGTGACCATTATACATAAAGCAGTATCCGATCGTGCGAGTCAGGAAATTATATTTTATGTAAGTTCGGAACACTGGGGCATTCATTCTTTAAAACCGGCAGAAAAAGCCGAGACTGTTCAGTCTAGGCCTACCGTTCAGATACAGTTTTACTATAACGCCTTTTATTTAGACATGTCAGCCGTAAATATACTAAAATTTATACTGTACTCGCGTAGTACTGGCGATCGCTGGGTTCAAGGGTCGGCGTTGGGTAGTCAAGGATCGGCGTTGGGTAGTCAAGGGTCGGCGTTAGATATCCACCCCTGCGCGTTGAGTAGCGACCCGTGCCCGTTGTCGCTCCACCTGGGTTGGGTTAAGTTTGCACCCCTGCGCGTTAAAATTGCACATGGGCGCGTTGAGTAGTGACCTATGGGCAGACTATAGTGACCCGTGCGCATTAAGTACAACTCCACCGCGTTAAGCACAAGGAGCACTCGTTCCCCTAAACTGCACCGGGGGACACAGAAGGGGAGGCCGACTGGTTTTGACCAAGGAGCAGGGATAAATGACCGGTGCTATTCGATCGTAGTTAGTCGTTGAGAAAGTAAAGGAGATATGGCCAGATGAGTGGTTCAAAATCAATGTCTGTTGCCGGTGCAGCAGTAGGGGCGGCGATCGCCCCAGCAGTAGGGGTCATCCTGGCTACCGGTGCGGTGGTGGGGGCGGCGGGAACGATCGCCCATTTGGGGGTGAAAGCGGTGCAATCTTACCAGGACCGCCTGCGCCGGGAACGGGAGGCTGCTGAACGACGGGAACGGGAAATTCAGCAGCGCATTGCCCAGGTGAGGGCCCGGGTTCGTTCTAGTTCTGGTCCCGCAAGGGTTTCTGTTTCTTTGCCCCCACAAACCAAATCTTCGGCGATGGGTTCTGGAACTTCAGATAATGCTATTAAGGCGGTAGCAATGGATGAACAACGCCAGGTTGCTGCCCTTAGGTCCCGACTTCCTGGCGTGCGATCGGAGTATGAGGCTTTAATCTCTCAAGACCTCTTAGATGCCCAAACGGTACGGGATGCTTTGCAACTAACTGAAGTTGCTCCATTCATGCGCCCGCGAGCCATCCTGCTAGAAGGATTTCCCGGCTGTGGGAAATCCTTTATCGCCAGGGCGATCGCGCAAGAATGGCGGGTACCGCAAATCAACTTTGAAATATCGAGGTTGCAATCAAAATGGGTAGGAGAATCAGAAAGTAACACCTATCAAGCCTTAAGAGCGATCGAAGCATCAGCGCCGAACATATTATTCATGGACGAGATCGAGAAAGCCTTTTCGGGAGTAGGGGGAGACAGCAGCGGGGTAACAACGAGGCAATTTGGCACATTTCTCTCCTGGCTAAACGACCACAACTATCCGATATTTTTCATCGCCACATCGAACGACAGAGACAAACTGCCGCCAGAGTTATTTCGGGCGGGACGTTTCGATGAAATTTTTATAGTGATGCCACCCAACGGCCAGGAAAGGAAAGAAATCATCCAGAAAAAAGCACAAACCTCAGAAATTAGGTTATAATAATAATAGGAACAAGCAAAGGAAATTCTGTAGAGATGCAAGGGTTAGCGTCTCTACCTTTCTAGTGAGAATTGCGCCGTTACCTGCCAACAGGATCGGCGATAGTGGGAAATTGTAGGTTGGTTTAGTGCCTCAACCCAAGGGCGATACTGGGTTCGATATCCGATCGTTAATGAACTGTGTGAAAGGACCAGGTTTCCCACCCGATATGCGGGAGGCAAATTAAATGTAGGGGCACAGCGCCAGCGTATCATCAAATTATCGGTGCATATTATGATGTTAAAAAAGCCGTGGGTGCGAAAGTAGTTGAATTAGTAGAGAATAAATCCTGAATAACCGGTGAAGAAGAACTGTGTGAAAGGACCAGGTTTCCCACCCGATATGCGGGAGGCAAATTAAATGTAGGGGCACAGCGCCAGCGTATCATCAAATTATCAGTGCATATTATGATGTTAAAAAAGCCGTGGGTGCGAAAGTAGTTGAATTAGTAGAGAATAAATCCTGAATAACCGGTGAAATAGTCCGCAATTAAACCTTTTCAAAACCCAACTGGTTTGACCGCAAAGTGAAATGCTCCCGATCGCCTTTATACAGGTGCGCAAAAATAGCTTTTCAGCGTCAGTAACCCGGTGAAAAAAATATTAAAATAGGGTTGAAAATTGCTAAATTTATGTTATTATAAAATCTAAGATATCCTCCTGTAGAAATGCAAGGGTCTTTCCTGGGGGAGATTTCACCTAGGGTTCCGGCGTCGCCCACTGGGTATCGGACTGCGATCGAGTAAAGACACTTTATCTATAATTGTAGTCCTTGCATTCGAGTACCCAGAAACCGGGTTTCTTAGTCCAAGTCGAGGAGTACCCAATACCTCTCGGTTAAGGATATAGGTTGTCATTGAGTTAACCCCCCCCGAAGCAATCCCCCGCCCCGTATGAGAGGAAGAGTGCTTTGGCGTCGTCGGTGAGATTGCTAGCCCTCCTGGCGTCGGGCCGCTGCGCGTTCCGGGGGAGGATTAAGCGCGGGGAATGGCTGCGCCACGCTGCGCGATCGGAAGAATGCTCGTGATTGAGCCCCCTCGCAATGACAAGTTATTAGTTGAGAAGTATTGGAGGAGTACCCATAACCCCGGCATACCATTTTTTCGATGTATGATAGATTGAAATTGGCAAAATCAGATTGTCGCCAAAATATTTTTTGTCAGCAAATTTAAGGAGGCGATCGCTCACTTTCCCATCCGCAACAAGGCATCCCGGAAGACCTGAAAACTATGAGAACTGTTACGTTCCGGGTTCATATGTTGGGAGATTTCCCGCGCAGCCATTAGCTTGTTCAAACCACCAGGATGATAACCTTTTTTCTTCAGTTCTCGTTCCAGTGCTTCCCAAGTACCACCTTTAACTGCATCAGGGTTGCGATACTTCGCCTGCTGTGCTAGACTAGGTGAAATGCGTGGGTAGGCTGCACAAATAGCTTCTACATCCCCAAAAAACCATGCCTCTAATTCTTCAATTACCAATCTGTTCAAGACTTGAAAGGGTCGATCTGTCCCCGCTGCTGTCTTAGTTACTAAGCCAACATCAACCGCTATGTCCTCCAATTTCTGCTTGAGTTTGATACAATCTTCTCGGTCTTCGTCAATTAGAACTACAATGCGGAAATCATCTAGCAACCACTGCAACCACTGCTTATAACCTTTAAAGCGATCGGGCAATTTAAATAGCAGATCATTTTTGCCTTGATAAGGATGAATATTAAAGGTTATGTCTTCCCTTAATATTGACGGTAAAAGGTTGTCTAAGGCAACCTGAAGAGATATTTCCTCGACTAAAAATTAAAAGTGCATTATTCCTTATTCCGCTGTTAACTATTTCTTGCCCTTGCCTCTAGTTTTTGGACCACCAGTATTCACCAGAGGATTGCCAACTTCAAAGAAATCTTCCATCCACAGATTTCCTAAGAGGGCACCATGTTCCAGAAATTCCTTAACGCCTTGCATATCAGCAGTTCGCCTCGCTCGGGTATAACCTTCTTCATCTCGATACAGTACCCACAGTTCTTCTGATCTGAGACCATTGATAAAGAAGGGAGAATGAGTCGTTACCATCAATTGGGTCTTGGCAGATCCTAACCTACATTCCTCTCCTAGTTCTGGTAACAAGCGGGGATGCAGATGATTTTCTGGTTCCTCAATGCCGACGAGTTGTGGCGGTTCTGGGTCATAAAGAACCGTCAGGTATACCAGCATTTTGAGAGTCCCGTCTGAGGCAAACTTGGCGAGAATTGGCTGGGGAAATGGGGCATCTTTAATCTGCAATAACAACCGTCCATCCCGCATCATTTCCGCTTCAACTTTCTCCAGTCGGGGCACCCTTTGGGATAGGATTTGCAGAATCCGCTCTAGTCTATCAGGGTATTGTTCTTTGAGGTATTGAATCACGTTGGGTAGGTTGTCGCCAGTGGCTGATAACCGTTCTTGCGGTCCGGCTTCCGGAAGACTGCGCGTATTATCAGCGGTGAGGTAGGACAAATACCAGCTAGTGATGAAGCGACGGAGGGCGCTGACGCGGGGGTGCTTAGCAAATTGACCCAGAGTATTGACTGCCAACATTTCTGAAGAATCTAGCTGTTCCTCAATTCTCTCATCCTGTTCATCTGGCATCTCGCCAGTGACAACTTGTCCGGCACCTTCTTTGAAATTAAGAAACCGGAATGGCTTCCCTCTTTGTCCTCTTCTCCATTGCAGCCACTCTTCCGCGACGTATGGTCCTTTGCCGTTTTCATCAATAGCTAAATGATAGGTAATTATCGGTTGTTCGGGCGTTTCGCGATATTTCAACTCTATTACAATTGGCCCTTCAGCACCACGGCTGCGCAGTTCCCTGAACTTGCCGCGTTTGTCCCAGGCTTTTCGCAACCCCACAGAAAAACACTCTGACAGGAAGGCAAACATATCGAAGATGGTGGACTTGCCACTGCCATTCGGACCGAGAAGCACTGTTAACGGTGTAATATTCTTTAGTTCTAAGTCCCGCAGGGCACGATAATTTTTTACCTTCAGATATTCAATGCGGGGGACTGATTTAGGAGAATGGTCTTTTTCGATCATAGTTCATTGATTAAGTGATGCGAACTTTCAGTAACAAACTGATAGGATTATCTTAGCATTTAATTAAATGCTGTCCATTCGTGATCGCTTTAAGCGATCTTACCCCCCGCTGCCGGTCCTGTCAATGCTTGATCGCCCCTTTCCCCTGTTATACTACCGGCAGTTTCCTGACCCACCACCAGCACTCGAACCAATTTTCTCGCAGTTTCCGCAATTTTACCATTCATTGATGATTTGTGCAATAAAATTAACCCCAAGGCTTTGGTTTCAAAATTAGATCGAAGATTAAGTTGATGATTAAGTCAACATGTGTTAAATTAAATCAAGTGGACAGTCGCCCACAGCGGGAACAGTCTAAAATGGAGACTTCCAGACCCAAAAATAGACTTGTCCTAAGAATACATTTAGCAAGAAATACCTAATGAGTAAGAAAATGGCCGCGCAACAAACCATTGATAATCCCGAGAAAGAAAAGGCCCTGAAGATGGTCCTCAACAAGATTGAGAAGGACTTTGGCAAAGGGGCCATTATGCGCCTGGGAGACGCCGGACGCATGAAAGTGGAAACCATTCCTAGCGGTGCTCTCACGCTGGACTTGGCCTTGGGGGGTGGGTTGCCCAAAGGTCGGGTGATTGAAATCTATGGCCCAGAAAGTTCCGGTAAAACCACCCTCGCACTGCACGCGATCGCGGAAGTGCAAAAGACTGGCGGGATCGCTGCCTTCGTGGATGCAGAACACGCCCTGGACCCCACCTACTCTGCGACATTAGGAGTGGACATTGCCAACCTCCTAGTTTCCCAACCGGATACCGGTGAAATGGCCTTGGAAGTGGTGGATCAGCTCGTGCGATCGTCCGCCGTAGACATCGTGGTGGTAGACTCAGTAGCAGCCCTAGTGCCGAGGTCAGAAATAGAAGGGGACATGGGGGACGCGCCGATGGGTGCCCAAGCGCGTTTAATGAGCCAAGCCCTACGGAAAATCACCGGTAACATTGGCAAATCCGGCTGCACGGTCATATTCCTCAACCAGTTGCGTCAAAAAATCGGCGTCATTTACGGCAGTCCAGAAACAACAACAGGAGGCAACGCCCTCAAATTCTATTGCTCAGTGCGACTGGATATTCGCCGCACTCAAACCTTGAAAAAGGGTTCTGAAGAGTACGGCATCCGGGCCAAAGTCAAAGTCGCCAAGAACAAAGTGGCTCCGCCCTTCCGGATCGCTGAATTTGATATCATTTTCGGCAAAGGCATTTCCACTCTCGGCTGTATCCTGGATCTGGCAGAAGAAATTGGCATAATTACCAAGAAGGGCTCCTGGTATAGCTACAATGGCGATAACATCGGTCAGGGTCGGGACAATACCATCAAATACATGGAAGAAAACCCGGAATTTACTCAAGACATTGAAAAACAGGTGCGTCAACAGTTGGATATGGGAGAACTGCGGGGAATTCCAGGAACCCCAGAACCGATAGAAGACATGGAATCAGAAGAAGAGTTAGTTGAAGAGCCAGTGGAATTAGAACTCTAGCAACCAATCAGTGATGAGGTTTTGCAAATAGTAGGGGCGAAGCATTCTGACAGTAAACGTAAGAAAAGCTATAAGCAATCTTACAGAATGCTTCGCCCCTGCCTTGTTGAGATGTACCCGCCAGTATTCGGCTGTCACATCAGTTGCCGCTGTTAAGGGACTTGTCGGACAAACCTATCAAGATATTAACTCAACAGCAGCATGGGCCTCCTCTTTTTTGGTCAGTTGGGTGGGGAATTTAATTAAATTCGCCAACTCCTGCAACTGACTAATTGCCTCTGCACCTTCGAGCTTCATCAGTTCCCGATCGTCCCGCATTTCCGTCCAGGTGATGCCATAGTCGGATACTAAAAATCTAATCAGATGATTATTTCCCAGGCTGACCATAAACGAAGCACTGTTCATTTGACCTCCGCAAGTATAGCAAGATGCCAAGTATCCCCTACGCTCCAGCACGATCGCCAGAGCTTGCAAGCTCATCACTAGGTCTTGCACAAATTGCCGGTGTTGCTCTGCCAGTCTGATGAACACTTTTTTTTTCCTCCTGTTACCACATGATTTTTGATATGTCGAGTATAATTTCAGATTTATTAATAATTACACCTCCTAAGCGTCAGGTATAGGATGTTGCCCGAACATTAAGTTTACAAAATCTAATGATTAACTGCCACATCCTATGCATTAGCATAGCTAATCTATCTCATAAGCAAAGGTATAAAGCACGACAATCACTCATGGCCTATAAATAACAGTGGGGTGGCGGTTGCTTCTTCTCCGCTTGCGGTGAGCTTCGTCGAACCGCCAGGAGTTGAAGCAACAGCGGGCTCAGGAAAATACTTCTCAGAAATTAACTTCCCACCAACCTAACCCAGGACCAATGAATCGCACTGTTACCCAAACTGCGATCATAATTCCAATCCCGATCCAAGCTCCTGTGGTCGTCCATTTCATGAACTTGTCCGCTTGGCTCTTAGTAATCGGCAGCCAGGGAAGAATAGTGGGTTCTTGACCGTATTTGTCTAGTAGTGCTGCTTTCCGACGCTTAGCTTCACCCATGATTAGCAATAATCACATACAATAACTGACAGATAGATGATAACGTTTTTACTTGGGTGCCCGCAATTTGTTTTATTTTTTGGCTTTTTAGGAGTAAAATATAATCAATCCCGAACAGAGTAATTGGATCGGGTAAACTAGCTAACATCTAAGTAATTAATCCGTGCCAGGGGGCCTAGGGCTGCAAGCACCGACTGCCCATAGCTGCGGTGGATGATGCGGCTATCCAGCAGGGCGACGATACCAAGCCTTTCTCGTGCTGGGGCGATCGCCCGCTGTAACTCGTTGAGAGCCACAGGTTGACAGGTATTGGCGAAACCAATCCTTACGTTTGCGTTTATAGTAAGCGACGCGACCAGCTACCAGAGGGTGTTCTAGAGAAGGAATGGGTAAAGTGGCGATCGCCAGGAGCATGGGAGGAGGTAAAGCGGCCTGATGCTGACGCCAGAACTCCCAACCCGTCACTAAAATGCCGCGATCGTCCAGGGAAGTCTCCCGAGAGCCAAAGTCCGCCGCGAGCACTGCACTCACCTTAGCCTTCAGGGGCACGTCACCGATCAAAATTACCGTTAAACCCTCACCAGCGGCTCCAGGCTTCCAGATCGTCCACCCCGTCCAGAATTGTGGGAATGCCAGTGGGAAATCGCTGTTGTCCTTGCAAGCGGTCTTGCAACCAAGCTGAGGGGGTAGTCAGTAGCAGTCCCGTGAAATCAGCACCAGGCCAACTCGTCCCAGTTCTATTTGGTTTGGTTCGATGTGCTCGGGGCGCGCTACCCGCACAAAAGCGAGCACATCGCGTACACATCCACTGCTGCAACCGGGGAATTTCCACCATCAGCAGACGTTGCTGCACATCCGACGGTGCCACCACGTTCGCGCAGCGACTGCGCAGCAGTATCGCGCAGCGACTGCGCAGCAGTATCGCGACTCAGGGTTAAATATGAGGCACGTACTCCTCCTTCTCCGGTACAATGGCGTACTCGGCCATGATCTGCCGGAATTCTTCGCCGTCAATGGTTTCCTTGTCAATGAGCAAATCAACTAAGCGATCGATCGCAGTTCGGTTTTCCCGGATAATCCGTTTGGCGTCGTCGTAGCAATGCTCGACAATGGAGCGGACTTGAGCGTCGATGCGAGAGGCAATCTCTTCAGAATATTCCGATCGACTCATCAGGTCGCGACCTAAAAATACTTCACTCGTTTGGCTTTCCAGTGACAGGGGGCCTAAATCGGACATGCCGAAACGAGTTACCATTTGACGGGCCATTCCGGTCACCTGTTGCAGGTCATTACTAGCACCTGTGGTGACTTCTGCATCTCCAAAGACCGCATCTTCGGCGGCACGACCCCCCAGAGCACCGGTAATCCGAGCCATCAACTGGGCCCTGGATACTAAACTGTGATCTTCGCTGGGAGTAAACCAGGTTAACCCTTGAGCTTGACCGCGCGGAATCAGGGTGACTTTTTGTACTGAATCGTGGTCTTTCAGCAGAGTACCGACGATCGCATGTCCCAGTTCGTGATAGGCAATCAGGCGCTTGCTCTTCGAGTCTACCAAGGGCGTGCCTTCCATCCCTGCTACTACTCGGTCTACAGCATCGTTGATTTCTAGCATGGTGATCGCCTCCTTGCGACGCCGGGCTGTTAAAATAGCCGCTTCGTTCAGCAAGTTGGACAAATCTGCCCCCGTAAATCCCGGTGTCCGACGGGCGATCGTCTTTAGGGAAATTTCGGGAGCCAGCTTTTTATTCCGGGCATGGACGTCCAGGATTTCCAGGCGTCCCTTGATATCCGGAGCGTCCACCGTTACCTGGCGATCGAAGCGACCCGGTCGCAGTAAGGCCGAGTCTAGTACATCTGGTCGGTTAGTGGCCGCAATAATGATAATCCCGGCATTGCCCTCAAACCCATCCATTTCGGTCAGCAGTTGGTTGAGAGTTTGCTCCCGTTCGTCATTACCCCCGCCAATGCCAGCACCCCGCTGGCGTCCTACCGCATCAATTTCATCGATAAAGATGATGCAAGGGGCGTTTTCTTTCGCTTTCTTGAACAGGTCCCGCACCCGAGAGGCCCCCACACCCACGAACATTTCCACAAATTCCGAACCCGAGATGCTGAAGAACGGTACTCCCGCTTCTCCCGCGATCGCCTTTGCCAAGAGAGTTTTCCCAGTACCGGGAGGTCCGATCAAGAGTACCCCCTTGGGGATCCGCGCCCCCACTGCGGTAAAGCGTTCGGGCTTTTTCAGGAACGTCACCACTTCTTGCAGTTCTTCTTTCGCTTCCTCAATACCGGCGACATCATCAAACATCACGCCAGTTTTCGCTTCCATCTGGAAACGAGCTTTTGACTTGGCAAAATTCATTGCTTGGCCTGGGCTACCAGGCACGTTGCTGGAACGCCGGAACAGCAAAAACAGCCCAGCTATTAACAGCACCGGAAAAATGAGATTCCCCAGCAGTCCCCAGATAGCGCCCTCATTGCGAGGGGGGTGGATATCAAAGCTGACTTTTGCTTCTCTGAGCTTAGAGATCAGTTCCGGAGAATTAGCTGGCAGATCCACGCGCCATTGCAGGAGCTGGTTGTTTAACTGGGGATCTACTGCTGCGACTATTGCAGTCCTGCCATTCTCATAGAGGTCTACGGTTCTCACGCGATCGTTATCCAAATATTCTAAGAAGCGACCATAGGTCATGCGGGTACTGGCAGTATTCTGACCGATCTCAATTCCAGAGGAGCCCCAGGCTCCCTGCCACAGAAAGAACCCGATCACTAAAGCGGGTAATATCCACAGCAGTATTACTTTCCACGAAATTTTCATCTGTTTCGGTGATGTCTATATATGGCTTACAACAGTGCGATCGAATGTCTTGGGTGTTTGCCCCAATTTTTTGTCTTTAACAGACGCTTTTTCCTGACTGCCAGTAGCGGCCCTTCTCCTTCAGCAGCTAGCTATAGAGAATTTTTAAGCCCAAGAGCCAGAATCTTAATATAATTTAACGTAATTCTCACCCAAGGCGCAACCAGTTTTATCTTTGCTTAAGGGACGGTAACTGTCAATCTTGGGGTAAACTAAAGATATGACGACTTGCCCTCGTAGCTCAGTGGATAGAGCAAGGGATTTCTAAGTGCGATTCGTTCTAGTCTAACGTCGGCAACTACGGAACACTAGGCCAGGTCCAAACTGGTAACTCTGGTATTCATGGGGGTTAAATTCCCTCTCCCCAGGTGTGGGGGTAACACCGGTCCTTAGTGCTGCGGAGTCACATCGCCGTGGTGCGGAGCTAGGACTTAAATGTAGGATAGCTGGCAGCCTAAGCCGGCGACACCGCTAGGAAAGATGCTCATGGTTAGAACAAGCGAACCTGTGAAAGTCTCGTGACCCTTAACCAGCGGAATAAGGCTTATACGCTGGCCCAAAAGGGAAATGGTAGTTAGTGTTGGTATTTAGAATGACCAACATCGCACTCGGATAACTCCCGGGGTAAAGCAGGGGCCTAAAGGCATCGTGAAATGATACCAGGGAACGAAGTAACCCGTCGTGTGCTGTCCTCATTTGGACCAGTTAGATGTAAAGCGCAAGCCACGAGGGGAGAGATAGCCCGAGAAGCTAATGCCTGGGGTAACTCTTATGGATACGTTGAGGATTGCCTTAACATGCTGACGCGGGTTGGTGAAAGTAGGAAATCTTGGGTAAAAGTATCTCTAAGACGCCCCAATACCTCTCGAAGGTGGGATGACTGGTAAAACAGACTAGAAAATGGTAATACTAAAGGTTATCTGGCAGCGCCACTTACCAACCAGGAAAGGAGTGAAATCGCATGAGATGAGGGACAACTGGAGCAATCCGTAGTAATCCTAGTAGTGACAATACCCTACTTCCCAGTAGCCGGATGCGGTGAAAGTCGCACGTCCGGTTCCGAATGGGAGGGTTGGGGGGTGACCCCCAGCTCGACCCCGACTTCCCTTGGCCGTAGGTTCGAACCCTACCGGGGGCGTTGTGCGATTCGTTTAGCCGAAACTTCATCAGTATCACCGGTGATTTGGATGGCTAAGACCGGTTTCCCCCTGGAAATAACGGTAATAACTTGTAGGTGCGATTCGTTCTGGCGTAACTGGGCACCACGTCCAGGATAGTCAGGTGGGGTAAAACCCACAACTCGTTATGAGGGTTCAAAGGGTTTCCCCCTGCATGAATTTTGAATTTAGCGACTATTCCAAATTGCAGCTGCGGCGCACCGCACAGCGGGGGGCAATATACCAGGCACCCCCATCATTACCTCTCAAATCGCAGTTGTCGATCGGGCCAGCGCCGTTCGACTCCACATGCAGGCCCTGCTGTTTATTCCCGTAGATATTGCAGCCTCGGACAGTGAGATTGCAAGTTTTTTTAACCTTTATCCCCACCCCAGCATTGTCGAAGATATCGCAGTCCTCTACCCTTACCTCACCTTTATTGGTTACCAATATTCCATCTGCTGCCATGTCGTGAATTTGGCAGCGCAGCAAATGCGGGTTGCTACCTTTGAGGACATATATTCCGATCCCATGGCCGTAAATATTGCATGATTCTACCTTTACCCGGACCTTTTGGCCGACCAAAATTCCATATTTTGCCCCTCCATAGATTTGACAGCGGCGAAGACATGAGGATACAGCAGCGCCGTGAATATATATGCAAGCAATACCCGTGGAGGCGATATCGCAGTCCTCCAGAATTAACTCTCCTTGGGGGATATCAATAGCATAGGGTTTCAGCAGGGGCTGACTGATAAAGCGGCCGATAGGGTCAGCATTTTTGGTCACATCCCGATGACGCAGGGTTATGCCTCTAATTGCAGCGCGGTCTGTCCGCATCTGTAGGCAGGGCGAGAATGTACTCTCGACGATCGCGTCTTCCCTAGCCCCATCCCCGACAATTTGTAGCGGCTTATCAATTACGAGACTTTCTGAGTAGAAACCAGCACACACCCGTATGATCGTATCATAGAAGGCGTTGGCGATCGCCTCACTAATAGTTCTATAGTCAGCAGGACCGAGTTTCGCCACAGTCAGGGTTGGCGCCCTAGTGATGCCCAGGTCATTATTAATATCTCCAATCAAATCTAATAAGATCGGGTTTGATGGGACCGAAGCTGACTTGGCAGAAGCAGACTGTAAATCAATCAGGACTTCATCCGCTGATTGATAGCGTTCGTGCATCATCAGCTCGATCATCTTATCCAAGATCGCCCTTAGATTTTCGCTCACGTACATCCCCTGGGACAGATAATCTCGCCAGAACCAATTTCCCTCTCGGGGCCGATAAAGTCTCTCGGGAGCAGCAGCTGTAAGCAGATGAATGCAGGTAACGCCCAAGCTGTAGATATCGCTAGCAGGATAAACTTTACCAGTAAGCATTTGTTCGATCGGGGCATAGCCCTGGGTGCCAATAGCTGCCGTGCCCGTTTTGGTCATCACCGTTTGGGCCAGTTGCTTAGAAATGCCAAAATCAATCAGCACCAACTTACCGTCGGGCTGACGACGCATGATATTGGCAGGTTTAATGTCTCGGTGAACGATCTGGCGATCGTGGATAAACTGGAGTACGGGTAACAGATCCAGCAACAGTTCTCGGATCTGTGCTTCCTTAAAAGCCCCCTGCTGTTGCAACTCCTGCCAGAGGTTCTGTCCTTCCACAAACTCCTGCACCAGATAGCGCTGGTTGTCTTCCTCAAAGAAATCTAACAGCAGAGGGATTTGGGGATGAGACTCCAACCTCAGCAGACCCTGGGCCTCTTGCTCAAATAGAGCGATCGCCTTGGCTAGCAATTGGCGATCGCTCTTTATTTCCGGCAATGGCACAAGTTGTTTAATAGCGCAATTAGCATTCTCCCTAGCAACATCCGCTGCCAGATAGGTTTTCGCGAAGCCTCCCAGATCCGAGAGCAAGCTGATGACGCGATAGCGACCTTTCAGCAGTCTCAGTTCCGCCCCGCAACTTTGGCAAAAGCTCGTTCTAGGCGGGTTTTGGGGTTTGGTGCAATTTGGACTTAGGCAATAGCTCATATACTAGCAACTAACAGCAGCTTAATCTATGATATTACCTAGTATCGGAGATCGGCAGGTCGGTCAATGAGACATCTTCGACCCCTCCTTCCCTCCGTTGGCCTGAGGGCGCCTGCTGTCCCCAAGGCTATCAGCCTTTTTCCTCCGTCAAACTCACTCAATTCAGTTTAGCCGAAACATGGCTCAGTCAAGTGATACAGCCCAGCAATACAAGTAGTGCGCCCTTTAGGCATCTCAACCGACTCTGGGCTTTCTCCTTAAATAGCATTGGCCTCCAAGGTCGCAGCCTGCGATCGTGCCCCTTAACAATAGAAATATTTTATCCGGGAATAACTGAGTCACTCCAAGGAACGACTCAGTCATTCCCGGGAAAAATTATTCATTTCCAGAGCTAACTGTTCATTTCCAGGAGTAACTGAATCATTCCACCGAGTACGAGAGTCATTCAGTGGCGTCACAACTTTTGGCTTTGACGTGATACAAGATTACCAAATGCCAGAGTAAGCACCTCCAAGGCCAGAGTAAAATCAGAAATTCAGTCAAGTGATACAGCCCAGCAATACAAGTAGTGCGCCCTTTAGGCATCTCAACCGACTCTGGGCTTTCTCTTTAAATGGCATTGGCCTCCAAGGTCGCAGCCTGCGATCGCGCCCCTTAACAATAGAAATATTTTATCCGGGAATAACTGAGTCACTCCAAGGAACGACTCAGTCATTCCCGGGAAAAATTATTCATTTCCAGAGCTAACTGTTCATTTCCAGGAGTAACTGAATCATTCCACCGAGTACGAGAGTCATTCAGTGGCGTCACAACTTTTGGCTTTGACGTGATACAAGATTACCAAATGCCAGAGTAAGCACCTCCAAGGCCAGAGTAAAATCAGAAATGTGGTCTTGCGCCCGTTGGCAAGAAGAGCCCCTCCAGCCCCCGGAGGCAAATTGCTCAATAGCGCCTGTTGAAAAGGCTAGGGAGGGATCGCCAGCGAATATGATGTATAACAATAATGGGGCATAACTGGCGATCGACATGGGAACTACACAGACATCGTTATTGAACAGAGACACCCCACCCCGACGGTATAGTGGCAAAAAAAATTATGATAATTTCCGTAAAATATGTATTAATGACTGTAGTTAAAGCAGGAAAGGTTACCGGTGTACAAAAGAGGGCTAAAATCTTCCCTCAAGGTCGCCGGTGACCAACCCCTAAAAAAGTTCATCCTTTACATTCAACTTCGCTCACCGCCAGGAGAAATTATGGCTACATTTGACGTAGACACAGCAATAGAACTATCCCAAGCCATCACCAGTTCCAATAGTAAAACTCAGGCAGATACCATTAACATCACGGGAGATATTACCCTGACGGAGTTGCTACCCCTTATTGAAGAAGACGTCGGGCTGACGATAAATGGGAACGACAACACCATTAATGGCTTAAACCAGTACCGGCTGTTCTTTGTCAAAAGCGGTACAGTCAATTTCGATGACCTGACCTTTAGCGATGGCCGGGCCCTAGGAGGCAATGGCGGCGGCGGCGGGGCAGGCATAGGCGGTGCCCTGTTTGTCTTTGACGGGACGGTCACGGTGACCGATAGCACTTTCCAGAATAATAGCGCCATTGGTGGCGAGGGCGGCAGCAGTGGAGCAGGTGGTAATGCTAATTTCGTCATTCCTACTAATAATACGCCAGACGTCGGCATCGGCGAAAAGGGCGGCACCGGCCTCTTCGGCGAAAACGGCGGTATGGGCGGCATGGGCGATGTGGGCCGCTCTCGCGGCATGGGCGGCACAGGCGGCTTCGGCGGCGGCGGCGTCTGCGGCACAGGCGCCACAGGCGGCGGCTTCGACGACATCGGCACAGGCGGCTTCGGCAGCCTCGGCGGCTTCGGCGGCCTCGACGACGGCGACGGCGCCAGCAGAGGCCCCTGCGGCCCCAGAGGCGACGCCGGCTTCGGCGGCGGCGACGCTGACAATAGCCGGCGGCGGCGGCGCAGGCATGGGCGGAGCCATATTCATCCGCGAGGGCGAGCTCAGCGTTTTGAACAGCAGGTTTGACGACAATGAAGCTCAAGGTGGAAACCCGGCGGCCAAGGTCTGGGGGGCGCCATTTTCGCCCTGCACATCACCATCAATATCGAAGATGAAAAAAATAACAACGAGGGCCTGCCCACCAGCCTGCCGACCGTGACCCTCACAGATGTAACCTTCTCGGAAAATCTGGCCGCTAATAATGTGGAAACGTCCACTCCAGCGTCCATCATGCCGGGCACCTTGCTGAACAGTGACGACCTGTTCGGCAACCAATTCAGGACCAACTATCGTCCTACAGACCTCGAACTCAGCAACAGCAGCATTAATGAAAACTCCGCTGAGGGTACAGTCGTAGGAACTTTCTCTACTGCCGACCTTGACGAAGGAGATAGCTTTACCTACGAGTTAGTCACAGGCGAGGGTGCCGATCATAACGAAGCCTTCACCATAGTAAGAGACCAACTACGAACTAACAGTTCCTTGGACTTTGAGACCCAGTCCAGTTACAGCATCCGCGTCCAGACTACCGACGCTGCTATGGCCAGTTACTCAGAGGTCTTTACTATCAACGTCAACAATGTTAACGAGTCTCCTACCGACATAGTCCTTAGCAACAGCAGCATCAATGAAAACTCCCCTGAGGGTACAGTCGTAGGGACTTTCTCTACTACCGACCCTGACATGGGAGATAGCTTTACCTACGAGTTAGTCACAGGCGACAACGATGATCACGAAGCCTTCACCATAGTAGGGGATCAACTACGAACTAACAGTTCCTTGGACTTTGAGACCCAGTCCAGTTACAGCATCCGCGTCCAGACTACCGACTCTGTTGGGGCCAGTTACTCAGAGGTCTTTACTATTAACGTCAACAATATTATTGATGAGTCTCCTACCGACATAGTCCTTAGCAGCAGCAGCATTAATGAAAACTCCGCTGAGGGTACAGTCGTAGGGACTTTCTCTACTGCCGACCTTGACGAAGGAGATAGCTTTACCTACGAGTTAGTCACAGGCGAGGGTGCCGATCATAACGAAGCCTTCACCATAGTAGGGGATCAACTACGAACTAACAGTTCCTTGGACTTTGAGACCCAGTCCAGTTACAGCATCCGCGTCCAGACTACCGACGCTGCTATGGCCAGTTACTCAGAGGTCTTTACTATTAACGTCAACAATATTATTGATGAGTCTCCTACCGACATAGTCCTTAGCAGCAGCAGCATTGATGAAAACTCTCCTGAGGGTGCAGTCGTAGGGACTTTCTCTACTGCCGACCCTGACATGGGAGATAGCTTTACCTACGAGTTAGTCACAGGCGAGGGTGCCGATCATAACGAAGCCTTCACCATAGTAGGGGACCAACTACGAACTAACAGTTCCTTGGACTTTGAGACCCAGTCCAGTTACAGCATCCGCGTCCAGACTACCGACTTTGTTGGGGCCAGTTACTCAGAGGTCTTTACTATTAACGTCAATGATGTTGCCGAGTCTCCTACCGACATAGTCCTTAGCAGCAGCAGCATTAATGAAAACTCTCCTGAGGGTGCAGTTGTGGGGACTTTCTCTACTGCCGACCCTGACATGGGAGATAGCTTTACCTACCAGTTAGTCTCCGGCGCTGGTGCCGATAATAACGCCGACTTCACTATAGTAGGGGACCAACTGCGAATTAACAGTTCTCCGGACTTTGAGACTCAGTCGAGTTATCTCATCCGCGTCCAGACTACTGACTCTGCTGATGCCAGTTACACGGAGGCTTCATGATTAACGTCAATGATGTTGCCGAGTCTCCTACCGACATAGTCCTTAGCAACAGCAGTATTGATGAAAACTCTTCTGATGGTGCAGTTGTGGGGACTTTCTCTACTGCCGACCCTGACATGGGAGATAGCTTTACCTACCAGTTAGTCTCCGGCGCTGGTGCCGATAATAACGCCGACTTCACTATAGTAGGGGACCAACTGCGAATTAACAGTTCCTTAAACTTTGAGACTCAGTCGAGTTATCTCATCCGCGTCCAGACTACTGACTCTGCTGATGCCAGTTACACGGAGGCCTTCATGATTAACGTCAATGATGTTGCCGAGTCTCCTACCAACTTAGTTCTCAGCAGCAGCAGCATTGATGAAAACTCTCCTGAGGGTGCAGTTGTGGGGACTTTCTCTACTACTGACCCCGACGAGGGAGATAGTTTTACCTATCAGTTAGTCTTCGGCAACAACGCCTTCACGATAGTAGGGGACCAACTGCTAACTAACAGTTCTTTGGACTTTGAGACTCAGTCGAGTTACATCATCTCAGTCCAAGCTACCGACTCTACTAATAATGCTTTTGAGTCGGTTTTGATTATTGACGTGAACGATGTTGCCGAATCTCCGACGGACATCAACCTCAGCAGCAGTAGCATTGATGAAAACTCCCCTGGGGGTGCAGTTGTGGGCATTTTCTCTACTACTGACCCTGACGCTGACGATCGCTTTACCTATATGCTTGTCTCAGGCGTTGGTGACGATGATAATGACGCTTTCACCATAGTGGGAGACTCACTGCGAATTAACAGTTCTTTGGACTTTGAGACTCAGTCGAGTTACAGCATCCGCGTCCAGACTACTGACTCTGCTGATAACAATTTGGAGTCGGTCTTGACTATTAATGTCAACGATGTCGGCGAGTCTCCTACCGACCTAGTCCTTAGCAGCAGTAGCATCGATGAAAATTCCCCCTCAGGTGCAGTTGTAGGGACTTTCGGAACTACTGACCCTGACGAGGGAGATAGCTTTACCTACCAGTTAGTCTCGGGCAACAATGCCTTTACTATAGTAGGGGACCAACTGCGAATTAACAGTTCTTTGGACTTTGAGACTCAGTCGAGTTACAGCATCCGCGTCCAGACTACTGACTCTGCTGATAACAATTTGGAGTCGGTCTTGACTATTAATGTCAACGATGTCGGCGAGTCTCCTACCGACCTAGTCCTTAGCAGCAGTAGCATCGATGAAAATTCCCCCTCAGGTGCAGTTGTAGGGACTTTCGGAACTACTGACCCTGACGAGGGAGATAGCTTTACCTACCAGTTAGTCTCGGGCAACAATGCCTTTACTATAGTAGGGGACCAACTGCGAATTAACAGTTCTTTGGACTTTGAGACTCAGTCGAGTTACAGCATCCGCGTCCAGACTACTGACTCTGCTGATAACAATTTGGAGTCGGTCTTGACTATTAATGTCAACGATGTCGGCGAGTCTCCTACCGATATAGTTCTTAGCAGCAGCAGCATCAATGAAAACTCTCCTAGGGGTGCAGTTGTGGGGACTTTAGAAACTAGCGATCCCGATAATGGAGATACCTTTACTTACCAGTTAGTCTCGGGCAACAATGCCTTCACTATAGTAGGGGATCAACTGCTAACTAATAGTTCTTTGGACTTTGAGACTCAGTCGAGTTACAGCCTCCGCGTCCAGACTACTGACTCTGCTAATAACAATTTGGAGTCGGTCTTGACTATTAATGTTATTGATGTTGCAGAGAACTCCTCTCCTACTGATATAGTCCTTAGCAGCAGCAGCCTCAATGAAGATTCTCCCTCAGGTGCAGTTGTGGGGACTTTCGGAACTAGCGACTCCGATAATGGAGATACCTTTATTTACCAGTTAGTCTCGGGCGACGGTGACGATGATAATGCTGCTTTCACTATAGTGGGGGACCAACTGCGAATTAACGGTGTTCCGGACTTTGAGACTCAGTCCATTTACAGGATATTAGTCCAGACTACTGACTCTACTGGGGCTAGTTACTTGGAGGCTTTGATTATTAATGTGAACAATGTTGCTGAGTCTCCTACTGATATAGTTCTTAGCAACAGCAGCATCAATGAAAATTCCCGTGCGGGTGCGATCGTGGGGACTTTCTCTACTAGCGATCCCGACGGGGGAAATACTTTTACCTACCGGTTAATCTCGGGTTTTGATGACGATGATAACGCTGCTTTCACTATAGTAGGGGACCAACTGCTAATTAACTTAAGTTGCGACCTATAAAAATTGGATACAAAAAGCTATGATAAAGAGAATTATTTTCAACTCTAATCCCTTAGATGTAACAGCATGAATTGACTTGGGAAACAAATTGGTGATTCGACTAAAACAGGTTTCAACTTGTTTTCTTGTTACTTTTTGTATATATTCAAAACAAGAATATTCTTTTCTTTTTGAGTTCTTTTTTCGCAAAGGTTTTAACATTATACTTGACGACTCTTTTAGTAAATTTTCTAATTGATAATCATTATAAGCTTTATCTCCATAAACTATTGAATTTGATGGTAAGTCAAAGCCAAAAGATTGCAAAACTTTAACATCATTATAACTACCAGGATCTAGATAAAATTCTATTGGCTTTCCATTTTTGTTTACCAACATATGAACTCTTAATCCATAAAAATAACGTTTTTTACTGGCAATATACCCTCGATATTCTTCATTGTTATAAATTTGGCATCTATCAATCCTAATATTATCACATACTGGCACCGGGAAACTATCAAGAATATATTCTTGACCCGGATTGAGCTCTTTAAATGTTTGAGCTATAACTTGGAAGAAAAACATCCAAATTGGTTCGTCAATATTGTGTAATCGACGATTGAACATACTTTTACTTAACAGATTTTTTATATACTTGTGTTCGACCATAAATTGACAAGAGCGATCGTGGTGTCCTCCGAAAAAATATGCAGCAACTAATCCGACTGTCATCACTTCGGCATTGTTCATTTTTACTTGTGGATCTTCTTTTATATTTAACGCTTTTAGTAGCTCGTCACAAAGAACAAAAATTGTTGTAATCATATCTTCCATCATCTACATCCCCCAGCAATTAACTATTATTTTAGTACATTATAACCTATAAACAGCCAACCCGCCGTCTAGCACAAAAAAAATATAATTTTGTATCAAAAGCTACGAAATATCCCAAATATCTGTAAAGTCTAAGTGGGTAATTCATATTTTTTTTAATAGGTCGCAACTTAGGTTAATTAACAGTTCTCCGGACTTGGAGATTCGATCTAGTTACAGTATCCGCGTTCAGACTATTGACGTTACTGGGGCCAGTTACTCGGAGGCTTTGATTATTAATGTGAACAATGTTGCCGACTCTCCTACTGACCTTAACTTCAGCAATACTCGTCAATCCCTAACTCTCAACCCCCAACCCCTAACTTTATCACTCTTTGAGAAGGAGGAGGAGGACACTCTGATCGGCGGGGAGGGAAGAGATCGCGTCTACGGAAACCATGGAAGCGATCGTCTCTACGAAGGATCAGAGGCCAATATTTTTGTTCTGGAGTCGGACATGGGTACTATCATAGACTTTGAAGAGGGTACGGACGCGATCGGGCTGCGCGAACGCTACGCGATCGGGGGGCTGCGCGAACGCTATGCGATCGGGCTAGCAGGAGGTTCTCAGGGCCTCGATACCTGGATTAATTTTGAAGGGGAAACCCTGGCCACCCTGCAGGGGATTGATTCGACCCTGATTAATGATGATGTCACTGTGGTTAATTGAAGTTTACCATGCCCTGATGGGGAATGCGGGGCGATCTAAGGGTTTGGGGCAATTGCGAGAAAGACGCAATTCATGACCGCGCGGAGTAGATCTTAGACCTATGCCAAAAAGTAGATTTTGACGGCGCGATCGCCCCACCCGTTCCCTAGACCTGTGCGATCGCCCTAAAAATCAAGAAACCTGGTTTTTCCCATCCACCCGGTTATTGGGTCGCTGGCGCATCTGTCCGCAGCCGCTTGATCGCCCCTCCCACCAGTAACGAGGCACTCTCAACCGCAACAGGGCAAACGCTTTAGCGTTTACTACGAACGGCCTCAGCTATCCAGCCCGCCCAGAGGATAACCAAGAAACTGTAACAAATCCCAGAGCGAGGTTATCATTATCACAATAAGGCCATCATAGCCCAACTACTTACTAAATCTACGGCAATTGTGATTTCTTTACCCGTTCCCCCTTATCTTCTGACTGCCTCCGAGACAGGTCCCATGCTGGGAAATGTCTGGCTAGACATAGCAGTCCTAGCAGTAATGATGTTGCTTTCCGGTTTTTTCTCAGGTTCCGAAACAGCCATTACAGCATTAGATCCCCTTAAACTCAAGGCCCTGATCAAAGACCAAGGAGACCCCAGCGGCATTTTCCGCATCGTCTTACAACAGCGCACCCGCTTCATCACCACCCTCTTGGTCGGGAACAACCTCATCAACAACTTTTCCGCCATCTTGACCAGTAACCTGTTTGCCATCTGGCTCGGTAATGCTAGTATCGGAGTTGCCACAGCCTTCGTCACCTTTCTGGTGCTCATCTTTGGGGAAATCACCCCCAAGTCCTTAGCCATCAATAACGTACTGTCATATTTCAAATTAGCAGTCCGCCCCATCTATTGGCTCTCCAGATTCCTCTCCTTCTTTGGCATCATTAATTTCCTAGAGACGATCGCCCAATTCGCCATTCGCCTGTTTCAGACCGGTGTAGTGCAAGAGGGCGAGTCCTTAAAAGACCTCCAATTGATGATAGAAATCTTGGGCGGAAAAGGCAAGCTGGACCTCTATAGACACCGGTTGCTCAACAAAGCCCTGATACTAGACCAACTCAGCGCCAGGGAGGTCGTCAAGTCTCGCATCGATATGCGGACCATCTCAGTTGAAGCCACATTACCAGAATTACTGAATCTCTGTCTAGAGACAGGCTATTCCCGCATCCCCGTCCAGGAAGAGTCTAAAGATCAAATAGTCGGAGTCGTTCACCTGAAGCGGGCCCTACAACAACAGCATGCTTTGCAAGCAGAGGGTCGCGGTCCCGGTCTCGTGAGTGAAGTCATGGACCCGCCAGTGTACGTACCCGAAACCAAGCGAGTCGCCGATCTGCTCAAAGAGATGCTACAACAGCGCTTACACTTGGCCATTGTCGTCGATGAGTACGGCGGCACAGTCGGGTTAGTCACCTTAGAAGATATCCTGGAAGAACTGGTGGGCGAAATCTATGATGAGAGCGATTTTCCCTCCCGACCACCGATGAGCCGGTCTAGACCGAGACAAAAACAGGGACAAAACCCCCCCGATCGGGGGCCGCGCAGCCTTTTTCCAGAAGAATCACCCGCTCTCGAAAAAAATTATGAGCCTCCAAACCCTTGAAAAATGGCGATTTTCCGCCTCTCCCCAAAAAAATCTCAAAAAAACCTTTGACATTTAAAATTTATGTGTTAGGTTGATCAAGAAGCAAATAAATGGGTCGATGCCCGAGTGGTTAATGGGGGCGGACTGTAAATCCGCTGGCTACGCCTACGCTGGTTCAAATCCAGCTCGGCCCACCTCAATATACATTAGACTTAGATAGTGCCCGTGTAGCTCAGTGGCAGAGCACACCCTTGGTAAGGGTGAGGTCACGAGTTCAATCCTCGTCACGGGCTTTCTCATGAATTCATCAATGTAGGTTGGGTTGAGATACGAAACCCAACAGCCCCATCCTGCATGTCCCGTAGGTTGGGTTGAGGCACGAAACCCAACCTCTCTATCAATTTCTATTGGGTTTCCCGTCCCACGGGCAGGCGAGACGCCCGCCCTACGCACCCCGAGCAGGCGAGACGCCCGCCGGACACCTCTCAATAAGATAACTCAAGTTGCGACCTATAAAAATTGGATACAAAAAGCTATGATAAAGAGAATTATTTTCAACTCTAATCCCTTAGATGTAACAGCATGAATTGACTTGGGAAACAAATTTGTGATTCGACTAAAACAGGTTTCAACTTGTTTTCTTGTTACTTTTTGTATATATTCAAAACAAGAATATTCTTTTCTTTTTGAGTTCTTTTTTCGCAAAGGTTTTAACATTATACTTGACGACTCTTTTAGTAAATCCTCTAATTGATAATCATTATAAGCTTTATCTCCATAAACTATTGAATTTGATGGTAAGTCAAAGCCAAAAGATTGCAAAACTTTAACATCATTATAACTACCAGGATCTAGATAAAATTCTATTGGCTTTCCATTTTTGTTTACCAACATATGAACTCTTAATCCATAAAAATAACGTTTTTTACTGGCAATATACCCTCGATATTCTTCATTGTTATAAATTTGGCATCTATCAATCCTAATATTATCACATACTGGCACCGGGAAACTATCAAGAATATATTCTTGACCCGGATTGAGCTCTTTAAATGTTTGAGCTATAACTTGGAAGAAAAACATCCAAATTGGTTCGTCAATATTGTGTAATCGACGATTGAACATACTTTTACTTAACAGATTTTTTATATACTTGTGTTCGACCATAAATTGACAAGAGCGATCGTGGTGTCCTCCGAAAAAATATGCAGCAACTAATCCGACTGTCATCACTTCGGCATTGTTCATTTTTACTTGTGGATCTTCTTTTATATTTAACGCTTTTAGTAGCTCGTCACAAAGAACAAAAATTGTTGTAATCATATCTTCCATCATCTACATCCCCCAGCAATTAACTATTATTTTAGTACATTATAACCTATAAACAGCCAACCCGCCGTCTAGCACAAAAAAAATATAATTTTGTATCAAAAGCTACGAAATATCCCAAATATCTGTAAAGTCTAAGTGGGTAATTCATATTTTTTTTAATAGGTCGCAACTTAGGTTAAGATATTAAACTAAGCCAGGGAGTCGCCTCCCCGAGGAGTCTCCAGAACCGGACGTGAGACTTTAGAGGGTAAGGTTTGAGAGTCACCTCTCTCCCCTCCCCGACTAACCGTACATGAGAGTTATCCCCTCATACGGCTAAGACCTTTAAGACCCAAGGCAAGTCTGCTATTCCTTTCGGTCAAGGGCAAATTTTGAACCCTGATCCACTCCATCCGATGCAGACGCACAGATCCCTGGCGGCAATCACCTCTGGGCGCAGTCGATCGCCCCATCAATTGGCACTTCGCAATTCACAATTAGCAATTCACAGAAGTTGGCGATCGCCCCAGGAAACATCAAAAGGCGATCGCCCCAGTATAGCAAGTTAAATTATTGAGCTGGTTCGGCCCGAGGCAGGACTGTAGTGGGTACATTTTTATTTAGCAGATCAGTACCAGACCAGACCAGGCTAACAATAAGAAGTTTACCCATAGCCTTAGCCAGATACTGCAAATTTTCTGAGCTTTCGACTTGTAGGAATTCAGCAGTTTGATTGACTTACCTTTTGACCTCCTTGTCAGAGCGCGTTAACAATATAAATTCCCGAAACACGCCCAGCTTGAAGCTTCGATAAATCTGGGACATTTGAATTTAACTAAATTGGTTATATCCGGATAGAAGCCAAAATGCTGCTCCTAAATACTATTACCGCTGATAGCGCCCATATTATGTCACTGTTGAGAGTTGATCTACTATCTTCACTCGTCCCCTAAGTACCGATCGCAGTAGAAGGTGGTAGCCATCAGGCCATAGCGGTCAGCTAAAGTCAGGACTTTTGTGTCAGCGACAGTGGCTAGCATTTCCGAGATAAAACCGGGTATGAGAGCAATTTGGGGTAACATGGTTGGTGCCTTGAACTCGACAATTTCAATATCCGTCCTTTTTATATGTTCAAGGGTGATTCACAGTTTGCTAGGATGTGAGAAAAATCTACCTCTATTGTGATCTCATAACCTACAGTTATGTGACTATTTGCCTTGTTGGGCAGTGATTTAGATTACTAGGGTGCCAGGGATTAAATGCAATCTTGACCATGGGACAGATTGGCAGCAGAAAAAGTTCCGCAAATATGGAAATAAAACATATGGCAACCAAACAGCTACAAGCCGGAAAATGCTAATAAATTAATCGAAGCGCAGTATTACTCCTGTGAAGCTGGAACTCTCTTGCCTCCACCAGATGCTAACGATCTATCCCCAGTCTCAACGGGATCTGGTCATAGGGGTGACATCGCCGGAAGTAAAATATCAGATGATTGAACTGTCCGATCCTGATATTGTTGTGGGCAAGCGCGTTATACTGCTGCGAGATAAGCAGCAACAGCTGGAGGTGAAAATTACCCTCAGCCCCGATCAGTTCAACCTTCTCAAGCAGTTGCTGTCATAATTACAATAGTTCATAAAACTTGACAATATTCGCCGTGACGACAGAACTGACGATCGCAAGCATTACCGAATTCACCTGGAACTGGCAAGGTCACCAGATTAAATATACGGTCATGGGCACCGGACGCCCCTTGGTGCTACTTCATGGCTTTGGAGCCTCGATCGGCCATTGGCGCAAAAATATCCCGGTGCTGGCTGCTAGTGGCTACCGGGTGTTTGCTCTGGATTTACTGGGGTTCGGCGGCTCGGATAAGCCACTCCTGAATTACAGTATGGAGTTGTGGCATCAATTGCTTCAGGATTTCTGGAATGCCCGCGTACAAGCACCAGCGGTGTGGATCGGAAACTCGATCGGGGCTCTTTTGGGCCTGATGGTGGCGGCAGATACTCCGGAAATAGCCTCTGGTGCGGTACTGATTAACTGTGCTGGGGGATTGAATCATCGTCCCGATGAGCTGAATTTCTCCCTGCGACTGGTGATGGGTGGCTTTACTAAACTGGTAAGTTCTCCCGTGACGGGACCATTCCTGTTTAACCGCATCCGTCAGAAACATCGCATCAAGAAGACCCTATACCAAGTCTATCGGAATCGGGAAGCCATCACAAATGAACTGGTGGATTTGCTCTACGCCCCAGCCTGCGATCGGGGTGCCCAGCAGGTGTTTGCCTCCATTCTCACAGCGCCTCCCGGTCCCAAACCAGCTGAGTTGTTACCCCAGGTGAATGTTCCGTTACTGGTGTTGTGGGGGGAAGATGACCCTTGGACGCCCATTGCTGGTGCTAAGATTTATCAGCAGTTAGCTAACAGCCGTGAAGATGTCAAGTTTTTACCTATTGCTAATGCAGGTCACTGTCCCCATGACGAATACCCGGATCTAGTCAATCAGTCGATCTTGGACTGGCTGAAATAGACGATCCATGACGCTGGGTGAGAAAATGAGACGATCTAGAACTGCAACAACTGCAAACGCTAATATGAATGCCAATGAACTTCTGACACGTTATGCCGCAGGAGAAAGGAATTTTCGCGATACCGACCTATTTCGTGCCAACTTGTTTCGTGCCAACCTGGCTGGTGCTAGCCTGTTTCGTGCCAACTTGTTCCGTGCTAACCTGTTTAGTGCCAACTTGATTGGTGTTAACTTGTTTCGTTCCTGCCTGATTGGTGCTAACCTCAGCGGTGCTAACCTTAGCGGTGCTGTGCGATTCGTTCTAGCCTAACGTGGTCAAACACGGAACGCTAGCCCGGTTTCATTAGCCGGGAACTCTGACCGCATGGGGGTTAAATTCCCCTCCCCCCAGGTACGGGGGTGACACCGGTCCTCGGTGCTACGAAGCGACATCATCGTGGTGCTAAGCGAGGACTCAAATGTAGGATAACTGGCAGCCTAAGCCGGTGACGCCGCTAGGAAAGATATCCAAGGTTAGAGCAGGCAAACATGTGCAAGCCTCGTTATAAGGAACCAGCGAAATAAGGCTATATGCGCTGGCCTAAAAAGGAAATGGTAGCTAGTATTAGTTTTAGACTCTGGCTAATATAGTACTCAAATAGCTCCCGGGGTATAGTGTGGACCTAAAGGTATCGCGAAATGTTGTTAGGGAACGAAGTAACCTCTCGTGTGCTGTCCATCAGGACAAGTTAGATGTTAAGCGCAAGCCACGGGGGGAGGGATGGCCCAAGAAGCGAATGCCCGGGGTAATTCCTGGGATAACATCTACAGTAATGTAGATGATGCTGGGTAGCCAGCGCTGACGTGGGTCGGTGATACTAGGAAGCTGCTGGAATGAGTAATCCTAAAAAGCCACGGAACTAATCCGAAACGCAAGTGGAGGATAAGGTATGGATAACTGGTAAAACTGACTTGAAAATGGTGATACTAACGGTTATCAGAACAACCACTCGCTAAACCAGGAAAGGGAAGAAAAGACAGGCGGCAAGGGCTAACGGAAGTAATTCCTATTAAGTCTACCTATGAAAAGGGCCTAGTACCCAGTAGCCGGATGCGGTGAAAATCGCAAGTCCGGTTCCTCAAGGGAGGGTCGGGAAGCGATTCCCGGCTCGACCCCATCCAACTTGAAGGAAACAATTATGCCTGATGGCACAAAGCATAGATAATCTCTTTGCTCACATGCCTATTGCCGAGAGATGTCCAGTTGTGCAGTAGAGCACAACTGGCTTGTCTGTAGGTATTTTGTCTCTTGGCTAGTGTTTGGGGATGTTACCAGATGGGAATGAGACAAGCTGTCGTTTGACTAGGTGGAATATATGATTTGCTCTGGTGCAAATCATATTTGCACCAGAGCAAATATAATTTACCCCGGAGCAAATATGCTTTGCCCCATATTTGACTCGTTCCCGGGCGATCCCTGGAAACGCAGAACCGAGGCGAAGATTCTTGTCACAAGGCAAGGCCGAGTCTTCAAGCTACAAAAACGAATTTATCGAACGGTTCTGAAGACGAGTCGGTCCTGATTAAGGCTAACCTACTTCGCGCTGACTTGATTGATGCTAATCTAGTACAAGCTAACTTGGATGGGGCTAACTTGAAGGAAACAATTATGCCTAATGGCACAAAGCATAGATAATCTTTTTGTTCATGGTCGGGTTCATAGCTGACCAGACCATGAGCAATTGAGGCTGGGGGGGCGACATGCCTGCTGAAATCCAGCGTAAGAATTTCAGCCCATAAGCTTCAACAAGATACATGCTGTTTTGGGCAGACAGACGACGTAGTTATAAGGGTTTGAGCTTCATGGAAATAAAAGGATGGTAGTGATGCGACTGTATCTTGTCCGAGCCTATTGGCATCAAAGCCTGATCTAGTAAGATTTTGAGTGCTCATGTCGCCCTATTCTTTGATTGAGATGGGACCGTCTGTATCAATCTTATTACAGTAGCTATGGTCTAAATGGGAGTAGAATGAAAAAACAGCGATTGCGACGGGTGAAAGAGATGTCAGCGATATTAAGTTCCGAGTCTTGTCGCGGGCAATTTGGGGATGAGCAACTCCTCTTTGATGCTGTTTATAGCTCTGTCATGACCGAAGTTATAGCTTGACTATGAAACTTGATAAAATAAATCTAAAGCTTTCAGTGGCGGGGGCCTTGAGGATAGGAGAATGATAACAGTGTATGACGACGGGAAAAAAAGATGTCAGCGACATTGAGTACGGAGTTTACTTATGTATACGGACCGGTGAAGTCTTGGCGCTATGGGCGATCGCTCGGTATCGACCCCATAGGTGCGGTGTCTACTTGCTCCTTTAACTGCGTATATTGTCAGCTGGGGGAAATAGAACAGATAACGCGCGAGCGGGCGCTGTTCGTCCCTACGGAGAAAATCATCCAAGAGTTGCAAGAGTTTGCCCCTTGGGATGTAGATGTAATCACCCTCAGCGGTAGTGGGGAACCGACTTTAGCATCTAATTTAGGAGAAATTATCACATCTATCGCACAACTCACCTCACGACCAACTTTAGTATTGACTAATGCTACCTTGCTGAAAGACAAAACTGTGCGTCAGGAGTTGGCAATAGCTGACAAGGTATCTGTGAAAATAGATGCAGTTTCCCCCAGACGGTGGCAGGGGGTTGACCGACCGGCAACAGGAGTGAATTTTGCCGATGTTTGGGAGGGAATTTCCGAATTTAGAGCAGAATATAGCGGTGAGTTGGGCATCCAAACGATGATGCTATCGAACTGGGATGCAGAAGATATCGCAGAATATATTCGCCGAGTGCGGGCGATCGGCCCTACAGAAATACAACTGAACACTCCCACGCGCCCCAAACCTTTAAAACGTCAACTAGACGGACGGGGAAATCACAGCAGTACCGAGGAACGACCCTATGCAGTACAACAACTCAAGTGCGTCAGCGCCGAGATTTTGCAGAAGTTTGCGTCTGAAATTCAGAACGCGACTGCTATTCCCGTGCGTTTTCCACCTCATTAGATTGCGAGACTACAGATATTTCGTTCCCGAGACCCTAAAGAGGAAAAAGATGACAAATCAAACAGTTAATCGCTCGACAACATAAATTTCACCTGTATATCTCAACATTATGGGTTACGTTGACTCCTCGGAAGTGAATGGTCCTGGCAATCGCGCGGTGGTGTGGGTGCAAGGATGCGATCGGGAATGTTCCGGATGTTTCAATATTGAGTCTTGGTCTTTTGCAGCTAATCAGTTAATTGCCATCGACGAACTGGCCGAGAAAATAATCAGCAATCCTAATAATACGGGGGTGACCTTTTCTGGCGGGGAACCCTTCTGGCAAGCACCAGAGTTAACAGAATTGGCTAAAAAACTCAAGGTCAAGGGACTGAACGTGATGTCCTTTTCGGGATTTACTTTGTCCGAACTGCGATCAGCCAAGGCCCCCCAGGTTCCCAAGCATTATTAGCAGAGTTGGACATCCTGATTGACAAACCCTATGTAGAATCTCAGGCGATTAATTCCCCTGATTCACCAGTATCTTCGCGCAATCAGCAGGTGCGCATTTTTAATCCGGAATTTCAAGATCGAATTACTTGGGCAAGCGACCAAGTAGAAATTCACATCCTTCAGGATGGAACTCGTATTATTACAGGTTTTCGGGGTCAGATGGGAATTGGAGATTGAGGAGAACATTGATGACAAAAAAGGTAGAAAAAATGGCAGAGCGTCAATTTGTAGGCACTTGGCAACTGGTATCTTTTGAAATTAGAGATGAAGATGGTCAGGTAACCTACCCATAGGGTAAAGATGCGATCGGGTATATAATATATGCAGAGGACGGATATATGTCTGTGGTAATTATGACTGCTAACCGGCCCAAGTTTGCGACGGAAAATATTCTCAGAGGCAGCACGGAGGAAAAAGCCGCTGCCGCCGGGACATACATATCCTATTGCGGTAAGTATGAAATTCTAGATGGCAAGGTAATTCATCATGTAGAAGTTAGCCTATTTCCCAACTGGGTTGGTGTAGACCAAGAACGCTTCTTTGAATTTCAGGGCGATCGGTTGTTATTGAGTACTCCTCCCATTATGTATGATGGCAAACAACTGACTGATCATGTACTTTGGGAGCGGGTCTTGTCTAACAGTAACTAACGGTCAAGTAGATTTTCGTTTGCCTCAGTTAGGGGGATTAAATTGTGGTAAGGTGGGCATTGCCCACCCTACTCTTAGTCCCGGTACATGACGATCAAAGCAATTTTACTTGACCTGGATGGCACAATAGTTAACACCGACCATCTCCATTACCAGGTTTGGCAGGATATCCTCCAAGACTATGGCATAGAAATGGATAAAACCTTCTACAGACGTCACATCAGCGGACGGCAAGATTCAGCTATAGTGGAGGATATCCTCCCCCAGCTATCAAAAACAGCAGGAGAGCAACTCGCTGAGGGCAAAGAAGCTCGGTTTCGGGAATTGGCTTTGAGCCTTAAACCCCTAGGAGGACTGCTGGACATGTTATCCTGGATCGACACTCATAAGTTGCCAACTGCTGTGGTCACTAATGCCCCCCGTGCCAATGCTAAGTTGATGCTGGAAGTAACAGATAGCTTTGATACAGTCCCGCGTTAACATCGAGATAACCTCCTTCATACTCCACCCGCAGCATACCCTTGAGGACCAGAGTGCATTCATCGAACTGCGGGCGCTGACCGGGTTCCATCCAGCCAGTGGGCGATCGCATATGTGCAATGCTTAACAGCTTCCGTTTCACTGTTAACGCGACCGACATACTCGTCTATCAGTTTGGGTTTATTCCCCGGTGGTTCAATGCGAGTGGGTTTTTCGATCAGTTCTGGCATGTTGTTGCTCTCCCAGAAGATATAATAACTAGACAATCATAAAGGATATTTACCAATGGCTCAACTAAATAGACGACTCCCCCAAAATACCCAGGGTGATTTTTACGTGGATAGCACATGCATCGACTGCGATACTTGCCGATGGATGGCTCCAGAAGTCTTTCATCGCGCTGGGGAACAGTCGGCGGTTTATCATCAACCCGCCGATCGGACGGAACGATTAAACGCGATGCAGGCCCTGTTAGCTTGTCCGACCGCTTCCATCGGCACCGTAGAAAAGCCCAAAGATGTCAAAGATGCCCAGTTGACTTTTCCCATCATGGTAGCAGAAAATGTTTATCACTGCGGCTACCATGCGGAAAGCTCCTTTGGTGCCGCAAGTTATTTGATTGTCCGCCCAGATGGTAATGTTTTGGTAGATTCTCCCCGCTGGGCCCCGCCCCTGGTCCAGCGTTTGCAGTCAATGGGCCCGATTAAATATATGTATCTCACCCATCGAGATGATGTGGCAGATCATCGGAAATATCGGCAGCATTTTGGGTGCGATCGCATCCTGCACCAAGAAGATATTTCTGTCGGGACTCGCGATGTCGAAATTCAGCTGAGTGGCAGGGAACCGTTTACCCTAGCAGAGGACTTATTAATTATCCCAGTTCCAGGTCACACTAAAGGTCACACTGTCCTATTATACAAGCAGGAATTCCTGTTTACTGGGGACCACCTCGCCTGGTCTGCGAGGTTAAACCAACTGATTGCTTTTAGAAATGTTTGCTGGTACTCTTGGTCAGAATTAATTAAGTCTATGGGCCAGTTAACTAATTACTCATTTGAGTGGGTATTGCCCGGTCACGGACGCCGCTACCATGCAGATGCTGGGACCATGCAACATCAGTTGCAGCAGTGCATTGAATGGATGGAAGCTTCCTAGGCGCGAAAGCGCCTAGGAAGCACGGTTCGTGCTTACTACGAACGGCAAGCACGCTTCGTGCTTACTACGAAGGAATGAGTTACATTAACTGTAAGGCAAAGTAATAAAGTATGCAACCCATCACAAAATGGACCAAGGTGACGCCAACTAAGTTGTAAGTTCGGTTGTAGATCAGGCCAAATATGTTACTAGCTATCCAACTCACTACTATCACCCTTGTCCCTAAGTGAAAATGTGCCATCGCGAAGAGCAGAGAAGTAATCAAAATTGCATAGTAACCTTTTTGGTCTTGGAAAAATCTCTGTAGCGCTATTTGCAATGTAGCTCGGCCAAATTCTTGCACCCAAGAATGCATGAAATAAATTACTGCTGTGAGCGGGATATAAATTTGCAGGAACTGTTCTCTTAATTGCAAACCGGGATTGATGATGTCTATTAACCAACTTAGGCTATAAGTGCCAAGTATGCCTATAAAACTGAAGATAAATCCATCCAAAACCGATTTTTTCATATTTTTGCGCGTGACTCCTATTTCAACTAAAGACAATTTCAATTTCGATTTCTTCAATGCTAAAAATATCGGAAAGATCGTGAAGATGAAAAGATAGGCCCAGTTGAACAATCGGCCAGCAACGTTATAATTGGGAAAGAAATCATCTAAGATCGCATTCAAGATCGTGATGGCAAATAAGAAAATTACTGTGGAAACGAAGAAAACGCCAAACCGATTGCGTTCTTTAAGCTCGTCTATCTGCTTTTGGATAGCGATGATGTGGAGATCGCTCAAGGATCGCAAGTAGTCGTTCACTTGATTAATTATTGTTGCACCTAAAATGTTGAGGGTTTCTTGAGGGTCGCTCACCCGATCGAGCAGCGCTTGTTTCGATAATACATAAACTGCAATCGGAGTGGCAGCTTTGACCGAGCTACTTCTGGGCGATCCATCCACAAATGACATTTCGCCAAAACTTTCACCTGATGACATCTCTTTGAATTTAAGATTATTCTGGGTATTGGGTTCGATTTTGTAGAGCTCGACTTTTCCGGAAATCAAAAAATAAATATCTGTCGTGCTTTCTCCTTCTTTGATAATATATTCTCCCTCCTCATAGGACCTCAGCAAGCAGACATCCTCTACTATTTGGCGCTGGCGATCGTTCAGATTTGCTAACAGTTTAAAATTCTCTAACATTGACAAACCTCCCAGACTAACAAAAGCTAACCGGTCATAATCATCAACTGACCACTGATAACTGACCACTGGCAACTGAACTCCAACATTTCGCCCAGGTACATAAAGGCCCTGTAGTCGGAAAATCGCGCTGCCTGCTGCCTGCGGCGTGTGACGATCAAAATCGTCACATTTTTTGTCAGTTCGGTCATCAATTGCTCAATTGTATTTGTATTTGCGAAGAATGGCTAATTGCGAATGGCGAAGGTCAAATGGAGCAATTTAAAATTTTCCTCGTTCCCTGGCGGGAGCCAGGGAACACGCTGCGCTAATTTTCAATTGCCCAAGAAGCAAATCTGAAATGCACCCCGGGCAATTACAATCTGGTAAATATTTGTTTAACTACCTGAAGTTACGTGCTTTGGCCCAGTCTTAGGACAGGGGTCTCGCCTGTCCTAGGTTTGACAACTAACTACTACACCGCCAAATTTTCATAGTTTTGTCACTACTGCTACTAACTATTGTCTGCCCCGACGGACTGATGGCGAGGGTAAGAATACTGTCTGAATGACCCGTAATCGTGCGGATTAATTTGCCTGTATTAAGTTCCCAGATTTTGATCGTTTTGTCACTACTGCCACTAGCAATAATCTGTCCATCAGCACTAATAATGACAGAATTAATTTCCTCCGAATGCCCTTCTAAGCTGCGGATTAAATTACCCGTACTCAGTTCCCAAATTTTTATCTTTTTGTCACTACCGCCACTAACTATTGTCTGTCCATCGGGGCTGATGGCGAGGGTATTCACCGAGTCAGTATGCCCTTCCAAGCTGTGAATTAATTGGCCTGTACTCAGTTTCCAAACTTTAATCGTATTGTCATAACTACCACTGATAAAATATTGACCATCGGGGCTGATGGCAAGGGAGTTAATTTGCCGTAAATGTCCCTTGATGGAACGGATTAATTTGCCGGTCTTGAGTTGCCAAATTTTGATGTTTTTGTCGCGACTGCCACTGACTATTGTCTCGCCATCCGGAGTTATAGCCACGGCACAAACCCAGTTAGCATGTCCCTTGAAGGTGCGGAGCAATTTGCAGCTTTTCAGTTGCCAAATTTTGATGCTGCTGTCGCGACTGCCACTGACGACGGTCTCGCCATCGGGGGTAATGGCGACGGACATAACTGGTAGGGAATGATCCCTGAGGCTGCGGATTAATTGGCCAGTTGTTAGTTGCCAAATTGTGATGTTATTGTCCCGACTGGCACAGGCTAAACTCTGGCTATCCGGGCTAATGGCCTGGCCATTAACCAAGTCGATATTAGACCCCATGAGGGTGCGTACAGAACGCCAGTTGTTGTCGGCTTTCAGTTTTTCAAAGGCTTCATCTGCTAACTGTTCCATCTGATTTTCGTAGACGGGGAGTTGCGCCTGCTGCATCTGTTGCAGGGTGGCGATGTAGGGTTGAGCCCAGTTTTGTTCTTCTCGGTCAAATTCTGACAATAACTCAAACAGTTGCGGTTCGTAGCTGGGGTCAATATTCAGGTAATACCAGTCTGTGAGAAATGCCGCCAGCAGCTTGTGAACGGTGACGATCATTTCCCCGATCGCGCGGTGGGCGTCCCTCTGAGAGTAACCAGCTGCTGTTAGGGCTTGCTTGGCATCGGACCAGTTCCAAGCTGGCATGGCAAACAGGGCCACATCACCAGAGAGAACTGCCCAAAACCCAAGATGAAAAATCACTTCATCATCATTAATGTCGCTGTAAAGAATCCCGGTGGGGACAGGATCCAAAAGCTTGGGCAATTTTTGCACCTCACAGGAGGCGATCGGCTCTAGGAAATAGTCGCCATAAAAATGAACGGGGCGGAATTTGCAGTTGTGGGGGTAATGCTGACCGAGGAATGAGTTAACTTGATTGCTGAGGATAATTCGCAGATGATTGTGGAAGGATGCTGGGCATTCGGAACTCAGGAATGGGGGTGCAAGCAAGATCAGCAAGCGATGTTGTTGCTGGGCCTGTTGCAAGATCTGCTCGGTTTCGGTGCGACTTAATTTAGCAAACCAGTTGTCTGCTTGCCAAATGGCTGGCATCTCCTGGAGTTTAAGAGCAATTTTCTGCAGTTGGGACTCCCGGATCAGGTCCCGTCGCAGTTGAGAAAGTTGCCGTCGTGCTTCGGACTCTTGTGCTTGCAGCAGGTTGACTGCTTCGATGTTGTTGGTGCTTAATTGTTGCTTGATATCGGCTTGCAGCTGCCAATATGCTACCATTGCTTGTTGATAACGGGGGTCATCTTGGATACTCTTGGGTAGGGTGGGGACGTTAGATGATTGTTGGTTTGGATCTAAGGAGACCCCCGCAGTGGCCCTGAGTTTTTCTGTGAGTCCTTCCACAGCACCCTGGAGTAGTTCATACAGGACATTAGATACTGATTTTGGTATCGACATAAGCTTTGGTGAATGTTCCCTTCTGGTTTGATTCTCTGTAGTTTAGCAAATCATCGCGCGCCGGATCTGCATTTTCTCCCCACTGTCCATCGGGCTTTTCTGGACCGCTTATTCCTCTTGTGGTATAATTGCACTTTCGCATTGTTGAAAAAGATCGTGTAATATTCCCAAAATTACTGATATGTTACTGATAGAATAAAGTAAGGTTTCATAAACCATGCCTGCTACAGTCAGTTTGTAAAATTTCCAGCCTTCACCATTAGTAACTATGCCAAAAATATCTATATTTTTCCCGAGTTGTTGATTATTCCATTGACAGGCTTGCATTTCCACCATACATTGAGCCAATCCTTTTTCAAAGTCATCCTTTTTGGCTTCAACTACACATAAAAATGGCGCTTCTAAATAACCTTTATTTTCTGTAAGTAAATAGTCTACATTACCCGTTAATTCATCACTTTCTAAAGCCGCACCTTTCCAAAATATGAGATTTTTAAATCCTTCTAAGCCTTCTTCACAAATCGCATCAATTAATAATTCTTTGGCTTTTTCCGAATTTTTCAAATTAAACCTCTGTGTCAGTCTGGTTAGACGTTGATGAAAGAACTCACTCGGCTGTACTGGTTGCGCTTCTAGATCCCATCCAGATAACTTGGTAATCTTAAGTTGCTTGAAAGCTTTTTTTTCATCAAAGCTGGAAAATATTTTCTTTTTCTGTTTTTCTGTCATGGTTATTCCTAGGATGTTGCGTCAAACAGGCGGATCCCATGTTCGTTGTCGCCGTAAGGTGGGCATTGCCCACCCTACATATTTCCCATTCACAATTTGCCATTTAAAATTGAATCAAGCAAAGGTAGAATATCCTAAATTTGGGGGAACATCCTGCAAGCGTCCTGGACCAACTGCTTGCAATGCTTCTTTGAGGATAACATCACCTGTATAGAGGGCGCGACCGATAATTACGCCGCGTACTCCTAGGGGTTCGAGTGATAGCAAACTCAAAAGGTCGGTGATGCTGCTAACTCCGCCAGAAGCAATTACCGGAATATCAACTGCTTCCGCAACTTCTCTCAAAGCTGCCATATTTGGACCCTTGAGAGTTCCATCCCGCTGGATATCTGTATAGATAATAGTAGCAGCCCCCTGTTCTGCCATCTGCTGGGCGAGGGATGTTGCTAATATTTCTGATGTTTCTAGCCAACCCCGGGTGGCAACTTTTCCCTGACGGGCGTCAATGCCAATGATAATTTGTCCGGGAAATTCTCGACATAACTCCCCTACTAATTGGGGCTGTTCTACGGCCACTGTTCCGACAATTGCCTGTTGTACTCCTAAGGAGAGGAGGTTGGCAACTTTGGCATAGTCCCGCAGACCGCCTCCGACTTGCACTGGTACTGCTATGGCTCGGACAATGTCGGCGATCGCTTTCATATTAACAGGTTTACCGGTCTTAGCACCATCCAAGTCTACCAGGTGGAGTCTAGTAGCACCTTGGTCTACCCACTGTTTAGCTACGGCAACGGGATTTTCATCAAATATTTGCTGTTGTTCGTAGTCTCCCTGATACAAGCGGACGCATTTGCCTTCTAGTAAATCGATCGCGGGTATTACATCCATATTTCACTATTATTTGTCAGCCCGCCTCTGGTTCAAACCAGAGGCTAATAGCTAAAGTCGGTTAAAACCGACTAAGAGGATAATCCTGAGACTAATTGTACATTGTTTTGACAAAATGCTATTAGCCATTAGTCATTAGTCTCGTTATTTTGTGAACCCTGGGAACGCAATTAACATTTAGCAATGCCTTCTTCACGGGCGCAACGTTGTACCGCAGCAGCTACGACACTAGCAACGCGCGGATCGAAGACGGAGGGGATGATGTTTTCTCGGTCCAGATCGGTGGGGGCGATCAAGGAGGCGATCGCGGCCCCAGCGGACTGATACATTTTAGTCGTAATCGTGGAGGCCCGACAGTCTAAAGCCCCCCGAAGCACTCCGGGGAATGCTAACACATTGTTAATTTGATTGGGATAGTCGCTGCGACCTGTAGCCATAACAGCCACATCCTCTGCGACTAACTCTGGCTGAATTTCGGGAATGGGGTTGGCCATCGCAAACACGATCGGGTCTTTGGCCATCGATCGCACCATTTCTGGGGTCAAGAGACCGGGACCACTCAGACCAATGAAGACATCTGCACCTTGGATGGCCCCGGCCAGGGTGCCGGCTGCGGACACGGCAAATTCTTGTTTTTCTAGGGTGAGGTCGCCGCGCTGAGTGGAAAGAATTCCTTGGCGATCGCACATCAAGATAGTCTTGGCCCCAGCTTGACGTAGCAAGCGGGCGACGGCCACTCCCGAGGCCCCGGCACCGTTAAAGACGATCCGCACCGACTCCAGGGATTTTTTCGCCACCTTCAGGGCATTGTACAAAGCTGCCAGGGTGACAATAGCAGTGCCATGTTGGTCGTCGTGAAAGATGGGAATATCTAATTCCTGTCGCAGTCGCTGTTCGATTTCAAAGCAACGGGGGGCGCTGATGTCTTCCAGGTTGACACCGCCGAAGACCGGGGCGATGTGCTTGACTGTTTCGACAATGGTATCTGTATCCTGGGTGGCCAGGCAGATGGGGAAAGCGTCAATGCCGCCGAATTCCTTGAATAGCATCGCTTTGCCTTCCATCACTGGCAGGGCCGCTTCTGGACCCAGGTTCCCTAACCCGAGTACGGCACTGCCATCGGTCACAATGGCGACGGTGTTTTGCTTGATGGTCAAGTTGTAGACTTCTTCGGGCTTTTCGGCGATCGCCCTACAGATGCGACCCACGCCGGGGGTGTAGGCCATTGCCAGATCCCCCTGACCTTTGAGTGGCAGCTTACTGCCGACGGTGATTTTGCCCCCTTGGTGCATGTCGAAGGTGCGATCGGAGATCTGGAGTACCTTAATTTCCGGCAGGGCCTTGACCGCTTCCACAATTTTCTCGCTATGTTCCGTACTGGAGGTATCTACGACGATCTCCCGCACTGTCATCTCGCGCGTGCGATCGATCAAATTAATTTCGTCCAGGTTGCCCCCCACAGAGGCGATCGCCTGGGTAACGCTGGCCAAGGATCCGGCGCGATTAGGCAATTCTAGGCGAATCTTCAAGCTAAAGCTAGAGTTGGGTGTCAGTTCTGTCATTATGTCGGTGGTTAATGGTCCGTGGGGCGGGCGGATCGCCTGCCCGGGGTGCGTAGGGCGGGCGGATCGCCTGCCCGTCACTGGTTCTGAGATTAAGGGAAAGATAAGTTCGCGACTGTACTCAACAGCACCAATCAGCTTACCATCATCAAAGCATCAAGGACATGGTACGGGGTGCCGCTATGTGCGATCGCCAGTGGTCCCTCTGTCTGTGCTGCGGCAGCTCGCTAATTGCGATAGACGATCGGGGGCAGCGATATGCTACTCCCGATGAACTGCTGGCGAGATATCGGCAATTGTTCGGCGAACTGCCGATAACATAGCTAGAGTAGCAATGTATATATTCTATAATATTTATTTATTTTGTGGCGATCGCCCTAAAGACTGGGGCTATACAAACAAAGCAATGTCATTCCGATTTTTCGCGCAGCGTGCGCAGCGTGGCAACCTTCCGGCGCGGGCTAAGTAATAGGACAGCCATTAATTACACTGTGGGCTGTAGGGTGGGCACCGCCTACCATTGATCGGTTAAGCCAACGAGCGAATGTGTAAATATTTTTGTCCACCTATTTATAGTATTTAGGGCTTGCTGAAAAAAGTTAAAAAGCTGACACTGCCTGGATTTCTGGCAATATTACCTATTGCGATCTGCCTGGAAATTGGGCCAAAATGTAGCAAAACCCTTGCAGAGCGTAAAGTGCGATCATGTACCGAAAAGTGGCCCGACCTACAACGCCATCCCCCACACAGTAAGCTATGAAGCCGTTGCTGCAATTGCCTGAAATGAGGGGTGACACCCCGTTGCTCCTATGGAGCGCAGTTCCTTAATATGATTGATGAGCGAGTGCTGTATGCTGCTGGAGCTAGTAAAAATTTGCTGCATCAGCAATTAGCTAAAAAGAGGGGTTATTACCATTACTCCACAGTATATTTATTTGGGGTAAATTGAGTATAATCACGAGTATATCCCAGAGTAGATTGAAATACCTGTATCAGATAGGAGAGGAGATTGTGAATTATGGAAACTTTAACGACACCAGAGGCAGAGAAAGCCTCATCCTGGACTTCCCTGCTGTTGGAGATGAGAAAATAATTGCTGCAATTGTCTGAAGTGAGGGGTGACACCCCGTTGCAGAATGGGAGCACGGTTTTTAATATGATTGATGAGCGAGTGCTGTATGCTGTTGGAGCTAGTAAAAATTTGCTGCATCAGCAATTAGCTAAAAAGAGGGGTTATTGCCATCCCCCCTCACGGGATATTGATTTGTGGTTATTTAAGTATAATCACGAATGGCTTCCAGAGTATATTTAAATACCTGTATCAGATAGGAGATTGTGAATTATGGAACCTTTAACAACGGCGGCTGTAGTTATTGGATCTGTATTAGCTACGAAAGCATTGGAAAAAACAGGAGAAAAAGTTGGAGAAGCAGTATTTGACCAGACGGCAAAGTTTCTAGAATCCCTCAAGGAAGAATCTCCAGGTACTATGATAGCCATTGAACAGGTGAGGGAACTACCTTTAGATTATAGTAAAGCAATGCAGGAGATAGAAGCAGCAACAAAGGGAAATCCTCAAGTTGCCCAAGCGATGCAGGAATTGGCAACAGCAGCAGAAGCAGAAGCTGACCAAAATTCCATGCTATATGAAGTTCTCCAAGAAATTAAAGATGAGCAGAAGTTTCGACAACCATCCATGTCTAATCTTGGCAAATTTGCCGATAAAATCGGGCAATTTGTCCAAGCTGGCAGTACGGGTAAAATTGAGCATCAGAGCTTTTAATTAGAGGTTGTTTGAAAAGTCTACCAGGTCGCCCTCCCAGGGCAGTATCATTTATCACTTGGGTGCATCTTTGCAAAAACACTAGGTTTGAAGGCTGAAACCCTTATTATATCGTTACCTGAGTTATCTATTTACCAATATGAGATGCACCCCGATCGCTTGACATGCGCGATCTAATATTATATCGCGCTAGGTCAAGGGATCCGGAGCGGAAGTTATTGATGGTTGAAAATGTGGTAATCTCTGTAAGATAGATTTTGAAAATTGGGATGATTAGCTATGAATATAGAATATGGTAAGTTGGCTGAGAAAATAGGCGCTTTTGCTGCCCCTGGCAGTAAAGTTCATATTGAAAGCAAAACTATTATTGTTTCGGGGCAGGATGCGAGGAGCGAAAGACAGGGAGCCGGGCGCTACATTAGTGCGGGAATGCTCAATACGGTAATCGCCGGAAATTATCTGTTTCACAATAATGAGAAAGCGAAGAAAGAGCGACAACCGATTGATGTTCCCCTAGGGCTGGTGTCAGAGCAAAAAATCGATAAAATGGAGGGAGATATTTCTCTCGAACAGGGCACTAAACGCGACGAAATGGTGCAGAAGCAGCGGCTTGAGAAGGAAGCTTTATTGAGTCAAATTATAGCCCAAGGGCAAGGGAAAATAAAGGAAAAGGGAATTGCTTTGATTGGGAAAATTGCTGCTGGTCAAACTACGCTACAGTATTATCAATCAGAATCAACTGACAGGGAAGCAGCAGAAAGCTTAGGGAAAATTTGCACGGTATCGACGATCGGGGCATTAGTGAAAGTGCTAGAGAATAGTAGAAGAGACGCGCCGGCAAGTAGCAAAAAGTTTAGGGAAAATAGGGAATAGTGATTCAGAAGCGATCGAGGCATTGGTGTAAGTGCTAGAGAATAGTAGAAATGGAGAGACGCGCCGGCAAGTAGCAGAAAGTTTAGGAAAAATAGGGAATGATTCTCCAAAAGCGATCGGGGCATTAGTGCAAGTGTTCCAGTTGGATCGAGATCGAAGAACCCACTGGCCAGCAACAGCAAGCTTAGGGAAAGTTTGCACCGTATATTACCATTTAGAAAAATGTATGCTACAAATGAAACCCTGTAAGTCCCGACCAAAGAGTGTTTACTGTCGCGGTGATTTATTGAAATGCTAGAGCGGTAGGCGATCGGGGCATTAGTGCCAATTATCCCGTCGGGTAGATCGGACAGAATCTTTGGGGAATTAGTAGGTATGCTCAATTTCATTGAGCCAGGAAAGATGAAAGCAATACTGGCTTGATTGCAACAGATATAGTCAGATGAAAATAAATACAACCGCAGTAAGTAGCAGCTCAATTATGTATAATTGAGCTTGTAAATATAGCTGCGGCTATTATGACTATTATAATAGCCAAATATTGTCAAAAACTATTGAATTGTTTTCGCGATCGCCCTTTGACAGACCCTGGTGGAAACTCTCGACAGCTGACGAGAACATATCCTCATCAAGTCATACCCTATTTAAGGCAGGAGCCTCTGGTTTGGGTTACCAGGCAGGTCCTAGCAACCAGAAAGTCCCCGGTGGGCGGTGCTCACCCTACCAGAAAGGAGGTTTGACAGCATTGATCGGTTACGGGCAAGATGGCGATCGCGAGTGCGCTGCGCGCACGCTACGCGAACGACTCTGCTCAATAGTCTGCTAAACTGCGATCATGAACGATGATGACCTATTCCTACTAGACGGCCAGACAGAGCTGGAGAGTCCTCTGGATCGCATGGAACCGGTTGAAGAGGAACCCCTACCGGATCCAGAGGAGATGCTGGCTCTCCTGGCAGCACCAGAAACCCAGCAGCGGATGTTGGCGGCCCGAGCTTTTTGTGAAATTCAGGATGGGCGGGCTATTCCTCTCCTGATCGGGCTGTTGGCCGATGTCTGTCCCTTGGTGCGTGTTAGCGCTGCTTATGCTTTGGGTCGCAACCCCAGCCCCGATGCGGTTACTCCTTTGATTCTTCAGCTGCAAAATGATTGGAATGGTTACGTGCGCAAGGGGGTGGTTTGGGCCCTGGGTAACTGTCGCGACCTCCGTGCTTTGCCACCCCTGGTGGATGCTTTGTCAACTGATATCTCTGCGGTGCGTCTCTGGGCTGCTAGTGCTCTGGCGCAGATGGCAGAAGTGGGTTATGCTGAATTAGTCAAGGCTGTTCCCCCTTTGATTACAGCTTTGCGCACAGACTCCATACCCGCTGTCCGCAGTAACTGCGCTTGGTCTTTGGGCGAACTCTGCCGCGAACTCCCTTCTAATGTAGTCTATGCTGGGGCGATCGATGCTTTGATTGAGTCTTTTGCCGAAGATGAAGATCTAGGTGTCCGGGAAGACGCTAAGGCCGCCCTGCTGAAAGTGGGCGATCCGCGTGCCCTACAATTAATTGAAGAGTTAGAACTGGAAGGCTGGTTTTAATTTGCTCATACTTCCAATGTTAACACATCTCGCCTCCCCACTCTAAACCGGGGCTTAGAGTGGGGAGGCGGTACCGCTGTATGGGAGAGGCCGGGCGAATGCGCTGCGCGCACGCTACGCGGACGCCTCCGTCAAAAGATGTGGAGAATAAAACTGTATTAAGTGGACTGAAAGCTTAACATACAAGGTTTATAGTCGGTTTTAAACCGACTTGAGCCTCGTTCCCTGGTTCCGCCAAAGCGGGGGTTTGAACCCTCGCGAGATCCTGGGTAGTGCGAATAGCGCTCCCAAGATCTCGCGAAGGCGGGCCTGCGGCCTAACGAGACAGATAAAATATCTCAAATTCAACCTACTTGCGACAATATAATATGATTAGTTCAAGGTAACTTGGAGGATAACCATGACCCAAGACATTGACGAAAGTAAATCGCGGAAATATCAGGTAGCCTTAGAAGAAGCAGTAAAAGCTTTGGTCAATTTGGGCGCCAGGGATGAAAAGGAGGTCTCGGCCCTGGTTCAGCTGCTAAAGGATGAAGATTCTTTGGTGCGTGGGAGTGCAGCACAAGCCTTGGGCAAATTGGGCGCCAGGGATGAACAGGTGGTCTCGGCCCTGGTTCAGCTGCTAAAGGATAAAGATTCTTGGGTGCGTTTGAGTGCAGCAGAAGCCTTGGTCGAATTGGGCGCCAGGGATGAAAAGGTGGTCTCGGCCCTGGTTCAGCTGCTAAAGGATGAAGATTCTTTGGTGCGTGGGAGTGCAGCAGAAGCCTTGGGCAAATCGGGCGCCAGAGATGAACAGGTGGTCTCGGCCCTGGTTCAGCTGCTAAAGGATGAAGATTCTTTGGTGCGTGGGAGTGCAGCACAAGCCTTGGTCAATTTGGGCGCCAGGGATGAACAGGTGGTCTCGGCTCTGGTTCAGCTGCTAAAGGATGAAGATTCTTCTGTGCGTTTGAGTGCAGCAGAAGCCTTGGTCAATTTGGGCGCCAGGGATGAACAGGTGGTCTCGGCTCTGGTTCAGCTGCTAAAGGATGAAGATTCTTCTGTGCGTTTGAGTGCAGCAGAAGCCTTGGTCAATTTGGGCGCCAGGAATGAACAGGTGGTCTCGGCCCTGGTTCAGCTGCTAAAGGATAAAAATTTTTGGGATGAATCTCTTTTGGATTCTTGGGTGCGTTTGAGAGCAGCAAAAGTCTTGGTCGAATTGGGCGCCAGGGATGAACAGGTGGTCTTGGCCCTGGTTCAGCTGCTAAAGGATGAAGATTATTCTGTGCGTGAGAGTGCAGCAAAAGTCTTGGTCGAATTGGGCGCCAGGGATGAAAAGATGGTCTCGGCCCTGGTTCAGCTGCTAAAGGATGAAGATTCTTTGGTGCGTGGGAGTGCAGCAAAAGTCTTGGTCGAATTGGGCGCCAGGGATGAAAAGGTGGTCTCGGCCCTGGTTCAGCTGCTAAAGGATGAAGATTCTTTGGTGCGTGGGAGTGCAGCAAAAGTCTTGGTCGAATTGGGCGCCAGGGATGAAAAAGTGGTCTCGGCCCTGGTTCAGCTGCTAAAGGATGAAGATTCTTCTGTGCGTTTGAGTGCAGCAAAAGCCTTGGGCAATTTGGGCGCCAGGGATGAAAAGGTGGTCTCGGGCCTGGTTCAGCTGCTAAAGGATGAATATCCTCGGGTGCGTGAGAGTGCAGCAAAAGCCTTGGTCAATTTGGGCGCTAGGGATGAAAAGGTGGTCTCGGCCCTGGTTCAGCTGCTAAAGGATGAATATCCTCGGGTGCGTGAGAGTGCAGCAAAAGCCTTGGTCAATTTGGGCGCCAGGGATGAAAAGGTGGTCTTGGCCCTGGTTCAGATGCTAAAGTATGAAAATTATTTTGTGCGTGAGAGTGCAGCAAAAGCCTTGATCAATTTGGGCGCCAGGGATGAAAAGGTGGTCTCGGCCCTGGTTCAGCTGCTAAAGTATGAAGATTATTCTGTCCGTGAGAGTGCAGCAAAAGTCTTGGGCAAATTGGGCGCCAGGGATGAAAAGGTGGTCTCGGCCCTGGTTCAGCTGCTAAAGGATGAATATCCTCCGGTGCGTGAGAGTGCAGCAAAAGCCTTGATCAAATTGGGCGCCAGGGATGAAAAGGTGGTCTCGGCCCTGGTTCAGCTGCTAAAGGATGAATATCCTCCGGTGGGTGAGAGTGCAGCAAAAGCCTTGATCAATTTGGGCGCCAGGGATGAAAAGGTGGTCTCGGCCCTGGTTCAGCTGCTAAAGGATGAAGATTCTTGGGTGCGTGGGAGTGCAGCAAAAGTCTTGGGCAAATTGGGCGCCAGGGATGAAAAGGTGGTCTCGGCCCTGGTTCAGCTGCTAAAGGATGAATATTATCATGTGCGTGGGAGTGCAGCAGATGCCTTGATCAATTTGGGCGCCAGGGATGAAAAGGTGGTCTCGGCCCTGGTTCAGCTGCTAAAGGATGAAGATTATTCTGTGCGTGAGAGTGCAGCAGAAACCTTGGGCAAATCGGGCGCCAGGAATAAAAAGGTGGTCTCGGTCCTGGTTCAGCTGCTAGAAGATGAAGATTCTTTGGTGTGTAATCGTGCAGCATTTGCCTTGGTCGAATTGGGCGCCAGTGATGAAAAGGTGGTCTCGGCCCTGGTTCAGCTGCTAAAGCATGAAGAGTATTATGTGCGTTTGAGTGCAGCAGAAGCCTTGGGCAAATTGGGCGCCAGTGATGAAAAGGTGGTCTCGGCCCTGGTTCAGCTGCTAGAGGATGATTTTTTTCTGTGTGCAGCAGAAGCCTTGGGCAAATCGGGCGCCAGGGATGAAAAGGTGGTCTCGGCCCTGGTTCAGCTGCTAAAGGATGAAGATTATTCTGTGCGTGGGAGTGCAGCAGAAGCCTTGGGCAAATTAGACGCCAGGGGCGCCAGGGATGAACAGTGGCTAAAGAATAAAGATTCTTGGGTGCGTTTGAGTGCAGCAGAAGCCTTGGGCAAATTGGGCGCCAGGGATGAAAAGGTGGTCTCGGCCCTGGTTCAGCTGCTAAAGCATGAAGAGTATTATGTGCGTTTGAGTGCAGCAGAAGCCTTGGGCAAATTGGGCGCCAAGAATGAAAAGGTGGTCTGGGCCCTGGTTCAGCTGCTAAAGGATGAATATTATCATGTGCGTGATAATGCAGCAGATTCCTTGGTCAAATTGGGCGCCAGGGATAAAAAGGTGGTCTCGGGCCTGGTTCAGCTGCTAAAGCATGAAGAGTATTATGTGCGTTTGAGTGCAGCAGAAGCCTTGGGCAAATTGGGCGCCAGGGATGAAAAAATGGTCTCGGCCCTGGTTCAGCTGCTAAAGGATGAAGATTCTTTGGTGTGTAATCGTGCAGCAGAAGCCTTGGGCAAATCGGGCGCCAGGGATGAACAGGTGGTCTCGGGCCTAATTCAGCTGCTAAAGGATGAATATTCTGATGTGTGTAGGAGTGCAGCATTTGCCTTGGGCAATTTGGGCAAAAATCAGTCCGATGTTCTCCCCGCTGTCATAGAATAGATTAAACGGCAGTAGCATTAATGCCCTGTGGAATTTTGTTACCGATCGCCAGTAGCCTTGCCCAGATGGGATGCCGCCCGATCGCCATCCTCCCAGCCCCGGGAGGAATCTGCTCAGGTTTATCGTCCTCCCACCCCAGGAAGGAGAGAGATCTGGTCAGGTTGATCATCAACCTAGCCTAGGGTGAGAGGAATATGGTCAGGTTTATCGTCCTCCCACCCCTGGAGGGAGGAATCTGGTCAGGTTTATCGTCTTCCCACCCCAGGAGGGAGAGGAATCTGGTCAGGTTGATCATCAACCTAGCCTAGGAGAAGAGGAATCTGGTCAGGTTGATCGTCCTCCCACCCCTGGGAGGAGAAGAATCTGGTCAGGTTGATCGATCGCACTCTGGCCCAGCATCAATTATACCGACTTTGGGCAGCTTGCCGAACCTGTTCCACCGTCAGTTTCAACACCCATGCCACTTTTTCTACAGTCAACCCCAGGGTCAGCAACCGGGGTACTAATTCCAGCAAGCCCTCTTCAATTGCTTCCTGCTTGCATTGTTTAATCCTTTTCCGTTTAAAAAATTCATCAAAACTTAAAAGAGGTTTTACATCCGTCTCTGTATAAAGCATTGCCTCTAAATCCTTCTTGACGAATAGCCTCAACTTGCATGACACCACCGTCTCAATGTATTTTAACATTTCCCAAGCGAGATCCTCATCGAGTTCCAGGGAAACTCGCCCAATCAAATTCTTAGCACTGGCAAGGACTGTTTCTTCTTTTTCTATGATTAACTCCAAAATTTTCAATGCCAAAGATTCTTCGATCGATATTGCTGAAGATGGTGATGAGGCAAAAAACTCATCCAAATATATCCGCTGCACTTGCGGACTAGAGAGCAATACCTCATGGGCCAATTTATATTTTGTCTCTATGGTCCGCGTCGGATAGATGATAACTGCGTGCCACCGTTCGATATCCTCCCGATCGCGCAGATACCGGAACATCCAATCAAAGAAGCGATTGAACAATCGATCGTCTATGTGAAACTGGACTTCGGCAAAATCAGCCATTAGACCCTGCTCATCTTTGACGATCGGGATAAATAGCGTATCCAGATAGTCTCCTGTAGAGTCTACTCGATCTACTCGTTGTTTGGCATCTGGCTGACCTATGATTTCAAAAAAACTGATGGTAATCTGAAAAACAGGCGATAGATAACACCAGCGAAAAGACTAATCATTTTGAATTTAATTTTCTCCTAGCGAGTCTGTGGATCCGGGTTTCTCTGGTCATAAAATTGATATCTCTGGTGAAGATGAACCAGAAACAAGGGATAGTGCTTCTACTTGACTAACAAAACTATAACATGTAGGCTGGCAGTCCAGCCTACGCATTCAAAAGTGAGATGCCCTCACAGAGAGAACCGAGGGCGTGAGGGCCTTAGCCCGAGATCAATTAGACTAACTTTTGGCCGCTTGCCGAACTTGTTCCACCGTCAGTTCAAATACCCCAGCCACTTGTTCTGCACTCAACCCCAGCGCCAGCAACCCGTTGACAGCTTCCAGCTTACCTTCCAGCTTACCTTCCAGCTTACCTTCCAGCTTACCTTCCAGCTTACCTTCCAGCTTACCTTCCAGCTTACCTTCCAGCTTACCTTCCAGCTTACCTTCCAGCTTAGCCTCTTCAAAGCATTCCTCTTTAATGCTTTGATAAAGCTTTGACTCTTTGAACTCTGTCTCTGTATAGATCATTGCTTTTAACTCCTCCTTAGTGAATGTAGCCAATTTGTACGACACCAGCGTCTCTATCAATTCTAACATCTGCCGATCGGTTTGTCCCGATGCCACTTCCCGGGAAACCAGATCCTTCAATTTTTTCGCACTGGCCATGGCTGTTTCTTTCTTTTCTATAATCAACTCCATCATTTTCAATCCCAGGGAGCCCTCGATCGCATCCGATGGTATCGATGCCAACAATTCATCTAAATAGATCCGCTGCACTTGCCAACTATAGAGCAATACCTCATAGGCAAATGTATCCTGTGGCTTTAATTTTATTGTGGGATAGATAACAACTGCCTGCCAGCGTTCAACATCATCATGATGGCGCAAATACAGAAATATTTCCGCAAAGAAGCGGCGATAAAATTTCTCATCTGAGTAAAACTGGAATTCAGACAAATAAACCTTTAGATCCGAACCTGCTGTCACCGGGGCAAATACCCCATCTATGCGAAAACCTGTTTGCTTGACTTCCACCGAGTCAAACTTATAGGCTTGAGGATTAATATCTGGCTGGCCGATCAGTTCAAAAAACAACGATGGTAACTTGATAAATATGTTATGTAACAGACTGTCTGTTTTCATTTTATTCTCCTCGCCCAAATCGATATTGGGTACAATCCTATTATAAACCAAAGAGCATGAAAAATGTCATCCTGTAGGTTTGGTTTCGGAACGAAACCAAACTCTATAGCAAGCATAAATGATTTGCAAACGATGCCCAGAAACTGCGAAACCGGGTTTCTAAACTTTCACGAATAATTGAAAATTGCTATACCATGTTCGAGCTGGTTTTTTGCTTATTCATCAGCAGCCCAGAAACTCGGTTTTTGGGAAAAACCGGGTTTCTTAGCGGGTTTCTTAATAATTACCGATCGCCGCTCTTCAAGCAGCTTTCAGGGCAAAAATCTTCTCCACCACATTAGCGACAACTTTATCAGGAGTAGAAGCACCAGAAGTGACCCCGACGATAATCTGGCCCTCTGGCAACCAATTTTCTTTCACTTCTAAATCCTCGTGCAAAGGTTTGTGTTCCAGGCGATTTCCCGGTAAAATCCGCTCCACACTGTCAATGTGATAAGAAGGAATATTACGGGCGATCGCCATTTCTTGCAGATGAGTAGTATTAGAAGAATTGAACCCACCGATAATCACCATCAAATCCAACTGTTCTTCTACCAACAGCAACATAGCATCTTGGCGTTCTTGAGTCGCATCGCAGATAGTATTAAAGCTTTGGAAATGCAGATGTAAATGTTCCGGACCGTACTTTTTCATTATCATCCGCTCGAACAGCTTGCCAATTTGCTCCGTTTCGGTCTTCAGCATGGTAGTCTGATTAGCAATGCCAACCTGCTCTAAATCGCGATCGGGGTCAAAGCCAGCCGAAGAGGCGCGATGGAATTTAGCCATGAACTCTTGCTTGTCGCCACCATTAAGAATATAATCGCAGACATATTCTGCTTCTGCCATATTCAGTACGATCAAGTACTTATCTGCAAAGGAACTGGTAGCAACAGTCTCTTCATGTTTATACTTGCCGTGAATTATAGAAGTGTAAGCCTTTTTCTTGTGCTTCTCGACCGTATTCCAGACCTTCGTCACCCAGGGACAGGTGGTATCGACAATTTTGCAACCCTTATCATTCAGAAATTGCATTTCCTGGACGCTAGCACCAAAGGCGGGGAGAATCACCACATCACCCTTGTCAACCACAGAAAAGTTCTTTTTGCCTTTCGACAGAGGGATAAACCCAACCTGCATATCCCGCAGATCCTGGTTAACTGAGGGATTGTGGATAATTTCGTTAGTGATCCAGATCCGTTCCGTGGGGAAGTGCTGGCGGGTTTCGTAAGCCATCGCCACCGCCCGTTCCACACCCCAGCAAAAACCAAATGCCTCCGCCAGGCGGATGGTGACATCGCCGCGAGACAGGGTATAATTATTAGTCCGGATTTCCTTAATTAGATTGCTTTGATAAGCGGAGTTCATCACGCCAGCAACTTCCTCGGCGTGACCAAATCCCTTACGATGATAGTTTTCTGACTGTTTCAGAGCACGGGTAAATGCTTTAGTATCCATTGGCTATTGGCTAATATTGCTAATTTTTATTATAGGCGATCTTCAGAGATTGCGCCTTGCCCGGTTGAAGCGGTGAGGGAGCCGTCACCCCCTCACCGCGCCTATTATCTTTATGGCAATTCCCCAAACTGCTCTCGATAGCGAGCTAGCAGTTGAGACATTTCTGTGACCGTCTCTTCTGGAGTGAGATACCGATTTTCCTGCTCGTCATACCAAAACAGCCACTCTTGAGTCAATCCCCAACAAGTTCCCGTGCCGCGACCGATTCCCAAACCAATCTCCGGCATCCATACTAGTTCTCCCAACTGTAGTCGATAAGTTTTATTTACTAACTTATACACCTCAAATGGTTGTTCTTTATGTCTGGCGAAAAACTCCGGATTGTAAATCACATAGTACAGCACCCCCAACCGGGCATATTTGTTCATTTTTTCCTGGTATTCCCCTCCATATTTTTCCGATACCACTTCCAGGACCAGCGTAGGAATAATATCCTTCTCTTCCCAAACAAAGTAACTCTTTCTTAATCTATTGCCCTTCACCCGATCTACCCCCAAGCTGAGAAAACCATCCGGGACAATCGGCACTCGGGGATTGGCCCAAGAGCTTCGGAAATAAATCCCCATATCTACTCCAAAAAACCAATCCCAGCGGTTTCCCCAGAGGGAGCCTAATATTAACCCCAATAGGTTGGGGACTAAATTCTGCAGTTCATTATCCACAGGAGTTTCGTCCGAGCCTGGTAGCTCGTCGCTAGTAAGCCAACGTAAAGAAGATTCTGATTTTACCATAATTGATCTCCTAGATTATCGTACCCTTCTAAGCCGCAACTATTCCATTATAGCTTTCTATATTCTGTCTGGCACTCTCAACCGGGAGGATTTGCTTAAATTGAGAAACCCGGTTTTGACAAAAACCGGGTTAGAGGTCTATTTCCCTTCAAATGGCTCAAGGCAGATGAACAATTAACAATTGGTACAATTGTTACTGGAGCCGAGTACCTGTGAAATCGCCGTGGCTACCTGCCATTTCGCCACCGCCCCCTAGAGCACCACTCTCCTTGAGGAACCCACTGTAGGCTTCCATGCCATGTTCGGAAATGTCCAAACCCTCAAATTCATGTTCTTCGCTGACCCGCATACCCACAGTTGCTTCGATCGCCTTCCAGAAGATGAAGCTTGTAATGACTGTAAAGGCTCCGATCGCCACAATGCCAATGATTTGGTTCATCAGTTGCTGGGGACCGCCGCCATAAAACAAGCCCGACTCTGTATTAAAGAGTCCCACTGCAAGGGTTCCCCAAATACCATTAACCAAGTGAACGGAGGTTGCCCCCACCGGGTCGTCAATTTTGATCTTGTCAAAGAAGCCGACGGAGAACACGACGATGACCCCCGCAATGGCACCAATAATTACAGCGCCCAAGTAAGAAACACCATCGCAACCAGCGGTAATACCCACTAAGCCTGCCAGGATACCATTGATTATCATCGACAAGTCGGGCTTACCATCTTTGACCCAAGAGGTGAAGGTTGCGGTCACGCCCCCTGCAGCTCCAGCTAAGTTGGTGGTTACCGCAATAAAGGGAACTGTCTCGTCGGCAGCTAATTGCGAACCTGGGTTGAAGCCAAACCAGCCGATCCACAGAATCAAGCAGCCCAGGGTAGCAATACTCATGTTGTGACCGGGAATGGCCCGAGGTTTACCGTCTTCATCGTACTTGCCGCCTCGTGGCCCGAGCAAGAATGCTCCCACTAGGGCCGCCCAGCCACCGACTGAATGGACAACCGTAGAGCCAGCAAAGTCGGAGAAGCCCATTTCCCCCAGCCAGCCGCCACCCCATACCCAATGTCCGGTGATCGGGTAGGAAATCCCGACGATCAAGACGCTGAAGATTAAAAAGGCGATGAACTCAATCCGTTCGGCTACTGCCCCAGATACGATCGTGGCTGCGGTGGCAGCAAAAGCTACCTGAAATAGGAAAAAGACTGATATGGGCAAGCCTGCGGGAAAGGGATCGAGTCCGTAGGTCGCGGGGTCTTCACTGAGCAAGAAGAAGCCGCTAAATCCCATGAAGGGACTGCCCTGACCGAACATCAAGGCAAAACCCAACGCCCAAAATACGATCGTGGCGATCGCAAATACGATCAGGTTTTTGGCCAGAATGTTGACGGCATTTTTATGGCGACAGAAGCCCGTTTCTAACATGCCGAAACCAGCATTCATGAAGATCACCAGCACGGCTGCTACTACTATCCAGATGGCGTTTAATACCCCCTGAACGTATTGAACATCTGACAGATCGGCTGTTTCTTGGGCCGTAGCTGCCAAACTCCAGATTCCAACAATCAGGGCTGTTAGGGGAATGCATGCGAGCCAGCTATATGATAATTTTCCCACTCCTATTTTTCCTAGGATATTCCTGGCATCAAAGCTCAAAGATTCCCGAACTTTGCTATTTTTCAATTTGTTTTTTGGCATTAGTTTAGACATCAAAAGGAAAGCACTGACAATGGCAAATTATATCAGCTGTTAATTTCCATTGCTCACATGTATGAGCTTCCTTCTCACCGCCATCTATAATCAAATGACACAGATGAGCGAGAAGCAAGATACATAGATTGCATCAAGTCTCTGTGGAATATTCTGTATATTGAGATACAGAATATTGTTAATTTTACCTTATACAGGATTTTTTAAGACATTTGGCTGAGATATTGTTGATATCCTAGATCCTCCAGCCGTTCCTGCTTTGCCATCACTGACTGGGTGAGAGTTTGGCGATATTGCTGCACTCGCTCTTGTGATTCTGGCTGACCGGTTGCTAAAATCTGCACGGCTAGTAAGCCAGCATTTCTGGCATTGCCGATGGCCACGGTGGCCACGGGGATGCCTCGGGGCATCTGCACGATGGAATAGAGAGAGTCCACCCCTTGCAGATGGCAAGTGGGTACGGGAACGCCGATCACTGGCAAGGGGGTGAGGGAAGCTACCATCCCGGGGAGATGGGCCGCTCCACCGGCACCGGCAATAATCACTTTTAAACCCCGCTTGTGCGCCTGCTGAGCATATGTTACCATTCTCTCTGGGGTGCGGTGGGCGGAAACGATCGCGACTTCGCATTCAATCTCGAATTCTTCGCAGACTGCGATCGCCTCTTTCATGGTGGGCAAGTCAGAATCGCTGCCCATGATGATGCCAATTAATGGTTGATTCATGTTATTACGTAGGGCGGGCGGATTGCCTGCCCGGAGGTTGGAAGAAGGTGAAAGAATATCAGATAGATCTTATTAATGCCTTATTGCCTGGATACGAGTCTAAACAGATGCTTCGGATCCGCAGAGGGGCGATCGCATCTATAGCTCCCATGAGTACCAACAAGTCTGATACTGCGGCTACCCAAGTGCTAGATATGGCAGGAGATTGGCTTTCTTTGGGTGGCGTCGATTTACAGATTAATGGTGCCTTGGGTTTAGCTTTTACCGATGTCGATTCTGAACACATTACCAAGGTCGGAGAAATTTGTCAATTCCTCTGGCATCAGGGTGTTGATGCTTTTTTGCCCACCCTGATGACGACGGCGGTAGAAAAAATCCAGCGATCGCTCTCGATCTTCTCGGAGTGCGCGGGCGTTGGACAGCAGGGGGCCCAAATTTTGGGCGTTCATCTGGAAGGACCATTTCTGAATCCCGCCAAACGCGGCGCTCATCGAGCTGAATATTTATTACCACTAACAATAGAAAATGTCAAGAGGGTGCTGGGAGATTACCCTGGGGTGGTGAAGGTGATGACTCTGGCACCAGAATTAGATGCTACGGGTAAGGTAATTCCTTATTTACGAGAGTTGAGTATTAAAGTGAGTCTGGGACATTCTCAAGCTACGGCAGCAGAAGCGAATCTGGCCTTTGCAGGAGGAGCATCAATGGTAACTCATGCTTTTAATGCTATGCCTAGTTTACATCATCGGGAGCCGGGATTGTTAGGTGCTGCCCTGGTTAACGATCGGGTACAATGCGGTTTAATTGCTGATGGTCGGCATGTCTGTCCGACGATGATGGATTTGTTGGCACGCACTCGCCCCCAGGGGATATTTTTAGTTAGCGATGCTCTGGCACCTTTGGGATTACCTGATGGGATGTATCCTTGGGATAAGCGTCAGATTCAGGTGGAAAATGGTACGGCAAGATTGTTGGACGGAACCCTGGCGGGGACGACTTTGCCCCTGTTGGCAGGGGTGCAGAATTTGGTAAAATGGGGCATTCATAAAGTACCAGAGGCGATCGCCTGGGCCACAGAAGCACCCAGACGGGCGATCGGGCTTTTGGGTTTGGCACCCGATCTACCTGCTTCTTTACTCCGCTGGCATCTAGATGAATCGACTAGAAAACTGACTTGGCAGCGCTTAGATACTGAAAATTGAGAATTGAAAATTAACAACTAACAACTGACAACTAACAACTAACAACTTTTTAATCGAGCCATTTAGCCTCGATTTCTCGGAGAGTTCCCTCCACAACGTAAAATTCAGGGTTTCAGCCTGCGCGAGTAGTTGTGAAGGTTGCCAAATCTAAAAAACATACCCTTGAAAGGCTTTCATAGCCCCCCTTTTTAAGGGGGGTTTGGGGGGATCGAGTGCTGTTTATTACTTGGAAAATTTATCGATTACAGACTTTCATTTGTAAGAATCTTTTTCTCAAATAATATAATAAAAGTCGATCAGGAGACGCCTCGCCCCGGGAAACATCGAGCTGGGGACATCGAGCTCCCAGAAGACATCGAGCTCTCCGGAGACATCGAGCTCTCCGGAGACATCGAGCGACCAGGAGACACTGCCCAGCAGATGGTCGTGTTTAGAGAATCCCAAAATGGTAAATATATGACAAAACAGACTGTTAAAAGAGGAGAAGTTATACCCCTGGCATTTCGACAAATTGGAGTCTCGATCGAGAAACTTTTGGAATAAGAAAAAGGCGATCGCCTTCTGGGTTGTTAAGGGGCGATCGCCGCCGAGTCCGTCATGAACTTTGTTAACTAGCCAAATATCCCAGAAACAAGGTTTGGACAAGCTTGACTGGCAATAATGAGAAATTCTGGTATAACTAGATTGGGACTAAACTGAAAAGCTGTTACGGATTAAATAAAGAAAGCCATGTCATCTTTTTCAACAATATACTGTCAAACAAATTCGCCACCCGCCCGGGAACGGAAGAGTCGTATCACATTGCTCAAGTTCGGGTGTGGTCTTGCACCAGTTGGTTTCGAAACGGCAGATGGTATGGGTGAGCAAAAGAAATGTGGGGGCGATGTCTCTCGGGTAGTGCGACTACGATGTCTCCTGGGAGCGCTATTCGCACTACCCAGGAGACATCGATCTCCCGAGAGACACGACGGCATCAACTCAAGATCGGCAAATTTTATCAATGTAATACCGCCGTGCCCCGGCGCGACCCTGTGCCCGGACGCAATGGGTTCGCTAAAGGTTATGGGTTGGGGTCTGGGTTGGATCATGGCACTGTATTCTCTGAGAGAGACTGGGCGCGTTGTTGGGATGAGGCAAAAGCCGTATTTACGATTGTAGCAAATTCGATCGAGCTTTGCACCTAAAAGCAAAGAACCATGCTAGACTAGAAAAACATGGAGGGGAAAGATGCAAGCATATAAAATGAAGGGCACGATCGACAGTGACGGTTACTTAATTATTCGGTCACCGATTAAAATGTCCCCCGGAGAGGTGGAAGCGATCGTCGTCTTGCAACCAGTAGCAGTAGTGTCCAATGATCCAATGCCAGCTACTGTAGCGCAAGCGGAGATCTCTAAACAACAACGCCCATCTCAGATCAAATCACTCAGAGATTTACTGGCAAGTGCCCCATCGCTTCCGACTGACTTTGACCCAGAGCGAGCGAAATGGGAATATTTGAAGACCCAGCATAACCTGTGAGAATACTGCTAGATACCAATGTCATCGTAGACGTTGCCCTTGAAAGTCTGCCACATTTTGAGGCGAGTCAACAAGTTTTATTGCTGGTCGTTCAGGGGGAAATTGAAGGATATATTTCCGCCTCGACGTTTAGCGATATCTATTATATTATCCGGAGAGGAAGAGGTCGAGGATGGACAAGGGATTTTTTGACATGGTTAGTCACGTACTCCCAAATTGCTACCGTCAACCACGCGGCAATAGAAATGGCGCTAAATGCTGATGTCACTGACTGGAGGATGCTATTCAGTGTTCTACTGCTGTAGTGAATAATTTGGAGGCGATCATCACCCGCAACCCCCAAGATTTTCCCACACAGGTGGTTACTTCTCGTATTCTCACTCCCAGTCAGCTGATTAAAAGTTAACCTAAATTGACAGTTTACCAATTATCCTAACCAGTCTGCGGACACGGCAAATTCATAAAGTTCTTTTTTCGAGTTTCTCTTCCTCAGCACAGCACTGCTGACATTACTAAATCCATATTCCCTCAGCAAGCTCATGTAAATCTGCTCCACTGGCACCAGGGTATCGTAAAACTTATAATTTCCTACAATATAGCATATTTTCGCCCCCGCTGCCAAAACTCGACTGAGGCGATCGAAGTGAGTGGCAATATCGCCAAAATACTTGTGGACATAATTACCAAGGATAGGACTTTGAACGGAAATTTGTTCGATCGTATTCTCAAATCCTTCATGAAGGATTTTCATATTTCCAGGTTGCCACGATCGCAAGCGGGATGTAGCTATCCCCCAAGTGCCGCCAATTGCTTGCCAATCTAATTCTCCTGCTTCCCGCGCTGACTTAAGAAAACCCAACCAATACATATAGGGTCGCACTTCTCGGATATAACTCATCCTGTTAGGATAAGGAGGTGAAGTAATTACGCAGTCATAGGTTCTAGATAACAGGCGATCGAGGCAACGAGAATCTCCTTGATGGATGGTAACTTTGCTCAAAACAGGTAGATTTGCTGATGCGGTAATCTGCTGGACTTGAGTGATAAAATCATTAATTATCATATCTCGCTCTTCTGGCAAAAACCTCTGATGATGCTTCTTAAATGACATCGATTGATGATTAAAAGCCGCATTCGACCAGTTAATAACTACTTTACAGAAGGCTATGAGACATAGTTTCACGGCGGCAGTTTCACCTCGGGTGCGGATGTTTTTCAGCTGATCGAAGAGATTTGCCAAGACGATCAATCTTCCTGGAAGCCACCAGTGATCGATATAATTGAGAGGCGGAATCCACAGATCTTCAACAGTCATATTATGACATACTTTGGAGGCAACATCACGAGCTAATGCATTAGCTGCATCTAGTTCGTCAGCATGATAATGGGCAGTCTTTGCTGCTGCTAACCAAACTAAAAATGGATTTATTTCTACTAGGTCACTTTTGATTCCCAGTTCAGCACATACTAATCCTGTAGTCCCAGTTCCAGAAAAGGTATCGAGGACAAATTCGGGTTTGCCTGTAGAAGCTAGCACATTCTGAACTATCTTGATTGAATAGGCAGGAGTCAGGCGCAGCCAACCATGCCTTCCTTGCTTGAGATTATGTTTGAATGTTAGATCGGATCTTTGAGAAATCATGTTACTGTGGTTACTGTAGCAGAGTTTGCAGGACTGATTCCATTTCCTGCCTAAACCTAGAGGAGTGGTGTTGAAAGAAATCTGCCAAGTCGTAGTTCAGTACCTGACGAAAAAATTCATAGGTGGAATCTGTTGTCGCTCCTGTGATTGTACCATAAAGAATTAACCAGCGTGCATTTCTGTAACGGTAAGCAACGTTAATATCCATCTGTATCGAAAGCAAAAGTATAACTGGTAAATATGCTTCTGAGTAGGCGGCGGCTGCATTGGCAATATCAGCGTTCTGACGCTTAGAGTCTTTACTTTTATAGCCTTGCCTGACCTCAAAAACAGCTCCTTTAATAATTCTGCTCACATCCTCTGATACCTGTGTTGCTTGGCAAGCATCTTGCAGCCAGCTAACGAATCTTTGTTGGTGTGAAGCTGGCACAGCGGCTATCGGTATTCTGGCGTCAAGGGACAGAGTTCTGGTCCTCCCACTTGTTGCTTGAATCTGGTAATACCAGGTTGATTCTGCTTCTGTTAGACTAAGGATATCCATGAAAATGCGTTGAACAAGCCGCTGACAACCAAGACTAATTTGTCTATAAACTGATGTTATACCACCAGCAGCTTTGTGAGCAGAGTACATTAGAGGCGAGTCTAAGCCAAACCACGAGTAAAAAGGGTCAGCCTGATACAATCTTTGAAATTCTTCTAGCGTTAATCCTGCACCGCGACCAAACTTAGGTCTGTATCTCATACAGCTCAAAAGTGGGCTGGTTATGAGTCTGACATACTCTTCATCTCTGCTAGATTCAGTCATCACCCTTTATACTTAAAGAACTCGATATAGTAGATATTGTTGGGCTCATCTCAATTTTGAAATTAAGCCCGCTTCGATATCTCTGCCAGAGCTCTTGTCCCAGGGGACATGGCTGCGCCCCCAGCGTAGCGCTATCGGCACACAGGAGACATCGCAGGAAGGTTGCCATGCTACGCTCGCTCCGGACATTGCTTTGTTCATGTAGTCCCACCCCTCGTTCCCACGGCGGAGCCTGGGAACGGGTGAGGGCGGCGCCATCGGGTGCATCTCAATGAAAGCTACTGCCATATTCGCTTCGGAGCCCAGAAACCCGGTTTTCTGTAAAAACCGGGTTTCTTAATTCAAATTGGCAACTTCATCCCGCGAATGGAATAATCCAACAATTCCATCGGATGCATCAGCGTCATTTCCTTTCCTTGCAAATGCTTCTTAATTTGCAAGGAACAACCGGGGTTAGCAGAAGCTATTAACTCCGCACCCGTATTTAACAAATTTTTCACCTTTTGCTGTCCCAATTCATCGGCCACTTCTGGTTGCAGCATATTATAAACCCCCGCACTGCCACAGCACAAGGCTGCATCTAGGGGTTCCCGCAGCTTGACTCCCGGAATTTGCTGCAATAGCTGACGCGGTTGCACGCTAATTTTTTGTCCGTGCAATAAATGACAAGCATCTTGATATACTATTGTTAACTCTCCATCCTGCAATGGTGAAAGTTGCGCCGTCAATCCTACCTCTGCCAAAAACTCTTGCACGTCCCTGACTTTACTGACAAATGCTTTCACTTTTTCCCTATAATTGGGGTCATCTGCCAGCATATGTCCGTATTCTTTCAGGGTATGACCGCAACCTGCGGCATTAATGATTATATAATCTACCCCCGTCCCGGTAAAGCTATCTATCATCTGTCTGGCCAATGCTTGGGCCTGGTCTGTTTGTCCCTGATGTTCCGGTAGCGCCGCACAGCAACCTTGGGTTTTGGGAATGACAACTTCACAACCATTCGCTGTTAAAACCCGCACCGTAGCTTCATTCACGGGAGAAAAGAATAACCGTTGCACGCAACCTAAAATTACTCCCACCCGGTAGCGTTTTTCCCCTTGGGCCGGAATTACATCTGGTAATGTATTCCAGAAAGCACTCAAGTTAATCTGTGGTAAAATTGCCTCCATCGCCCCTAGGCGCGGGAAGATTTTGTTCAATAAACCTGTCGAGCGCACCATTTTTTGCAACCCCAATTTCTGATAGAGATAGAGGGGCGCTAATAAGGTCCGCAAGCGGTTAGGGTAGGGAAACAGGTTAAAGATCAGAGTTCTCACCAGGCGATCGGGCCAAGTCCGGGGGATATTGCGTTCGACTTGATGACGAGTGGCCGAAATCAGTTTATCGTACTGAACGCCAGAAGGACAGGTACTAACACAGGCAAGACAACCCAAGCAAGAATCAAAATGTTGAGATGTGACCTCCGCCAAGGGGGCCTCACCTTTATTGATTCCATCCATGAGATAAATTCGCCCCCTGGGAGAGTCCATCTCTTTACCAATTACCCGATAGCTGGGACAATTAGATAAACAAAACCCGCAGTGAACGCAAGCATCTATTAACTCTTGTTTCGGAGGGTTTTGCTCGTCAAAACCTGGGTTAATATGGGGGTTTTGCCGCAGGAATTTACTTTCTTTAGCTGGCCTGAAATCATTTGTTAACTTTTCTAAAGTTTGCATTTTTTTGGTAATATAGATGTACGATCAGCTAATATCTATTGCCTGCCCTATTCTAGCCCAGAAACCAGGTTTTTTGTCAAAACCTGGTGGCTTCATTTTTACTTTGATTACATCCCACCGACAAAACGGTGGGGACTCAAGATATTTTGGGGATCGAACTGCTGTTTGATGCCCCGCATAATCTCTATTGCATTCCCCTTGTAACCCCAAACATCTATCTTTTGCTTTAACTCTACCGGTGCTGATAAAACTGTGAGGAAACCGCCTTTACTCCCTATGTGCGATCGCATTTTCAGCAGCTGGGTAGACCGCATGGCATCCGATCGCAACAGTCCTAACCCGGTGCGGGCATGAATTACACTTGCGAACGCTGCGCGAAAAATCGAGGTTGCAGACATTTTCTGGCAGAAAGTCATGGTACCCACAGCTGCCGTCGGTCTTACTCCTATTTTACAGATAATTGGGGCTGTTGCGCCAGATTTCCAGATTGGTTCTCGTAATCCTTTCCATAGATTAACCTCATCTGTCTCCGAATACAAAATCCCCTCTAAACCCAGCGCTTGTCCGACTTCCAGTAGTCTATCTGACTGTTGTTTAACGCTTTCTGCTATACTTTGGAAACGGGCAATTAATTTTATCCCCTCACTGTCACAAGTCAGGTCTGCTGCTGTCGGGGTTAAGGCCGAGTTTAACAGAGTGCGGGTTGCTCGGTCGATCGCCTCTGCTTTTCCTGCTAACACCACCGTTCCCGACGCCTCGGGTAGAGGATAAAGGCGCAGGATAACTTGACTGATGACCCCCAAGGTTCCATAGCTACCAGTCAACAGCTTCATCAAATCGTAACCCGCCACATTTTTCACCACCCGACCGCCAGCTTTGACGATTTTACCATCACTGCGAACGAAAGAAATGCCGATTAACCTGTCGCGGACGCCACCATAACGCTGTCGCCAGCTACCAGTATCAGCAGTAGCAACGATCCCGCCAATGGTAGCATCTTCGGGATAGGCGGGGTCCAGGGCCAGAAATTGATTGTGACCTGCTAACATCTCTTCTATCTGGACAAATTTCACCCCCGCTGCTACTGTCAGGGTTAAGTCATCAACGGCGTGTTCGATCAACTGGTTCAGCCGTGCAGTGCTGACGATCGTATCTACAGGATGCACCAAACCTCCCCAGTCGATCTTACTCCCATTCCCACAGGTCAGTACCCGCCAGTTTTGCTCCGATGCCAGTTGTAAGACTGCGCCCAGTTCCTCTGGACTGTTTGGATAGACGATGACCTCCGGCGTCTCCCCTGGCGCTAATGCCCGTTGGAACCTTTCTCGTTGCCTTACTTCCAGGCGCGAGAAGCTGACCACAGATGATGGACTGACTATGCTTTCTAATTGAGGGGCGATCTGGTTCATTTTTTGAATATCATTTACTATCATTTATTATCCATTTTCCTTTCATCATTGTCAAGAGTCAACTCTCATTCTCCATTCACAACCTACATTGAATGGCACTGACTTAAGCCGAAACCTCCTCTTTGTTATTGCGAGGAGGGGAACGAGCGATTAACTCATGCGGAACCGAGTTAACCTCCCCCCTGAAGCAATCTCCCCTGTTCAGCAGCAGGAGATTGCTTCGGGGGGAAGATAATTTGAATAATAATCGACTCTTATCATCACACAGTATTAATAAATATTGGTATATAAAATCATTCAAAATTCAGTATAATTATCAATTTCATCTGCAAAATTACCGCGCTATTCTAGTAATTACAGTAACTCTTAAAGGCCAGAAAAAACAGATTGAGGTGAATGCTGTGATTAATCTTGGACCAGATACGAACCAGAATGACTTGTTGACTTCCTTTGTCCATCCTCTTGATGCAGGTTATATAAGGCCACCGGCGGACATCATTACTCCCCAAAACAGGAGTATCTCAGGAGTTGGGGTCAGTCAAGACATAATTGACATTAACGACATGCTGATGCCCTATACTGGCGAAAGCGTTTTACTGGATCGCGATCCATCTACAGATCCAATAACGGGTCAAGCTTCGGCTGCTGTCAGCAAGGTCTTGGCTACTGAACCTGCTTTTAATGAAGCCTTACCTGATTTTGACGAAGCCTTTTATCTAGCTCAGTATCCCGATGTTGCCGCTGCAGTAGCTGCTGGTGCTTTTGCCAGTGGACAAGACCATTACGATCGGCATGGACGATCTGAAAGTCGTTTGCCTAGATTTGAATCCGAATCAAAAAGTGGGACGGCTTATGATTATGATGAAGTTGAAATTAAACTTAGGACTTTTATCCCCGATCGACAAGTTGGGCTGGAGGACTTATTTGATGGATATATACTTGAAGATAGCTGGGAATTCTTGGTGAACTCGGATTTAATTAATGTGCCTGTTGGACTGGTTGGAACAATTCCTGTTGTAGGTCCTGTTGTCGGGTATATTGTCGAGGATATTGTAAATCGTGCTGAGACGACATTTCTTCTTGGTGACGATCGCGATTTTCATTACAACGACGGAACACATAGAAGCAAACAAAAAGTAGTTGTAACTGCAGATCCAGCAGATCGAGATGAAAAAGTCAACGATCCTGTAGTCGAGTGGGGTACGTTTATGGCTGATGGTCCATTGACTGGAGGGATTATTGACATCGACATCCCCGACTTTCTCCCGCTTCTCCCGGATCGGATTCAACTTGGGCAGCTTGTAGATGAAGAGGGTACTTTAACGCCTACGGATGACAATAACTCTGTTGAAGTAAGTCGTCTTAGTAATAACATAGTCAGAACTCAACTTAAATTGAGTGGAGGTATTCCATTAGTGCCAGAATTGCTAACTCCAAATATTGATGCCGACATTACGGTTGAAATTCGTCAAGAAGAGGGAGAAGAAGCTCAGTATAGAATATCAGGTTCACATGATGGATTTCCAGCATACGAGCTTTACATCAATGGTGAGCGAGTATATGAGCACGATCCGAGAGAAGCTGGAAAAGGTCCATTAGATCTCTTTCCGCCGAATGATGATGTATCGGTACCTAATGAGGACTGGCAAGACGTACCTCGCTTTTTTGACGAAGCCTTTTATCTAGCTCAGTATCCCGATGTTGCCGCTGTAGTAGCTGCTGGTGCTTTTGCCAGTGGACGAGACCATTACGATCGGCATGGACGATCTGAAGGTAGGCTAGGATCCAGGTCCGGGAGTGAGACAAGTGAAGATTTTGACGAAGCCTTTTATCTAGCTCAGTATCCCGATGTTGCCGCTGTAGTAGCTGCTGGTGCTTTTGCCAGTGGACGAGACCATTACGATCGGCATGGACGATCTGAAGGTAGGCTAGGATCCAGGTCCGGGAGTGAGACAAATGAAGATTTTGACGAAGCCTTTTATCTAGCTCAGTATCCCGATGTTGCCGCTGTAGTAGCTGCTGGTGCTTTTGCCAGTGGACGGGACCATTACGATCAGCATGGACGATCTGAAGGTCGTTTGCCTAGCTGCTACTGTCAAGGTTAAGTCATCAACGGCGTGTTCGATCGACTGGTTTGTGCAGTGCTGGCGATCGTATCTACAGGATGCACCAAACCTCCCCAGTCGATCTTACTTCCATTCCCACAGGTCAGCACCCGCCAGTTTTGCTCCGATGCCAGTTGTAAGACTGCGTCCAGTTCCTCTGGACTGTTTGGATAGACGATGCAGTCCGGTGTCTCAGTCAAGGGTTGGCGTTGGGTAGTCAAGGGTCGGCGTTGGGTAGTCAAGGGTCGGCGTTGGGTAGTCAAGGGTCGGCGTTGGGTAGTCAAGGGTCGGCGTTGGGTAGTCAAGGGTCGGCGTTGGGTAGTCAAGAGTCGGCGTTGGGTAGTCAAGAGTCGGCGTTGGGTAGTCAAGGGTCGGCGTTGGGTAGTCAAGGGTCGGCGTTGGGTAGTCAAGGGTTGGAGTTAGATCTCCACCCCTGCGCGTTGAGCACAGACCCGTGCCCGTTGTAGCTCCACCTGGGTTGGGTTAAGCTTGCACCTTGGCGCGTTAAGATTGGACCTGGGCGCGTTGAGTAGTGACCTATGGGCAGACCATAGTGAGCCGTGCGCGTTAAGTACAACGAGACCGCGTTAAGCACAACTAGCACTCGTTCCCCTAAACTGTACCTCGTGTCCATGGAACGACAGGTGTTTATCATCACACAATATTAATATTGGTATAAAAAATTTATTCAAAATTCAATAAAATTATCAGTAACATCTGCAACATATCACCGCGCTAGCGTGGTAATGTCAGGAACTTTTAAAGGCCAGAAAAAACAGATTGAGGTGAATGCGGCGAAAGCGTTTTACTGGATCGCGATCCATCTACAGATCCAATAACGGGTCAAGCTTCGGCTGCTGTCAGCAAGGTCTTGGCTACTGATCTTGCCGCTGTATTGTCATTGTCCCCCACCGCGAGCACTCCCAAAAACGGCATTCTCCGGGGTACTGCCAGCGGAGAAACAATCCGAGATTTAGCAGGCAAGGACAGGCTTTACGGAAACGATCTCCTCGCTCTCCTCGACGCTGTAGTAGATTGGATTCCGGATTGGATTCGACGGCCGATTCCGCCGATTTCAGTCGCGATCTCCTCGCTCTCCTCGACGCTGTAGTAGATCGGATTCGGGATTGGATTCGACGGCCGATTCCGCGGATCGATGAACCCTGGCAAGACATACCGGGTACTATCCCACTACCACTACCAGCCCCACCAGCAAACAAAGACCAACTGAATGACGGTTTGGAATTACTATTACTGGGTTTCTCAAGAAGGTAGGACTCAAAATACTTCCACCCCCTCAAACTGTTTGGTCATCTCCTGCTTCGCCTTGGCAGCTTCCCCACAGGTACGGGGGGTCGGGAATATTTTACCAGGATTTGCCAAATCTTTGGGATTAAACACCTGACGGACCCATTGCATGGTTTCTAAATCGGCCTCTGTAAACAGTTCGGGCATATAACAGCGTTTATCAGCACCAATACCATGTTCTCCCGAAATGCTGCCCCCTACTGCTACACAAAGCTTGAGGATTTTACCCCCTAATTCTTCCACTGCTTCTAAGGCACCCGGAACCGAGTTATTGTAAAGAACGATCGGATGCAGATTGCCATCCCCAGCATGGAAAACATTAGCAATATCATAGCCATGTTCCTTGCTCAGATGATCGATTTCCCGCAGCACGTCGGGCAACTGGGTGCGAGGAATCACCCCATCTTGGACGTAATAATCCGGACTAATACGACCCATGGCCGCAAAAGCAGCTTTCCGTCCTTTCCAGAGTAAAGCGCGTTTTTCGGGGTCCGTGGCTACTGTAATCTCCCGGGCCCTGTTCTGACGGCAAATGGCACTGATGCGATCGGTTGCTTGGGCCACTTCTACTTCTAAACCATCTATTTCTACCAGGAGAATGGCAACGGCGTCTCGGGGATAGCAGTTAGTAGCAACCACATCTTCTACGGCATTGATACTGAAGTTATCCATCATCTCCATTCCTGCGGGGATAATTCCCGCACTGACAATATCGGACACCGCTGCCCCCGCTGCTTCTATACTGGTAAAATCTGCTAACAGAACGCGAATCGCTTCTGCTTGCTTGATAATCCGCAGGCGAATTTCTGTCGCAATGCCCAAGGTGCCTTCAGAACCCACAAATAGCCCGGTTAAGTCGTAACCGGGTTGTTCGGGAACTTCGCCGCCCACATCGACTATGGAACCATCGGGCAGGACTAATTTTAATCCCAGCACGTGATTGGTGGTAACTCCATATTTGAAGCAATGGACGCCCCCAGAGTTTTCCGCTACATTCCCACCAATGGAGCAGATAATTTGACTGGAAGGGTCCGGGGCGTAGTAAAAACCCGCACCGCTGACTGCTTGAGTTACCCAGTTATTGATGACAGCGGGTTGGACGACTACTTGTTGGTTTTCTAAGTCGATGTTCAGAATTTGCCGCATCATTGCCGTGCAAATTAATACCGAATCTTCCACGGGCAAAGCACCCCCGGATAAACCAGTGCCTGCCCCCCGTGCCACCCAGGGGAGTTGGTAGCGATCGCATATTTTGACAACCGCTGCCACTTCTGCCGTACTGCGGGGCAATAGTACCACTTTCGGGCGTTGGCGATAGCTAGTTAACCCGTCACATTCGTAGGTCAGCAACTCTTCTTTGCGCTGCACGACCCCCTGCTTGCCAATGGCACGTTCAAACTCTTTGACCATCGCTTTCCAGTTGGGTTGTTTGGTTCTACTCAGCATAGTAATAGTAATATGGATACATTTCTATTTTACTCACATCTTGCACCTGTCGCAATCACCCGCCTCTGGTTGCAAACCCCCGCGTCATAGTGAGAGTCCACGCTTCGTTTACTAAACACTTTCTCTACAAGGTTTTCAGTCGGTTAAAACCTTCCTTTAGCTATTAGCCGGGGGTTTGAACGGCGGGCCGTGATACTCCAAGTATAACCGATCGCCTCGGAAAAAAAGCTGAGAAAATCCGACTCCAGCTCGTCATGATTGTTGGCAATATCGTCAACAGCAGTAGCGTCAATGAAGGTAGCCAGTCTCTTGTAGTGACTTTAGCACCGGCAACTCGGGACACTAGTCAAATCACTGCATAACCAAAGTTGCGACCTACACAAACAGGCAAAATCAACTCCCCTGCTGTTTTCTAGTTCCAATATCCACTATGAGCTTCATTCTCGCCTCGATTGTCTTTCTCAAAAAATCTATCTTAAGATAGATTTATCGGAAGAGCAACTTGGGTTACATATAGAGCAGTACCAGTAGACATTCTGGACCTGAGTTTGATCTGGTTAAGATGTCCTCAGCGGATAAAAGGTCTTGATTGCTGGCCATTTGAGCTACGGCGAGACCCAAGATAACGAATAACTTTTTGGGAGGAAGTAAGAAATGTCTCTCAATGCAAGTGATTACGACGCCCTTCGGGCTCTCTATAACAGTACTTCTGGGAAGAATTGGAGTAACAGGAGAGGCTGGGATGTCAGCAGCCCAACTCCTCCCTCTGCTAGTGTTGTTAATAGCTGGCATGGGGTGACGGTAGTGGGCGATCGGGTGACGGAACTCTCCCTGATCGGAAACTCCCTGAGCGGTACGATCCCCTCTGAGTTAGGCTCCCTCAGCAATTTGCGATACCTCTACCTGGACAGAAACTCCCTGAGCGGTACGATCCCCTCGGAGTTAGGCTCCCTCAGCAATTTGCAATTACTCTCCCTGAGCGGAAACTCCCTGAGCGGTACGCTCCCCTCGGAGTTAGGCTCCCTTGGAAACTTGCAATTCCTCCACCTGGACAGAAACTCCCTGAGCGGTACGCTCCCCTCGGAGTTAGGCTCCCTCAGCAATTTGCAAGGCCTCTCCCTGAACTTCAACTCCCTGAGCGGTACGCTCCCCTCGGAGTTAGGCTCCCTTAGCAATTTGCAATTCCTCTTTTTGTTATCCAACGACTTTCGCGGTACGATCCCCAACAGTATCAACGCTTTGTCAGCTTCCAAACAATTGGAAAACCCTCCCTATGTGGAAATTCAAATTCCCGACGTCAATGCCTTCAAGAGTGAGAAATTCAAGTTCAATGTCAGCGGGAACTTCGGCGACCTCAACAACAACATTAGTAGCTACGGCGCTAATGGTTTGCCAAACGGTTTAACCATTAACTCCACTACTGGGGTGATCAGCGGCACTCCTACTACTGAGGGCAGTTTTACCGTGACGGTAACAGCAACGGATAGGGCGGGAGGCCGGGGAGAAGATGAATTTAATATTACGGTATCGATTCCTCTCAATGCAAGTGATTACGCCGCCCTTCAGGCTCTCTATAACAGTACTTCTGGGGAGAATTGGAGGAACAGGAGAGGCTGGGATGTCAGCAGCCCAACTCCTCCCTCTGCTAGTGTTAATAGCTGGCATGGGGTGACGGTAGTGGGCGATCGGGTGACGAAACTCTCCCTGTTCAACAACTCCCTGAGCGGTACGCTCCCCTCGGAGTTAGGCTCCCTCAGCAATTTGCAAGTCCTCTCCCTGAACTTCAACTCCCTGAGCGGTACGCTCCCCTCGGAGTTAGGCTCCCTCAGCAATTTGCAAGAGCTCTGGCTGGACAGAAACTCCCTGAGCGGTACGCTCCCCTCGGAGTTAGGCTCCCTCAGCAATTTGCGAAAGCTCTACCTGCACAGAAACTCCCTGAGCGGTACGCTCCCCTCGGAGTTAGGCTCCCTCAGCAATTTGCAAAACCTCTGGCTGAACTCCAACTCCCTGAGCGGTACGCTCCCCTCGGAGTTAGGCTCCCTCAGCAATTTGCAAAACCTCTGGCTGAACTTCAACTCCCTGAGCGGTACGCTCCCCTCGGAGTTAGGCTCCCTCAGCAATTTGCAACGCCTCTCCCTGGACAGAAACTCCCTGAGCGGTACGCTCCCCTCGGAGTTAGGCTCCCTCAGCAATTTGCAAGAGCTCTCCCTGCACAGAAACTCCCTGAGCGGTACGCTCCCCTCTGAGTTAGGCTCCCTCAGCAATTTGCAAGAGCTCTCCCTGCACAGAAACTCCCTGAGCGGTACGCTCCCCTCAACCTTAGGCTCCCTCAGCAATTTGCAAAACCTCTACCTGGACAGAAACTCCCTGAGCGGTACGCTCCCCTCGGAGTTAGGCTCCCTCAGCAATTTGCAAGACCTCTACCTGTTCAACAACTCCCTGAGCGGTACGCTCCCCTCGGAGTTAGGCTCCCTCAGCAATTTGCAAGAGCTCTACCTGAACAACAACGACTTTCGCGGTACGATCCCCGACAGTATCAACGCTTTGTCAGCATCCAAACGATTGGAAAACCCTCCCTATGTGGAAATTCAAATTCCCGACGTCAATGCCTTAAGTGGTGAGAAATTCAACTTCAAGGTGGGCGGGAACTTCGGCGACCTCAACAACAACATTAGTAGCTACGGCGCTAATGGTTTGCCAGACGGTTTAACCATTAACTCCACTACTGGGGTGATCAGCGGCATTCCTACTATTCCTACTATTGATGGCAGTTTTACCGTGACGGTAACAGCAACGGATAGGGTGGGATACCGGGGAGAGGATGAATTTAATATTACAGTATCGCGTCCCACTAGCTTCAACCTTTCTGATAGTTTCGCTCTCAATGGCAACTTTACCAATTTGTACATCGGTGACTTTAATGGGGACAATCATGATGATATCCTCCGTCAAGAAAAGGGCAGTTGGTCCAAGGACGATGCCGTAAGGACTGCTGAAGTCCTCTTATCCCAAGGTAACGGCAACTTTACCCGCACCACCCTTCCTGATAGTATATCTCTCAATGGCAACTTTACCAATTTGTACATCGGTGACTTTAATGGGGACAATCATGATGATATCCTCCGTCAAGAAAAGGGCAGTTGGTCCAAGGACGATGCCGTAAGGACTGCTGACGTCCTCTTATCCCAAGGTAACGGCAACTTTACCCGCACCACCCTTCCTGATAGTTTCGCTCTCAATGGCAACTTTACCAATTTGTATGTCGGTGACTTTAATGGAGACGAAAAAAGCGATATCCTCCGTCAAGAAAACGGCAGTTGGTCCAAGGACGATGCCGTAAGGACTGCTGAAGTCCTCTTATCCCAAGGTAACGGCAACTTTACCCGCACCACCCTTCCTGATAGTTTCGCTCTCAATGGCAACTTTACCAATTTGTATGTCGGTGACTTTAATGGAGACGAAAAAAGCGATATCCTCCGTCAAGAAAAGGGCAGTTGGTCCAAGGACGATGCCGTAAGGACTGCTGAAGTCCTCTTATCCCAAGGTAACGGCAACTTTACCCGCACCACCCTTCCTGATAGTTTCGCTCTCAATGGCAACTTTACCAATTTGTATGTCGGTGACTTTAATGGAGACGGGAAAAGCGATATCCTCCGTCAAGAAAAGGGCGATTGGGATAACGATGCCATTCGGACTGCTGAAGTCCTCTTATCCCAAGGTAACGGCAACTTTACCCGCACCACCCTTCCTGATAGTTTCGAGCTCAAGGGCGACTTGACCAAGTTGTATATAGAAGATTTGGATGGTGATGGCCGAGATGAGATTCTGGTTCAAAAAAAATCGGCCCAAGGGGGTCTGTCCCGCCTCCTGAAGGTATTGTCCTCAAATGATGGGCGCAATTTTACCGAATCTCTGCTCCCTTCTGCGCTTCAGTTTTCCAGTCAAAGCGGGCAACTGTATATTGCCGATTACTCCGGCAGTGGGCAAAACAATGATGTTATGGTTCAGCGTTCTGGAAATAACCAAGCGCTGCTAGGCAGCATTACCCTGGGGAGCAATGACTACCTTCAAGGGGGAACAGGAAACGATTCCCTCAATGGGGGTAACGGAAACGACTGGATTCGCGGATACGGGGGCGACGATACCCTTTTAGGGGGCAGCGATAACGATACTCTCTATGGCGACGAGGGAGAGGATATTCTCAATGGGGGTAAGGGGCACGACATGCTTTACGGCAATTCCGGTAGTGATACTTTTGTCTTGGCCCGGGGCATGGGCGGGGATACCATTTAGGACTTTTCAGATGGTACGGACTTTATCCGGTTAGAAGGAGGTTTGAGTTTTGCTGATTTAGGAATTGATTCTCAGAACGATTCGACTTCTATTAAGGTCAGTGCTTCTGGGGAACTGTTGGGGATTTTGTCGGGGGTTGATTCTAGTCTTATTGGTGCTTCTGATTTTGTTTAGTTACGGTAAGGCTGTTGTTTTCCCTGGGGGGCCTTTGACTGCTATTGGGGTGTGGTCTTGCGCCCGTTGGTAGGAGACAGTAGCCGGGCCAGTGAAGGGCCGGTGTCTGTCCTATGGCTCGTCCTTCAGGACAAGAGCATGGGGAAGACGGCGGCTCTGCCGTGGGAACTCAGGGCCCAGCTATATGAACAAAGCAATGTCGTTGCGAGCGCAGCTTCCTGCGCGGGCTATACATGTATCGGGCGATGCACCTAGCTATCTGATTGAATCTCTCAAAGACCCCGAAGAGGCTGCTGCCTATATCGAGACAATCTTGGAAGCAGCAGATCCCGAACCTCAACTGCTGTCATCAGCGCTACAAGATGTAGTCCACGACGGTGATTTTTGATAATTGTCCGTAAAAGAGCAAGAAACTGATGTAGTCAATGAAGGTAGCCAGTCTCTTGTAGTGACTTTAGCACCGGCAACTCGGGACACTAGTCAAATCACTGCATAACCAAAGTTGCGACCTACACAAACAGGCAAAATCAACTCCCCTGCTGTTTTCTAGTTCCAATATCCACTATGAGCTTCATTCTCGCCTCGATTGTCTTTCTCAAGAAATCTATCTTAAGATAGATTTCTCTGAGGAGCAACTTGGGTTACATATAGATCAGTACCAGTAGACATTCTGGACTTGAGTTTGATCTGGTTAAGATGTCCTCAGCGGATAAAAGGTCTTGATTGCTGGCCATTTGAGCTACGGCGAGACCCAAGATAACGAATAACTTTTTGGGAGGAAGTAAGAAATGTCTCTCAATGCAAGTGATTACGACGCTCTTCGGGCTCTCTATAACAGTACTTCTGGGAAGAATTGGAGGAACAGGAGAGGCTGGGATGTCAGCAGCCCAACTCCTCCCTCTGCTAGTGTTGTTAATAGCTGGCATGGGGTGACGGTAGTGGGCGATCGGGTGACGGAACTCTCCCTGAACATCAACTCCCTGAGCGGTACGATCCCCTCTGAGTTAGGCTCCCTCAGCAATTTGCAATTACTCTCCCTGAGCAAAAACTCCCTGAGCGGTACGATCCCCTCGGAGTTAGGCTCCCTCAGCAATTTGCGAGGCCTCTACCTGGACCAAAACTCCCTGAGCGGTACGATCCCCTCGGAGTTAGGCTCCCTCAGCAATTTGCGAGGCCTCTACCTGTTCAACAACTCCCTGAGCGGTACGATCCCCTCGGAGTTAGGCTCCCTCAGAAATTTGCAAGAGCTCTGGCTGTACAACAACTCCCTGAGCGGTACCCTCCCCTCGGAGTTAGGCTCCCTCAGAAATTTGCAAGAGCTCTGGCTGTACAAAAACGACTTTCGCGGTACGATCCCCAACAGTATCAACGCTTTGTCAGCATACAAACTATTGGAAAACCCTCCCTATGTGGAAATTCAAATTCCCGACGTCAATGCCTCCAGTAGTGAGAACTTCAAGTTCAATGTCAGCGGGAACTTCGGCGACCTCAACAACAACATTAGTAGCTACGGCGCTAATGGTTTGCCAAACGGTTTAACCATTAACTCCACTACTGGGGTGATCAGCGGCACTCCTACTACTGAGGGCAGTTTTACCGTGACGGTAACAGCAACGGATAGGGCGGGAGGCCGGGGAGAAGATGAATTTAATATTACGGTATCGATTCCTCTCAATGCAAGTGATTACGCCGCCCTTCAGGCTCTCTATAACAGTACTTCTGGGGAGAATTGGAGGAACAGGAGAGGCTGGGATGTCAGCAGCCCAACTCCTCCCTCTGCTAGTGTTAATAGCTGGCATGGGGTGACGGTAGTGGGCGATCGGGTGACGGAACTCTCCCTGAACAACAACTCCCTGAGCGGTACGATCCCCTCGGAGTTAGGCTCCCTCAGCAATTTGCAAGAGCTCTCCCTGAACAGAAACTCCCTGAGCGGTACGATCCCCTCGGAGTTAGGCTCCCTCAGCAATTTGCAAGAGCTCTCCCTGGACAGAAACTCCCTGAGCGGTACGATCCCCTCGGAGTTAGGCTCCCTCAGCAATTTGCAACGCCTCTACCTGGACGAAAACTACTCCCTGAGCGGTACGATCCCCTCGGAGTTAGGCTCCCTCAGCAATTTGCGATCCCTCTTCCTGCAGAGAAACTCCCTGAGCGGTACCCTCCCCTCGGAGTTAGGCTCCCTCAGCAATTTGCGACGCCTCTACCTGCAGAGCAACTCCCTGAGCGGTACCCTCCCCTCGGAGTTAGGCTCCCTCAGCAATTTGGGATCCCTCTGGCTGTACAACAACGACTTTCGCGGTACGATCCCCAACAGTATCAACGCTTTGTCAGCAGACAAAGAATTGGAAAACCCTCCCTATGTGGAAATTCAAATTCCCGACGTCAATGCCTTCAGTAGTGAGAAATTCAACTTCAATGTCAGCGGGAACTTCGGCGACCTCAACAACAACATTAGTAGCTACCGCGCTAATGGTTTGCCAAACGGTTTAACCATTAACTCCACTACTGGGGTGATCAGCGGCACTCCTACTACTGAGGGCAGTTTTACCGTGACGGTAACAGCAACGGATAGGGCGTGGTACCGGGGAGAGGATGAATTTAATATTACAGTATCGCGTCCCACTAGCTTCACCCTTTCTGGGAGTTTCGCCCTCAATCGCGACTATACCAATTTGTACATCGGTGACTTTAATGGGGACAATCATGATGATATCCTCCGTCAAGAAAAGGGCAGTTGGTCCAAGGACGATGCCGTAAGGACTGCTGAAGTCCTCTTATTCCAAGGTAACGGCAACTTTACCCGCACCACCCTTCCATCTTATTTCTATCTCAATGGCAACTTTACCAATTTGTATGTCGGTGACTTTAATGGAGACGGGAAAAGCGATATCCTCCGTCAAGAAAAGGGCAGTTGGTCCAAGGACGATGCCGTAAGGACTGCTGAAGTCCTCTTATCCCAAGGTAACGGCAACTTTACCCGCACCACCCTTCCTGATAGTTTCGCTCTCAATGGCAACTTTACCAATTTGTATGTCGGTGACTTTAATGGAGACGGGAAAAGCGATATCCTCCGTCAAGAAAAGGGCAGTTGGTCCAAGGACGATGCCGTAAGGACTGCTGAAGTCCTCTTATCCCAAGGTAACGGCAACTTTACCCGCACCACCCTTCCTGATAGTTTCGCTCTCAATGGCAACTTTACCAATTTGTATGTCGGTGACTTTAATGGAGACAGGAAAAGCGATATCCTCCGTCAAGAAAAGGGCAGTTGGTCCAAGGACGATGCCGTAAGGACTGCTGACGTCCTCTTATCCCAAGGTAACGGCAACTTTACCCGCACCACCCTTCCTGATAGTTTCGCTCTCAATGGCAACTTTACCAATTTGTATGTCGGTGACTTTAATGGAGACGGGAAAAGCGATATCCTCCGTCAAGAAAAGGGCAGTTGGTCCAAGGACGATGCCGTAAGGACTGCTGAAGTCCTCTTATCCCAAGGTAACGGCAACTTTACCCGCACCACCCTTCCTGATAGTTTCGAGCTCAAGGGCGACTTGATCAAGTTGTATATAGAAGATTTGGATGGTGATGGCCGAGATGAGATTCTGGTTCAAAAAAAATCGGCCCAAGGGGATCTGTCCCGCGTCCTGAAGGTATTGTCCTCAAATGATGGGCGCAATTTTACCGAATCTCTGCTCCCTTCTGCGCTTCAGTTTTTCAGTCAAAGCGGGCAACTGTATATTGCCGATTACTCCGGCAGTGGGCAAAACAATGATGTTCTGGTTCAGCGTTCTGGAAATAACCAAGCGCTGCTAGGCAGCATTACCCTGGGGAGCAATGACTACCTTCAAGGGGGAACAGGAAACGATTCCCTCAATGGGGGTAACGGAAACGACTGGATTCGCGGATACGGGGGCAACGATAGCCTTTTAGGGGGCAGCGATAACGATATTCTCTATGGCGACGAGGGAGAGGATATTCTCAATGGGGGTAAGGGGCACGACATGCTTTACGGCAATTCCGGTAGTGATACTTTTGTCTTGGCCCGGGGCATGGGCGGGGATACCATCCAGGACTTTTCAGATGGTACGGACTTTATCCGGTTAGAAGGAGGTTTGAGTTTTGCTGATTTAGGAATTGATTCTCAGAACGGTTCGACTTCTATTAAGGTCAGTGCTTCTGGGGAACTGTTGGGGATTTTGTCGGGGGTTGATTCTAGTCTTATTGGTGCTTCTGATTTTGTTTAGTTACGGTAAGGCTGTTGTTTTCCCTGGGGGGCCTTTGACTGCTATTGGGGTGTGGTCTTGCGCCCGTTGGTAGGAGACAGTAGCCGGGCCAGTGAAGGGCCGGTGTCTGTCCTATGGCTCGTCCTTCAGGACAAGAGCATGGGGAAGACGGCGGCTCTGCCGTGGGAACTCAGGGCCCAGCTATATGAACAAAGCAATGTCGTTGCGAGCGCAGCTTCCTGCGCGGGCTATACATGTATCGGGCGATGCACCTAGCTATCAACTACTTTTGACCACACCCCTTTATCTTGCTGTCGCCCGGAAGCTGCTCGCTCGACCTTCCGTGCAGGGCAACTCAGACTTGAGAATACCCCTGAACGGGGGGGGCTTTATCCAGGCAAACCTTCGCCGACGCAATGAACGAGTGGAAAGATCGAGGGGTACTACCCATCCTCTGTCTGGATAAGATCGAAGAACTCTTTGAGAGAGCCAACGAATTCAATAATGATTTTTACGATAGCCTGCGCTCCTTGATGGACCGCAATGCTTTGATGCTAGTGATACTTCCGCTCAAAGGCTGGATGTTTACAGTCGCAAGCATAGATTAACAGCGGTTCTGGGGTAATAGGTACTGTCACTGTGGGCTTGATATTGGGGAACTTTGGTTCTCGCATTGGCATGAACCCCCGCACCAGAATAGTTGTTAGCGAGTTTTGGGAATTTATCGCCTTCTTTGTCAATTTGATCGTCTTCTTGCCGATCGGCGACCAAATTGATTTCGATAGCTTGGCAGAAAATCTCGATGAAATTGCGATCGCCATCATCGCAGTCATCCTAACTAGGGCGATCGCCATCTATGGTTTAGGGGCCTTCAGTAACGGCATTGCTAAGTCAGATATAGACTGGCGATCGCAAACAGTAATCTGGTGGGGAGGGTTGCGAGGTTCGGTGTCCATCGCCCTAGCATTAAGCGTGCCCATAGCATTAGAAGGGCGAGATGAAATCATCGCCACGGTGTTTGGAGTAGTGCTGTTTACCCTCTTAGTGCAAGGATTGACTACGAAACCCTTGCTAGAAAAGTTAAACTTGTTAGGAGACGAACCCCTGCGGCGGCAATATCTAGAAGCTGTCTCCCGTCGGGTAGCCCTCAACCGCGTGATGGAACGCCTGCAACAGGTTGACAAACGGCCAGAAATTGAGCCAGAATATTATCGCGATCGAGCAGCCTTAGTGCAAGGACAAACGATAGCCTGCAAGCAGATATTCGCAAACTGCGCGAGGAACATCCCGAAGCGCGGGAGTATGCGATCGAACAGTTACGGGAGGAACTACTAGCCATAGAAGCAGACACCTACGCCGAATTCGTGCGGGCCGGTCAATTAAATAAAGAACTGGCACCATTCTTGCAGGGAGTCCTGGAAGAATAAAATAGGTTAAAACTGAGATCTTGCACCATTGTCGATTAGCCTCCTGGCCCGCCGTGGGGCTATATTCACCCAATAAACCGACATCCTGAACTCTAACAATATCAATACTCGGTCTACGACGCAGCAGTCCTCTAACAATGGTGTTATCAAAGTTTTCATTAGCAAGCAGTTTCAACATGCTTCCCCTTCTACTTTGCGAGCCAGTAATCGATCGCGCAACCCTTGGGGGTCAAACTTCGCCTCGTTCATTCTACGAACTTCTTGGGATTGCTGCTGCCGTTGCTGTAAATAGGCTTCCACTTCTGGCTGATAGTTGAGATAGAAGGCAATAGTAGCGTAAACATCAGCCAGAAGCAGGGACGGATAGCGATAAACTATTTCTTCTGCGGTTGCCCTTTGTTTGAAGACAGCAACTACGGTGTCAAGTGTTACGCGAGTTTTTCCTACCCGAACGACCCGATCGGCAGTAACTTTTAGAGGTGCCTGTTCAGCTACAATAGTTAGTACCATAAGCAATAGCAATACATTATCATTTTGCCGCTTCTTCCTCCGATCGCCATCATCGCCGCCCGTAATAAGCGATCGCTCTGTCAAAGCCCTGTATTGTCTTAGATTAATCCATTGTCCTGCCTCCTGTCAAGGGGGATCTGCCACTCGGTTATGAGCTTCAATCCCTGCCGACTAACTGTATCATCATTAAAGCCAAAAATAATATTATTCCGTGGAGTAAACGAGTTATTCCGTGGAGTAACTCGTTTACTCCTGGGCAGACAAGAGCCACTCCTGGGCAGACAAGAGCCACTCCTGGGCGGGAACGAATCATTCCCAGGAGTAAACGAATCATTCCTGGGTGGGAACGAGCCACTCCTAGAAAATAATATTCATTCCCAGGAGTGAACAAATTATTCCTGGGCGAGAAAAGTTCATTCCTCTAGCCCTTTCTATAGGTGATGCTGTTGGCGAATAGACTGGGGGACGACGCCCCCAGAATTCCAGAACTACCACAAATCAATGATTTCCTCTTTTCTCCCTGCTCCCTGCTCCCTGCTCCTTATCGCGGCTAATCTGGTAATTCGCCAACAGAATCTATAGGTGCCCGGGCCTGGTGTCGGAGGGGTGTAGCGCCGGCGGTTTAAACAGAAATCTCGAGATATCCAGAAAAAATTTGGCAAACAAGCCGCAAGTAAGCTATAGTATGTTAGTTAAACAACATAGTTATTTAAGGAATCGAGTTAATGACAGCAACAGCAGTCCAGTTAAAACACGAAGTCAAAGACTTATCCCTGGCCCCCAAAGGGAAACAGCGGATCGAATGGGCAGGACGGGAAATGCCTGTCCTGCGGCAAATTCGTGACCGATTTGCCCAAGAAAAGCCCTTCGCAGGCATCCTGTTAACCGCTTGCTGTCACGTCACTACCGAAACCGCCCATTTGGCGATCGCCCTGAAAGCAGGCGGTGCGGACGCTTTGCTGATCGCCAGCAACCCCCTGTCCACCCAGGATGACGTAGCCGCCTGCCTAGTGGCAGATCATGGCATTTCTGTCTATGCCATGAAAGGGGAAGATACCGAAACTTACCTGCGCCACGTGGAAATCGCCCTGGATCACCGCCCCAACATTATTATCGATGACGGTTCTGATGTAGTGGCCACCCTGATCGAGAATCGGCAAAATCAGATTCCCGACATGATTGGCACCACGGAAGAGACAACCACTGGTATCGTCCGTCTGCAAGCCATGTTGAAGGATGGGGTGCTGACTTTCCCCGCCATGAATGTCAACGACGCCGACACCAAGCATTTCTTTGACAACCGCTACGGTACGGGGCAATCTACCCTGGATGGCATTATCCGCGCTACGAATATCCTGCTGGCTGGGAAAATTGTCGTCGTCGCCGGTTACGGTTGGTGCGGTAAAGGGGCAGCCCTCCGCGCCCGGGGCATGGGTGCTAATGTAATTGTCACCGAAGTTGACCCCGTCCGGGCGATCGAAGCGATCATGGATGGCTTCCGCGTCATGCCAATGGCCCTAGCAGCAAGCCAAGGAGACTTGTTTATCACCGTTACCGGCAACAAGCACGTGATTCGCGGCGAACATTTTGATGTCATGAAAGATGGCGCGATCGTCTGCAACTCCGGCCACTTCGACATCGAAATCGACCTGAAGGCCCTGGGTGCCAAAGCCAAGGAAGTGAAGGACGTGCGTCCCTTTACCCAACAATATGTGCTTGAAACTGGGAAATCTGTGGTAGTATTGGGCGAAGGGCGGTTGGTTAACCTGGCCGCTGCTGAGGGACATCCCAGTGCCGTGATGGACATGAGCTTTGCCAACCAGGCCCTAGCTTGCGAATACCTAGTGAAGAACAAAGGCAAGCTGCAACCCGGCATCCACAAGATTCCCGAGGATGTGGACAAGGAAATTGCCCGTCTGAAGCTGCACGCAATGGGTATTGCGATGGATACCCTGACGCCAGAGCAAATTGAGTACATGAACAGCTGGACGGTTGGTACCTAATTTGTCAATGGTTACCCCGCAGGGGGTTCCCCCCCTGCTATAACTGGCGGTGTAGTATCATAATTGGTGAATTCCCACTGTGGCTAGACTTTCTGTAGAATTACAACGGTATTTTTTTGAAGAAGAATGTTCCGATAAGGTAACTTTAGCAGCTCTTCTTGAGCTAGCGGGAGAGAGGATTTTTGGTTTTCTGTTCGTCATCCTCTCTTTATCTCCAGCTTTGCCGGTACCTGCCTTTGGTTATTCTGTTCCTTTCGGAGTAGTAATGTTTCTTTTGGCGATGCAGCTGATGGCGGGTGCTAAACGCCCCTGGTTCCCCCAAAAGATGCTCAAGGGTACGATGCGATTAGAGAAGGTGCGGGGGGTGGTCAAAGCAGGTATTCCCTGGTTGCGGCGTATAGAAGCAATTTCTAGTCCGCGTCTGACTTATATTTGTAATAGTTGGCCAGGGAGGGTGACTCTCGGGGTGGGGATCGCCCTCATGTCAGTATTGATGATGATACCAATTCCGGGGACAAGTAGCTTACCCGCAATAGGAATTTTCGTCACGGGATTTGGTTTAATGGAAGATGACGGAGCGATTAGTATGGGCGGTTTAGTGCTTTGTGTAATGGCAGGCATTCTCAGCACTTCTATTTTAATTGCTGTGGCGATCGGAGGCAGCAGCTTGCTGGACGTGATTAAAGATGCGATCGAGGATCTGCTTTAGCGCTAAATGGTAGTAAGGACGCATCAGCGCTGAATAACAGGGGAGCCGTCTCGGAAAACTCTCTCTTTCCGTCCCCACATAAAAGGAGTGGCAACACTCCAGGGTAGAAGTAAGTAATGAAACTACTGGAATGCAAGGCATGAAAGCCCTCCGACTGAGAGCCGAAATCGGTAAAAGGGCAAGGGGAAAACCGAAAAGGGTTAACATTTGTGAATCACTGCAAATTCCGTTATGTCTGAAGAGTGAAATAAGGCTGATACAGTCTAGCCAAAAGGCAAGTGAGTAGGTTATTAGCAGTACCTTGGGCTAATAACGAGAGAGCAAAATCCTCACCGGAATATAAGTGGAATCCGAATCGGTTGAAGGTTAAATGTACGGAACAGGGTAAACCCTATAGGTTCTCAGGTCAGGTCGATGATATGAGTAGGTCAACCCTAAGGAAGACGGAACTACCTAGAGGGTAAAGGATGCTAGAAAAAGCGAAAGCCCTTGGTAATGCTAGGGATAGGGGTTCAAGATTTGCCATACATCGAAAGATGGCAGACTTCAGCAGGTCTCCAACGATAGAAAACTTGTAAAGGAATCGAACCGACATGAAAGATAGGGTCAGCAATGACATCGGAATGAAGGAACGCTCTTTAGACTGGGGGTCCATTGATTGAAAACTCGTGTTGAAGCCTGTTAGAAACCTGAGACAGAGAATATATTGTGCAACCCAGAACGGTCAATGGAATAAGGTAAGAAGCCTGATGAAGTTGATGTTATGCAGTTACTCTAACCTACTATCATCTGTGCGAAGAGTCACCCTCGAGAATAAAGGGAAACAAACGTCCAGTCTAGATGGTCAGACGGCACTAATCCCAAAAGAGAGAGTGAAGCTAATTAGAGAAATGCGGGCAAATACCCTATGGAAAGTTCGCCCAACTAAAAGGGTCTACATACCAAAAGCAAATGGAAAACAAAGACCATTAGGTATTCCGACGCTCAAAGATAGAATAGCACAGGCAATAGTCAAGAATGCCCTGGAACCCGTTTGGGAAACCTGTTTTGAAAGTGGTTGTGCCAACTATTACCCCATGACTTCCCACCGCCTCTGACGGTGTACGGCAAAAATGGCAGAAACTCGGAGTCTGGCAAGGGATTCACGAGACCTTGCGAACCCGCGTGCGTCAACAATCTGGGCGCAATGCCCAACGCACAGGGGCCATCTAAGATAGTCAATCTGTGAAAACGACTGACGTGGGCGGCAGCGATCGCGGCTTTGATGGGGGCCAGAAAGTCAACGGGGGCAAACGTCATATCCTTGTCGATACATTGGGTTGGTATTAGTGGTAATTGTTCATGCGGCGAATGTGGCCGATGTGACAGCGGGGCGGATGTTGCTGGCCGAATCAAGTCTAAGTATCCCCACGTTACAACAGGTTTGGGCTGATCGGGGCTATCGAGGCCAACGATTGCAGCAGGTAGTGAGAGGGTGCAATATAAGCTTGGAGGTAGTTCAAGGCCCCAGCAAAGGTAAAGGTTTTGAAGTTCAACCTCGACCTTGGGTTGTAGAACGGACTCTAGCTTGGTTAGGACGACAACGGCGCTTGAGCAAAGATTACGAGCGTTTGCCAGAAATCAGCGAATCGGTTGTTCACATTGCCATGATTTCACTAATGTTGAATCGTCTCGCTGCTTAAGGATTTATTTACAGACACCCTCTAAGAAGACATCCGAATAAGGGGAAAAAGTGGGTAGCATCGAGATACTTCAGAACAATCAACGGGACAAAGTGGAATTTTGCTCAATCGGTTAAATCCAGACAGGGTAAGGACACAATAATAACTTTACCCAAACTGGCACACATTCCCATAGTACGTCATGTCAAAGTCAAAGGCACGGCATCTCCTGACGACCCGTCACTTGCCAAATATTGGCAAAACCGCCAAACAAAATACTGTAAATCATACTGGGCAAAAGGTTCAAAACTCTATCAGGTTGCCCTCAAGCAAAATTGGAAATGCCCAGTATGTGGCGAACACTTGTTCAACGGAGAAAAACTGCACACCCATTACATTATCAGGGTGAAAGACGGTGGAACAGACAAGGCAGAAAACCTTGTCCACCAACACCTTGCCTGTCACAGGCATGAACACACAGGTAAACATTCTGAGGTTTAGGAGGCTTGAGCCGGATGATGGGAAACTGTCAAGTCCGGTTCTTAGGGGAGGGAGGCACGGTGACGTGTCCTCTCTTACCCGACAAAAAGACTGCTGGTATAGACGGTGTCAAATCTCTCACAACCAAGCAACGACTAGAATTGGTAGGACAACTAAAAATCTCAAACAAGGCTAGGCCCGCACGGCGCGTGTGGATACCCAAAGCAGGGAGAGACGAAAAACGTCCATTAGGAATCCCCATAATGTACGACCGCGCACTTCAAGGGTTGGTAAAACTTGCGTTAGAACCAGAATGGGAAGCGTATATGGAACCCAACTCATATGGATTCAGACGCCCGAGAGGAAGCCATGACGCAATAGAAGCAATATTCCTGAGCATCAAACAGAAACCCAAATGAGTGTTAGATGCAGACATTGCAAAATCCTTTGATAGGATTGACCACAAGGCGCTACTCAAAAAACTAAATACCTCACCAATCTTCCGGAGACAGATCCGCGCATGGCTAAAAGCAGGCGTGATTGATGGAGGATAATTTCATAAGACCGATGAGGGAACCCCACAAGGGGGAGTAATATCGCCATTATTGGCAAACATTGCCCTACACGGTCTAGAAGAAAGAGTCAAGGACATAGCAGGGAAAGCAAGAGAAAGGAGAGCTCTAACTGTAGTTATAGCGTTTCTCAAATTACTGTAGTACCATAACAGCAATGTACAAACCAGTTCTCAATATCTTTTAGCGAGACGAGATCAAAAGCTTTTTTTAGAGCTGATTGTAACTCAAGATAAGTTCTCGGTTTGAGGGAACGAAGAATTGATTTTACGAAGAGCCAAAATTTTTCTATTGGATTAAATTCAGGAGAATAAGGAGGTAAAAATACTAATGATGCTCCGGCTTCTTCAATTGCTTTTTCAATCTCTTTTCCTTTATGAGTGCTACTATTATCTAGCACTACATGAGCACCTGGCCAGATTTTAGGAACTAGCTTATTGATAATAAAAGCTTCAAAAACTAAACCATCGGCTGCTCCTAAAATCTTAGTAGATGCGACAATTGCTTTTTTAGCAATAGCCCCATTGAGACATTTTTACCTCGTTTATGAGGACGATTTCCCCGAGCTCTTTGACCGCACAATGTCCGAGCAAAAAATCGGACAAAACCTAAATTCACTCCAGACTCATCAATGAAAACCAAGTCCTTGACTGGGATAGAGCGCATTTTTTCCCAGAACTATACTCTCAAAGAAAGCACTCTGTCGCTCTCTTTTTCATTAGGGTGCAAAGTTTTTTGCTTCCATGTAAAATTTAGCTTTTTTATCATCCTTCCCATTGTAGCTCGACTAATCAACACTCCCATTTTTTCTTTCAGTAATTCGCACAGTTCTTCTAAAGTAACATCGTTGTTTTTTTCTATAAATTCTGCTGCAATCTCTCTACCAATCCCGTGTAGTCCCGATCGCCTTCCGAACCCGTCGATTCCAGAGTGGTAAGAATTTGCCGCACCGCGTCTATTACTTGTAGCAGGGCGTTGGCGATTTCCGGATTGAGTGTTAACTGGTGATCGCGCAGGGCTGCTGAGCATGTTTTCAGCAGCATGGGCAACTGATTGGAGTTTTTCTAAACCCAGGAAGCCGCAGTTACCTTTGAGGGTGTGAAGGGCGCGGTAAATACGGTTGAGCAGTTCTTCGTCAGCTGGATTTTGCTCCAAAACAATCAAATCACTCTCTAGCTGATTCAGATTTTCGTTGCTTTCGACTAGGAACGCCTTGAGATCTTCATCTATTTCCATTTTGCTTCTCCGATCTTCCTTGACTGCTTGAATTTTCTTGACTATATTCCCAACGACAACTGCACGCGGGCATGACACCTTAAATACCCGCAAAAGCCCAAGTAGATACCTTGAGGAATATATTTATTTCGGAATTATCGCCAATATTAACTTGACAATATAATGATTATTTGTTTATAATAATAAAAATTTGAATATCTGCAAGAGGATAAAAGATGGGAAAGAATAAATCAGGTGATGGGTTAGCACAAAAAATTCACTTAAATCAGGCTCGTGCTAGTATCAGGCAAGCCCTGTCTCAATACGGACACGGTCGCATGCGATCGCTGCCAGTGCAACCGGAACTGGATCTGTTGAAGTCCGTGTTAGATAAACTGGATAATACTATAATTAGAATCGCTGTTTTTGGTCTAGTCAGTCGCGGCAAGTCAGCGGTTTTAAATGCTTTATTGGGGGAAAAAATCCTGCAAACTGGTCCCATTCATGGAGTGACTCAATGGCCCCGTTTGGTCCGGTGGACGGATGGTGGGGGAGGGAGGGTGCAGGTGGAGTTAATTGACACGCCGGGATTAGATGAAATTGCAGGTCAAGTCCGATCAGATATGGCGCAGCAGGTGGCGCAGCAGTCAGACTTGATTTTATTTGTGGTCGCTGGGGATATTACCCGCACTGAGTATGATGCACTTTTGGACCTCCAGCAGGCTCAAAAACCGCTAATTTTGGTGTTTAATAAGATTGACCTCTATCCAGAACAGGACTTGGAGGCAATTTATCAGAAGTTACAACAACTCGGAGGCACTGGTGGCAACCTGCTGACTCGCAATGAAATTGTCCGGGTGGCAGCGGCACCAATGTCTAGACAGGTGCGGGTGGAGTTGCCTGATGGTACTGTTAGTTATGAATGGGAAACCCCCCCATCCCAGGTGGATGAGTTGCGGCAGAAAATTGTCGATCTGCTCAACCGCGAAGGGCGATCGCTGCTGGCCCTGAATGCCCTGGTCCAGGCCCGGGAAGCGGAGACTAGCATTGCTCGCAAAACTGTGCAATATCGCAGTTCTCAAGCAGAAGATTTAATTTGGAAGTTTGCTCGCTATAAGGCCATAGCTGTGGCCGTAAACCCCATCGCCCTCTTAGATGTTATAGGAGGGGCGGTAACTGATTTAGCTTTGATTCGGGAGTTGGGAAAATTATATGGTTTACCCATGACCAACTATACTGCTAGTAAGCTGTGGAAGACCATTGTATTTAGTTCTGGGGGCTTAATGCTGGGTGAATTGGGCAGTAGTTTGCTCTTTGGGTTGGGCAAAACTACCGCTGCTGTTACTGGTGCTACCGGAATTACCGCTTTTGGCGGGGCCGCGATCGCCCAAGCTTGTTTAGCTGGATATGGTGCTTACAAAGTGGGAACCGCCGCCCAAGTTTATCTAGAACAAGGTTGCACCTGGGGACCTCATGGTGCTAATACTGTGATTCAATCCATTCTCGATCGGGTAGACTCTAACACTATTCTCTATCGCCTGCGCCAGGAACTTTCCCATTAAAATTCCGTATACGCAGTGAGTGACGCTGGAGCGATATTGCTAATAGTTAATTGTCCATATTCTACTTCTACCTTGGCAATAGGAGGTGCATCTCATATTTGCAAAAATAGTAATGTTCTAGGTTGGGTTCGCACTCGTTGGCCGGGTCTGGGAATGCTCGGCTACGAGACTATTTTCTTCTTTAGGTGAGTAGCTATTATAGCGCCTTTCATTGACATATTCTCGTCGAGAAAGCTCCCTGCTACCGAACCGACGCTCTAGGAATATTGGTTGCGGCCACTTACGATACAGACTTCCTCTTAGGTTGATTGAGTTTTTCTATAATTTGGTCTGCTTGCATATGCAGCATTTCTGATGCGCTCATCCCATACTTAAAATGGGAAATTGTTGCTATGAGTGAGATTGTCAAATAAAATGATTTTATCAACCAGCCTACCAGTGCAAACATTAATTTTACTAGCAAAGAAAATTTTTTGCCGACAATTTTAATCAATGCTAATTTCAGTTGATCATCTATTTTTTTCATTTCCCGCATTTCGATTTTATTTTTAGGGAGCATAGAATATTCTGCCGTATATAAATAGAAACCCCAGAAGCCCTTCTTTCCCACTTGACTGGTCAAAAATGCATTGGTTAGACCTGTGGCTTCAGCCGTAGAAAGTTTCTCTTGCACTCCCACTTCTTCTACCCATTGCCTGTATCTGATGACGCTAGTGGTATTAAATATTATGGCCACTATAGGAATTAAAAGTATAGCGCTGATTTTCAGCCTCAGCTTCCTGGGCAACAGGATGCTTGCCAAGCCAAATGCCATTCCCAGGATGGCAAATAATACGATGTTTGCCAGATCGATTATTTCTACACTTCGCAATATATCGCCGATCAAGGGAATGCTGTATAAGTATTTATCTGCGAACCAAATTGATAATTCTTTCAGCCACCTCACCAAACCAATAACAATAGATATCACCCCTAGATAAAGGATTGTGCGCGTCAAGATGAGATAGATAAGTTGCTGGTTTTTACTTTTCATTTAATCCGGGTAGATCGCAAAGAACTTACTTGTCAGTTGATATCGCCTTTTGGGCCAGCTTGGGCGATCTGAGATATCTCCTCAGGAGTAAGCCCTGGGGTATGGCTGTCTATTCCTAGCCAGAGGAGATATTCTATATTACCAGCTGGACCTGTTAGAGGCGATCGCATTAAGCCCCGATCGCGCCACCCCAGCTGTAATGCAGTTTGCCACACTTGTAGTATTGCATTGGCCCGGTCTTGGGGGTCTCGCACTACGCCTTTTTTGCCCACACGCCCGCGCCCGACTTCAAACTGCGGCTTCACTAACAATATTACCTCTCTGGGAGGCGAAAGTAGCTGCCAGAGAGCAGGCATAATTTTGGTCAGGGAGATAAACGAGACATCCACCACTCCTAAATCTGCTGGTCCAGCACGATCGTACAACTGGGCAGGAGTAAGATATCGCAAATTAGTGCGTTCGAGCAATATCACCCTGGGGTCTTGGCGCAAGCGCCAGTCAACTTGTCCGTAACCCACATCAATACCATAAACCAGTGCCGCCCCCCCTTGCAGCAGACAGTCGGTAAAACCGCCTGTGGAAATGCCACTATCCAAGCATACCCGGTCTTGCACCGGTATGGCAAAGACCTCTAGGGCTGTAGCTAGCTTTTCCCCGCCTCTGGAGACGAAGGGCGATCGGGCCTTGACCTTAATCTGGGAGTTAGTATCTACGGTCGTGCCAGGTTTGTCAATCACTTGCTGATTTACCATCACTTCTCCTGCCCGAATTAGCCGCTGGGCCAATTGGCGCGACTCGCATAATTTCAATTCTACTAATAAACTGTCCAGTCGTTGTTTAGCCAGCGGTTCTCTCATAGAGGAATAGTCATAGATTTTTACACAGTGGTCTTGAGTCAAAGCGCAAGTTACTGGGTGGCTTTATGTTTGGAGAATAGTCTAGTCGGTCAAGGAATCCCCCAAGCTAATGCTATTAGGAAGATTCAAGAGGCGATCGAGTCTTTTCAAGAAGTTTATGAATCATAACATAACATTTATATAGCACCTGTGTCTATTAAGGAACTGCATAATTTTTTGACTCTCTAACAACAAGAACCTACTCAGCAAACCTATGAATTGAGGGCGCTCCATGCCTAAGAACATTCCTTCTCTCAAACCAAGAGAGTTGTTCCCAATTTCCCACTTTCACTCCTAAATCTGCTGGTTGGGCGCGAGCGTCAACTGGGCGGGCCTTGACCTTAATCTGGGTTAGTATCTACGGTCGCGCCTGGTTTGTCCATCACCTGCTGATTTACCATCTCTGTGGAGAAATTCGAGCATTTTTTCTATGTCTTCGGTTGTCAGTGGCAGATCTAGGGCATCTTGGTCGATCGCCTTAGCGAGTAATTCTGTCATATAGCCCCGCATATCTGTTTTAGCCTCGCGGATCCGCACACCGTTCCGGAAAAATCGGAGATTCGATAGAGGTCCGACACCTTCATTATAGTAGTAGGCTGCTTCGTTAACGTTGGTAAAAACTTCTATGGGGACGCCCAATTCTTGGCAATAGTCTAGGGTAATGTGGTGCTGGGGTATCCGCGCTGGACCCGGATTAAAGTACAGTCCGGCATTGAAGTTAGCGACTTGCCTTTCGCCGCTAATCTCTGTTTCTACTGTGCCTTGGCGGACTGTCCAGCAGCGACCTCCGGCACGTTCCTGGCTTCCGGCTTCTAAGATGGTGCAGTCGTAGCCAATTTTTTCCAGTTCGTAAGCTGCTGCCATGCCAGCAATACCAGCCCCCAGGATGACAATTTTTTTGCCCTTGTTGTTGCCGAAAAGTTCAAATTTACTCCTGGCGGTTGCTGGTTGTTTTAGTAAGTCTAGGGCAATCATCGCCGCGTAGACTTAACCAGCGGACGCACCCACCAGATAGATAAAATCTCTACGCTTCATACTTGCTTGTTAATGTCTCCGATCGATTATATAGCATTGGGAGCATGAGAATTGAAAATGGCAAATAGCGCGTTCCGATACCCAGTGCGCGACGATCGCTAGTGCGGGCTGCTATAGACATGAATAAATTATCAACAATTCTTAATTCTACATTCTCCATTCTAAATTAATTATCTCGATGCAAAGCCGTCATCATCGCCTGCTGACTTACCTGCTGATAAACTGTCTGCAAATACTGCATTACTGCTTCTGCATTTCCCACTTTTCCTGCTTCCCCTGGTAAAGGTATCGTTCCTAAGACATAGATAATAGTTTCATTACTTGGCGGTGGCGCTATTACCACTAGGGCCGGATCCAGTTGGGCCTCGTATTTCCAGAATTGGTCAATTTTGGGAGGTTGAAAGTTGGTACTTTCCGGTTCTATCTCAGTTCTATTATTATCAGACTCCTCTGGTTCGGCACTTCTTAGCTGGCGAAGTTTGCCGATAATTTGCTCTTTTTTCCGCCCCCTTAACTGGAAGATTACAAAGGGATCCTCACAGAAGCGATCGCCCAACAAATAGTAAACCGCCCCTATATGCTTGCAAGGATTAGCTTTATCCGGACAATTACATTGCGATCGCACTTCTTGCAAGGTGAAGGGAAACAGACTCAACCCATTGGCAGTAAACACCTCTTCTATATTATCGGGCATTTCTCCGGCTAGCAACTTGGCCGCAAATATTGCCCGCTGAGACATAGTTTCAATTACATAATCCCATTCTTCATCCGTGAAAGTATCAATCCAGATTGAAAGTTGGTAGGGTTCTGCTTCTGACCCCTGCACTTTGGCCACTACCTTCTGGTCTTGAAACTCAATGCTGAGAACATTTCCCTCTCGCGCATAGTTTCGCGCCCTTTCTAAACGCTTCTTAAAACGGTATTTATCTAACAGTTCTAACCATCTTTCCGTCCACCATTCCCGTTGGATTGTCGAATTCGTCATCTCTCCATTCACCATGCTCAATTCACTATTCTCAATTACTCTCCAAAGGGCGATCGATCCTGCACGAGCAGCGATCGTCCCCCACATCAACCGAGTGAATTCGGGTCAATATTTAACTCCCGCAGTTTTGCTGCGAGCAGTTCAGCAAGTTGTGTCGCTTCTTGAAGTCGTTGCTCAGCTTCAGTGGCTCGTTGTTCAGCTGCGGCTGCTTCCTCATTAGGAGTCAGAATCAATTGACCATCAGCCATAAACCACCGCAACCACAGCCGGTTAATACCTTCATAACTCCCTCGCCACAAACCTAAACTCAGCTCCACTTCTCGAATGAGCAAACGCCCATTACTCAGGGAAACTGGTTGGTATCGATCGCCCACCAAATGAAATGCCTGAAATTCATTGTTGAGGCGACTGAACACAACGTAGTAAGGAACGCGCAGAATTTGGGAGTAAACTTCCCACTTAGTTGGTGGGTTTCCCGGTTGGCGTACGGTCCGGCCCAAATCTTCATTTTCCGTACTGGGGGACAATAGTTCAACTATAACAAATGGACTGACCAGTTCTTGCCACATGACATAGCTATCTCGTATATCGCGACCTTCGTAGAGTCGTTCTACTCCTACCACCGCAAACCAATCCGGACGTTTATACCAATTCAGATGATGGCGATCGTAGTAAATGTTGAGATCGGTTCCCACAAACACTTGCTCCCAGGGAAAATTATCCGGTCGGAACGTAAATCGCAACAGCATTGACTGTAGTTCGTGATATTCATCTGGCATCCGGATTTCCTCAGGATCTTCGCTGGGCAGGTCGTACATCGTCGGTAATGTTTGCCGGGGTGCAAGAGGCGGATTGGATGGGGTGGGTAGCGTTGCTAGTTCATTCATTACCAATCTCCTACTATGTGCTATTCTCCATTATATCTTTTTTTCGTAATTCACCATTTATTATTCACCATTATTCTTCATCTCTTATGGCACTGCGATCGAGTAATAGTAGATCCCGCAACCGGTCACTATCTAGTTCTGCCAACCACTTTTCTCCCGTACCTACTACTTGTTCTGCCAGCAGTTTTTTACTTTCAATCATTTCGTGGATCTTCTCCTCCAAAGTCCCACTACAGACAAACTTATGCACCTGCACATTGCGGGTTTGACCAATTCTGAAGGCCCGATCGGTTGCTTGATTTTCCACCGCTGGGTTCCACCAACGGTCAAAGTGAAATACGTGATTGGCCCGCGTTAAGTTTAGTCCCACACCCCCCGCTTTCAGAGACAAAATCATGATTTTTGGCCCTTGCGGATCCTGCTGGAAGCGATCTATCATCTCCTCCCGTTGCTTTTTGCGGGTGTTCCCATACAGTAGCAACACTTCCTCTCCTAACTGCTGTTCCAGATATGGTTTCAACAATTTGCCCCATTCCGCAAATTGGGTGAATATTAAAACACGATCGCCGGCTGCGATCGCCTCTGACAGCATTGACTCTAACCGCATTAGTTTATTAGATTGCTGGGGATTTGTCAAGGTTTTTTGCTTGCGGAATTGGGCGGGATGATTGCAAATTTGCTTGAGTTTAGTCAGCAAAGCGATAATTAGTCCGTGACGCACTAGCCCATCATATATATCTATCTGGGCTAAGGATTGATCGACAACCTGCTGATATAGTTCCGCTTGTATTGGGGTTAGTCCGCAGAATACTGTCATCTCCTGTTTCTCTGGCAAATCTTGGATGATATCTCGATCGGTCTTCAGGCGGCGGAGGATAAAGGGTCCGACAAGCGATCGCAAAGTCTGCAAAGATGAGGGGTCTCCATACTTTTCAATGGGCATGGCAAACCGGCGCTGGAAAAATTGCCGCGTGCCCAAATAGCCGGGATTGAGGAAATCCATAATGGACCACAATTCTTGCAGCTTATTTTCTACCGGAGTTCCTGTCAGGGCAATTCTCAACTCTGTCGGCAACTGGCGCACCGCTTGGGACTGCTTGCTGCCGGGATTTTTAATGTTCTGAGCCTCATCCAAAACCACAGCTTGCCATTCAACACTTGAGAGTTCCTTTTCATCCCGGAAAGCTAGACTATAACTGGTAACGATCAAATCCCGATCCTGAATCGTCCGAGCAAAATCCTGATCTTTGGCCCGTTTCTCCCCGTGATGCACCAGAGTTTTCAGGGTGGGGGCAAATTTCTTGACTTCTCGCTCCCAATTCCCTAATACTGAAGTAGGACAAACTAGCAGGGTCGGTCCTGTCAGGGCATCTTGTTCTTGCAAGTGCAGCAGAAAAGCAATCAGTTCGATCGTCTTTCCCAACCCCATATCATCTGCGAGACAAGCACCCAAACCCCAGCGCTGCAAAAATGCCAGCCAACTAGCACCCCGGGCCTGGTAAGGACGCAACTCGCCTCGGAAATTGGCCGGAGTGGCGATCGCCTTTATAGATCGATTATCCGTCAAGTTAGCGAGTAACTCTTGCAGCACTCCGGACGCCTCAAAACTCACTACTGGCAGCTTTTCAATCGTCTGGGTATCCCCCGTACCGATCCGCAAAGCATCTTCTAAGGAAAGATTCACCTTATCTTTGCGACTAGCAAAGAACTCCTCAGCGGCGCGGACATCCTGGGGTCGCAACTCCACCCATTCTTCATTTATTTCCACCAAGGGAGAACCCTTCGCGATCAGTTCCTTAAACTCAGCTTCCGACAAACGCTGTTGCCCGATCGTCAATTTCCACTTGAAATTCAGCAGACTCTGCAACCCAATTTTTTCTGTCTTTTTTAAATTCGGCATCATAGCGCGAATACTTAACCCCAAGCGACTAGCCAACCCCTCTCTATTTGCCAGAGATGGGGGTAAAATTACTCCCAAACCGCTATCTTGGAAACGCCAGGCCGCCGACTTAATAAACTCATAGGCTTGCACCGGTGTCAGGCGACAGAAAAGAGGACGTTGGCTTTCTAAACTGGCTTCAATTGGTGGGAACAACCTGGAAGCTAAACCCAAACCACTCAGGAAAGTTTCTTGCGGTTGCTTAATGGCGCGATCGCGAACCACCAAACCTTCAACGGGATTATTCCATATAGTAGTTGCATCTACGATAAATTCTGGGTCATCAGCCGCTTGCAAGCAATACTCCAGCATCCAATCTTGCTTACTTGGAGGATGCAGCTTAAAACAAGTCAAGAAACCTTGCCGTCCTTGTAGCAGGTGTTGTACCGGTGCTGTCCAACGATCGAGGGCCGTAGAAATGCTTTCTATCCCAGTCCCATGGATAGTTGCATTTTCCTGAGTTAAAGCGGATAGCCACTCCCATACTGGAGATGCTATGTTGGGGAGAGAATTGGCACCCGCTACAACTCGCACTTGGCAATCGATCGCCCGACTCAAGAATTCCTTAATCAACCCTTGGGGTGCGCACGGCTGGCGCCCCCAGCGTAGCGCCATCGGCAAACTGATGCTATTCCCCATGTTCGTAGTAAACACTTTAGTGTTTTCCCCGTTCGTAGTAAACACTTTAGTGTTTTCCATATAACTGCGACAAATATCAGGCATAGCCCGAGCAAAATTCACAAGACGGGATTGGTCTATACTGCTATCTAGGAGAGGTTGCCAGCAAGCGATATTACCCTTGAGGGTGGGTAAAAACTTACCTCTGGCCAATAGATCCATACTCCAGCGACTGAGGTGAGACCAAAAGCGCAAATCTGACCCCAACCAAGAATAGTCTAGTCCGGAGAGAGGCAAAGCCTGCAAAAATTTCATCGCCGCAATGGTATTTAAGCAGAGTCCTTCCACTTCCCAGGGATACAAAAACACCTCTCCGGACTTTGGGACAGCTGAATGCTGAGGTATAACTGTAAATAAACCTTCTTCCTCTCGTTCCCTGGATCTCGCCCGGGAACGCACGGCCCGGCTTTTCGATATCTCCTGTTGTGCTCTTGCCCCAGGGGACTCGGCACACAGGGAGATATCGGAAGTACCTTTAGCGATCTCCGTTGGCAGTGCGATAGCCCTCGTTTGCCATTTCACATCTTGCTTTGACCAACTAATTTTATACTGCTGTTGTATAGTTTCCCAAAAGGATTGTAACTCAGCAGATGTCATCCCCAAAGGATGGCCATAGGTCTCATCCAACTGAGTAATTTTCACCGCCGTCTCAAAGCGCCATTTTTCTCCCCAAATCAACAACTCGCCCTGACTTAACCAACTCCCGTGTAAAATACCCATATTGTTAATTGTTAATTGCTAATTGTTTATGGTTAGATTTGCTCGTGTAATATACAGTTTTCACCACTGAACGCCGAGCTCATTCGATGTCTTCGGGATGCTAGCAGCTGCGCAGCAGCTGCGCTGATGCAAAAACCCCTCAGACATCGCGCTGACATCGGTATTATACAACCAATAGAGAAAAATGCATCGGGCAACAGCCTCAATTTTTTTATTCATAGACAAATTATAGTAGATATGCTATAACACACCCAGTCTGGATCCCGAAGAACTAAAAAAACCGGTTTCTGGGCATCTGCTCGCCTCTACGGGCTGCGATCGCTGGATGCTTGACAAGAGGGAGAATATATGGTACGTGTGAGTCAAGCGGAGAGTTTCTGCCGACTGGCGGTGGGGTGCTTGCAGATATGGGAGGGACTAACAACTAATATCAATGCTACGATTGCGACTATTAGGAAATAAACAAGTGTGAACTAGAGGGCATAGTGTTGCATGGGAGAGATAGACAAGTCAATATCCTTTGACGGACGGGATATTCGACTCAAAGTAGGACTATTTGCGCCACAGGCGAATGGTTCCGTACTGATTCAATCGGGAGATACAGTTGTTTTAGTGACTGCAACCAGGGCACCGGGAAGAGAGGGGGTTGATTTTCTGCCCCTGCTGGTAGATTATGAAGAAAGACTGTACGCAGCGGGGCGGATACCAGGAGGTTTCTTGCGGCGCGAGGGCCGTCCTGCCGAAAAGGCCATTCTGACGAGCCGGTTAATTGACCGTCCCTTGCGTCCTTTGTTTCCACAATGGTTGCGGGATGAAATCCAAATTGTGGCGACTACCCTGTCGATGGACGATCGGGTGCCTCCAGATGTGCTGGCGGTGACGGGTGCATCGATCGCGGTAGTGCTAGCGAAGATCCCCTTTAATGGTCCAATGGCAGCGGTACGGGTGGGGTTAGTGGGGGATGACTTCGTGATCAACCCTACCTATAGCGAACTGGAAAATGGAGATTTAGACCTGGTGGTGGCCGGTTCTCCCGATGGGGCGATCATGGTAGAGGCGGGGGCCTCCCAGCTGCCAGAACAGGATATCATAGAAGCGATCGACTTTGGCTATGAGGCAGTCTGCGACCTGATCAAAGCACAGCAAGATTTGATGGCCGAACTGGGCATAGAACTGGTTAAGGCCGAACCGCTGACAGTAGACCCGACCCTAGAGAATTTTATCCGCGATCGGGCCACTGCCAGGATCAAAGCAGTGCTTTCTCAGTACGAGTTGGACAAGCATCAGCGGGATACAGCATTAGATGAGATCAAAGAAACCGAAGTAGTCACCCAAATTGGAGAACTGGGCGAGGACGACCCCATCAGCCTGGCTGCGGATGCTGACTCCGCAGCAGTAGGTAATACCTTCAAGCAGGTTACCAAGGAATTGATGCGGGAACAAATAATCAAGGAGGGGATGCGGGTTGACGGTCGCAAGCTGGATCAAGTGCGTCCTATCTCTTCCAGGGTGGGAGTTTTGCCTACTCGGGTACATGGTAGCGCCTTGTTTAACCGAGGTCTAACTCAGGTCATGTCTGTTGTCACCTTGGGTACATCCGGAGATGCTCAAGAAATGGATGACCTCCACCCGGATGCGGAAAAACGCTATCTGCACCACTACAATTTTCCACCTTACTCCGTCGGGGAAACAAAGCCCATGCGATCGCCTGGACGGCGAGAAATAGGTCATGGTGCCCTAGCGGAACGGGCCTTAGCGCCGGTAATACCAGCGAAGGAAGATTTCCCCTACGTGATTCGGGTAGTATCGGAAGTGCTTTCTTCCAATGGTTCCACATCAATGGGTTCAGTCTGCGCTTCCACCCTGTCCCTGATGGATGCGGGAGTCCCGCTAGTCAAACCAGTCAGCGGTGCAGCGATGGGTTTGATCAAGGAAGGTGAGGAAGTGAGAATTCTCACGGATATTCAAGGGATTGAAGATTTTTTGGGAGATATGGACTTCAAGGTAGCAGGGACGGACAGGGGAATTACGGCCCTGCAACTGGACATGAAACTCACCGGTTTGCCCTTGTCGGTGATTGCCCAAGCGATTAATGAGGCCAAACCAGCGCGGATGCATATCTTAGAGAAAATGCTGGAAACCATTTCCGAACCGCGTGGGGAGATGTCGCCCTATGCACCGCGCTTACTAATGATGAAGATCGATCCAGAACTGATCGGTCTAATTATCGGACCGGGCGGTAAGACCATCAAGGGCATTACCGAACAAACAGGCGCTAAGGTAGACATCGAAGACGATGGCACGGTGATCATAGCATCCAGCGATGCTCAAAAAGCGCGGGAGGCACGCAACATCATCGTGGGCATGACCAAAAAAGTCAATCCGGGAGATGTCTTTGTCGGTCGGGTCACCCGCATTATTGGCATTGGTGCCTTTGTGGAGTTTCTGCCAGGTAAGGAAGGGATGATTCACATCTCCCAGCTAGCTGATGGCCACGTGCCCAAAGTAGAGGACGAGGTAAATGTTGGTGATGAGGTAATAGTGAAGGTGCGAAGTATCGACGAAAAGGGCCGGATTAATCTCACCCGTCTGGGAATTCACCCCGACGAAGCTGCTGCTGCTCGCCAAGCCTCTGCTTGATCGTTGTTGTTAATTGTTAATTGTTAATTGTTAAGGCAATTAGCAATTGGCATTGTTCCCTGGCTCTGCCTGGGAACGTAATTAGCAAAGGTTGTGAGACCCCAAATTATGTTAGTACGATGTCTGAGGGGTTTTTGCGCGATTTTTCGCGTAGCGTGCGCAGCCGCTGCGCAGCCGCTAGCATCCCTCAGACATCGAAATCGACCTCTGCAGCGCGTCAAAAATTAAGTTGGGTGAAATTGATTTGCCATTAGTTTTAATCTGGCCAGGGCTTCATAAATCTCCTGAGTATTAGGACAAATGATTGGTTGATACTCGCAACCGATTTTTCTGAAGTACGAGTCTAAATCGAGAAGATTCTTCCTTTTCATTGGCCAACTGGGGATCCTCTATAGAATTGAGAGTAACCAAAGGTCCAATCAGGAAATAGCCGTGAGCCATGCCAATTTCCAATCCCCTGAATACAGGTGACAAACCCCGGCGGTAAATGGGCAGATTCCGCAAGAACAAAAGCGTCACATCAAAATTATGTACTTGCGTGACAAACTGCCCCAGGCGCATATCAAAGCCTGCCGCGAGCGATCGCACCCGCACCGCATGCCAAATATGACCGAACATTAACAGAATAGCCAGCACAAAATGACTCGTTGCCAACCAGGTGCGCGAGGTAACAAAACCTGCTGCCGTCTTCGAGAAACCGAGAGGACCGTAGAAAGCAGTCGGGTAAACGGTGTCATTAACAGTGATGAAATAAGCTGCCAAAAACCCCATATAAGCCAAAGCACCCAGACTGTAAGACAGGTAAGCCTCACCAGACCAAAATAGTACCTGCTGCGCCCACAGTTTCGGCGAAGTCAGGATATGCCAGAAGCCACCACTAATCAACAACAGGCCAACATAGATATGACCGCCAACAACATCTTCTAAGTTGTTAACCGCAGCCATGCCTTCGGCACCTTTTTGACCAACAAGATAGCCAAAAATTTGTAGGGGATTGAGAGTCGGTTGTGATATAACTCGCACCGCTTCTAAATTAGGGTCGTAGAGTCCCCCAACAAACATAGCTTTAGCGACCAGAAGCCAAGCCCCCAGTCCCAGCAGCAGATGAATGCCAATGATGCTTGTCATCTTGTCCCAATCTTCCCAGTCATAGCCAAAGAAGCCTGAGAAGCTATGGTTTTGAGGCAAGACTTCCGGACCGATCAAGGCATGATAGATGCCCCCAGCACCCAGAACCGCTGAGCTAATTAGGTGCAAAACACCAATAACGAAATAAGGCGCGGTATCGACAATTTGCCCGCCATCACCGACGCCAATGCCGAGACTGGCAAGATGAGGCAGCAGAATTAAACCCTGGGAGTACATCGGTTCGGCTGGGTTGTATTGGGAGAGTTCAAATAGGGTCAACGCCCCCGCCCAAAATACGATCAGAGCAGCTTGGGCAACATGAGCGCCCAGAAGTTTTCCCGAAAGATTGGTCAAACGGGCATTGCCCGCCCACCAGCCATACTTGGGTTCGGAGATAGTTGCAGTTGCTGTCATTTCAGATTACCCCTGCTGCTTTAAGACGAACTTGCAATGCGTGCCAGACATGACCGCACATAAATAAGGCTGCCAAGAGAAAGTGAGTGCCCGCTAACCAGGTCCGGGCGCTACCAGTGCCTCCTTCCAGGGAAAAACCAATAGGTCCGTAGAATAGCTCTGGATAAACCAGGTCATTGACGGTTATAAAGTAGGCCGCAAAGAAACCCATATAGGCTAAAGCTCCCAGGCTATAGGACAAGTAAGCCTCGCCAGACCAAAAGAGCACCCTGCGCGCCCAAGGAAAGGGCTTGGTGACCATATGCCAGAAACCACCAACAACACAGAAAAACCCGATCCATATATGACCGCCGACAACGTCTTCCAGGTTGTTAACGGCTGCCATGCCTTGGCAGCCCTGGATGCCGAACAGATAGCTAAATATACGAGCAGCATTTAAGGTCGGGTCAGTGATTACCCGCACGGAGGATGCCACTGGATCGTACAGACCACCCCAAAACATGGCTTTAGCTACCAGCAGCCAAGCACCCAACCCCAGTAATAGGAGGTGAATGCCGAGAATGGTCGTCATTTTGTTGCTATCTTCCCAGTCGTAGCCAAAGAAGCCGGAGAAGCTATTGTCTTTAGACAAGATGTCCGGACCGAGGATAGCGTGATAGATGCCGCCAGCACCCAGAACAGCTGAGCTAATTAATTAGGTGCAGTGCGATTCGTTCTAGTCTAACGTGGGCAACTACGGAACGCTAGGCCAGGTCCAAACTGGTAACTCTGGTATTCATGGGGTTAGATTCCCTCTCTCCAAGTGTGGGAGTAACACCGGTCCTTAGTGCTGCTGAGTCACATCACGGTGGTGCGGAGCAAGGACTTAAATGTAGGATAGCTAGCAGCCTAAGCTAGTGACGCCGCTAGGAAAGATGCTAATGGCTAGAACAAGCGAACCTGTGTACGCCTCGTTATCTAGAACCAGCGAAATAAGGCTTAAAGCGCTGGCCCAAAAGGGAAATGGTAGTTTGTGCTGGTTCTTGCACTTGGCCAGTATCGCACTCTAAGAACTCCCGGGGTATAGCAGGGGCCTAAAAGCATCGTGAAATGATACTAGGGAACGAAGTAACTTCTCGTGTGCTGTCTAGATTGGACAAGTTAGATGTAAAGCGCAAGCCGCGAGGGGAGAGATAGCCCGAGAAGCTAATGCCTAGGGTAACGCCTATGGATATGATGGGGTGTTCCTCATCCAGCTGACGCGGGTTGGTTAAAGTAGGAAATCTTGGGTAAGAGTATCTCTAAGACGCCGGAGGCCTCTCGAAGGTTGGATGACTGGTAAAACAGACTTGGAAATGGTAATACTAAAGGTTATCTGGCAGCGCCGCTTACCAACCAGGAAAGGAGTGAAATCGCATGAGATGAGGGACAAGTGGAGCAATCCGTAGTAATCCTAGTAGTGACAATGCCCTACTTGCCAGTAGCCGGATGCGGTGAAAGTCGCACGTCCGGTTCCGAATGGGAGAGTTAGGGGGTGACCCCTAGCTCGACCCGACTAAACCCCGATCGCAAAGTAGGGTCCGGTATCGACAATTTGCCCGCCATCACCCACGCCAATGCCTAGGGTTGCCAGGTGAGGCAACAGGATTAAACCCTTGGAGTACATCGGTTCCGCTGGGTTGTAGTGGGAAATTTCAAACAGAGTCATGGCACCAGCCCACAGGACGATCAAACCTGCATGGGCGACATGGGCACCCAAAAGCTTGCCCGAAAGATTGACGAAGCGAGCGTTGCCTGCCAGCCAGTTAGAGTTGGCTCTCGCAGTTGCCATTGCGGTAGTCATCAGGCGACCTCCTCCGTCAAGCTGTCTGCTTGGCTGACTTTGCCCTGACGGAAGTCAAAACCAGCGGCTCGAAGTGCGTGGAATATATGACCTTGCAGGAAGAAAAAACCCAACCAGAAGTGAGCATTGGCCAGCCAAGTGCGAGAGGTCAGCAACTCTACACCTTCAAAAGAGGGAAAGCGATCCATGCCGATAGTTAAAGTTGGTCCGTAGAACTCGACTGGGAATACCAGATCGTTAACGGATACGAACAACGTGGCAATAAAGGCCATTAAGGCTAGAGCGCCGATGCTGTAGGACAGATAAGCTTCTCCCGATCAAATAAAGAGGCGTTCTGTCCAGGGGAAAGGCTCGGTTTTCATATGCCAGATGCCGCCAGCAATACAGAGGATGCCGATCCAAATATGACCGCCGACAACATCTTCGAGGTTGTTGACACCTGCTAGCCAGTTTGTGCCACCCCCACCGAATAGGTAGCCAAAGATGACGGCTGGGTTCAAGGTCGGGCCAGAAATGACGCGCACATGACTGACAGTCGGATCGTAGAGTCCGCCAAAGAACATTGCTTTGGCCACCAGCAGTTCAGCACCGATACCCAGAAGAATCAGGTGAATGCCCAGGATGGTGGTCATTTTGTCTTTGTCGTCCCACCGGTAGCCAAAGAAGTCAAAATTCTCTTCTAGGGTTTCCGGTCCTTTCAGGGCATGGAAGATGCCACCGAAACCCAAGAAGGCAGAGCTGATCAGGTGCAAAGCTCCAATGACGAAGTAGGGGTAGGTATTGACTATTCCCTCCTCACCAACGCCAAAACCCAACCTTGCCAGGTTTGGCAGCACAATTAAGCCCTGGGAGTACATGGGCAGTTCTGGGTTGAAGCGCGAAAGCTCAAACAGAGTGTAGGCTCCCGCCCACAGCACTATCAAACCGGCGTGAGCGACATGAGCGCCCAACAAACGCCCTGAGAGCGTCGCTAGACGAGCGTTGCCTGCCCACCAAGGAAAACCATCTCCTTCCGCTGGGAAGGATTTCACAGTCATGCTGGTCATGCCGACATTTACCTCCTGTGAATCTATATCAATAAGCCTATTGCGTGATTGAAGCTTATTGATATATATATTCAACTATTTAAAATTTTTGTCAAGAGTTTTGAAAATTTTTTTCATTAAGTTTTTTGACAAATTTTCATCTCATACGAGAGCACAGTTTGCGTAATGTAAACAATAATTAAGCAAACTTATTTTAAATTTAGTATTTACTTTGCAAAAAACGATTCTATAAAAATCGCGATTTCCGGGCGAACTATCTGTAGCGGCGAACTATCTGTAGCAATATTTTAGTAAGATTTCCGGGAATAATATTAATACTGTTTACTGCTAAAAATCATCAATTGTAGTGCATGCACAGCAGAAATCAACAGTTGCATATGCCGGTCAGAGGAGAGAAGAGTGGCGCTGGCTGCCGGTTAATGGTGAGGAAATATGAATAAATGACTAACAACTAAAAATCATCGTTGGCTGCCGGTTAATGGTGAGGAAATATGAATAAATGACTAACAACGCTTAACGGTGACACCCCCTAAAATAGTCTGGGTTTAATCGGAGCACTTCAAGCTAACAACTATGCCGAAACGTAGCGATTTACACAAAATTCTCCTGCTGGGCGCTGGTCCAATTGTGATCGGTCAGGCGTGCGAGTTTGATTATAGTGGTTCTCAAGCCTGCAAAGCCCTCCGGAGTGAGGGCTACGAGGTGGTACTGGTGAACTCTAACCCGGCCACCATCATGACGGACCCGGAAATGGCGGAACGGACTTACATCGAACCGCTGACGCCGGAAATAGTGGAAAAGGTAATCGCCAAGGAACGCCCAGACGCTTTACTCCCGACAATGGGGGGTCAAACAGCCCTCAACTTGGCAGTGGCCCTGGCAAAGAATGGCGCCCTGGAAAAGTATGGGGTAGAGTTAATTGGGGCGAAGCTGGAGGCGATCCAGAAGGCGGAGGACCGGCTGCTGTTCAAGCAGGCGATGGAACGCATAGGTGTGTCGGTCTGTCCTTCGGGGATTGCCAATAACCTAGCCGAAGCAAGAGAAGTTGCTCAGAAAATTGGCATCTATCCCCTGATTATTCGACCGGCATATACTCTTGGTGGTACCGGTGGTGGCATAGCTTATAACCAGGAAGAGTTTGAACAAATCGTCCAAAATGGGCTCGATGCTTCGCCAGTGTCCCAGGTGCTGATCGAACAGTCTCTGATCGGGTGGAAAGAGTTTGAACTGGAAGTGATGCGGGACTTGGCAGATAATGTGGTGATTATCTGCTCGATCGAGAATCTCGACCCGATGGGGGTCCATACCGGTGACTCGATTACGGTAGCACCGGCGCAAACCCTGACGGATAAGGAATATCAGCGACTCCGGGATGCTTCGATTAAGATTATCCGGGAAATTGGAGTGGAAACGGGGGGTTCAAATATTCAGTTTGCGGTTAACCCCGTGAATGGGGATGTAATCGTGATTGAAATGAATCCTCGGGTGTCGCGTTCTTCGGCCCTGGCCTCCAAGGCGACGGGTTTCCCGATCGCCAAGTTTGCGGCCAAGTTAGCAGTAGGCTACACCCTCGATGAGATCAAGAATGATATTACCAAGAAGACCCCTGCTAGCTTTGAACCAACTATCGATTATGTAGTCACGAAAATCCCCCGGTTTGCCTTTGAAAAGTTTGCTGGCAGCGAACCGGTGCTGACTACCCAGATGAAGTCCGTGGGAGAAGCGATGGCCATCGGGCGCACCTTTTGCGAGTCCTTTCAGAAAGCATTGCGATCGCTGGAAACGGGACGTGCGGGTTGGGGGTGCGATTTTACGCCTACGGCGCGCCCAGAGATGCTGCCCAGTTTAGAGCAGATTCGCGCCGGTTTACGCACGCCCAATCCCGATCGGATTTTCACAGTTCGTCACGCCTTGCAAATGGGGATGAGTCTAGAGGATATCTACGAACTGACAGGGATAGACTTCTGGTTTCTAGACAAGATGCAATCCTTATTGGAGACAGAGAAGTTTCTGAAGCGGACTCCTCTGAACCAGATTATCAAAGACCAGTTATGGGAGGTGAAGCAGCTCGGATTTAGCGATCGGCAGATTGCCTTTGCCACGAAAACCACTGAAGATGAAGTCCGCGCTTACCGCCAGCAGTTCGGGGTAGTACCAGTCTACAAGACAGTAGACACCTGTGCCTCAGAGTTTGAAGCTTTTACCCCCTATCACTACTCTACCTACGAGTCAGAAACTGAGTCATTTCCTCGTGACCGACGTAAAGTAATGATTCTCGGTGGCGGCCCCAATCGCATCGGTCAAGGGATTGAGTTTGACTATTGCTGTTGTCATGCTTCCTACGCCCTCCGAGACCGAGGTTTTGAGACGATTATGGTCAATTCCAACCCGGAAACTGTCTCAACAGACTATGATACCAGCGATCGGCTTTATTTTGAACCCCTGACCAAGGAGGACGTGCTCAACATCATTGAGACAGAAAAACCAGAAGGAATTATCATCCAATTTGGCGGTCAAACTCCCTTGAAACTTGCCGTTCCCTTACAGGAATATCTGTCGAAAAGTGAAGGTCCGACAAAGATATGGGGAACATCGCCAGATGCGATCGATACTGCGGAGGACCGGGAAAGGTTTGAAAAGATTCTGAAGGAACTGGAGATCCAACAGCCCGCCAATGGCATTGCCCGCAGTTATCATGATGCCTTGATAGTGGTCCAGCGGATTGGTTACCCAGTAGTAGTGCGTCCTTCCTACGTGTTAGGAGGACAGGCGATGGAGATTGTTTATTCTGATGTTGAGTTGGAACGCTACATGAAATTTGTTCGCCAGGTCCTACCGGAACATCCTATCTTAATTGATCAGTTCCTGGAACGGGCGATCGAGGTAGATGTGGATACGATCGCGGATAGTACCGGGCGCGTAGTCATCGGCGGCATCATGGAACATATCGAAGAAGCAGGAGTTCACTCAGGGGACTCAGCTTGTTCTCTTCCCGCAATTACCCTTTCAGCCTCCATTTTAGACCGGATTCGCGAGTGGACGGTAAAGCTAGCAAAGGCGCTGAACGCGATCGGTCTGATGAATATCCAGTTTGCAGTCCAGGGAGAACAGGTTTATATTCTGGAGGCTAACCCCCGGGCATCGCGGACAGTGCCCTTTGTTTCCAAGGCCATCGGGGTACCCTTGGCGAAGCTAGCATCTCGGGTAATGGCAGGAGAGACCTTAGAATCTCTCGGGTTTACTGCCGAACGGATCCCGCAGCACATTTCTGTCAAGGAAGCGGTGCTACCCTTTGAGAAATTCCCCGGCAGCGACACCCTGCTGGGACCAGAAATGCGGTCTACAGGGGAAGTGATGGGCATTGACGCTAATTTTGGCAAGGGGTTTGCTAAGGCCGAATTCGCAGCGGGAGTGCGCCTGCCCCTGGGCGGTACCGTGTTTGTATCGATCAGCGATCGGGATAAAGAAGCGGTCGTACCGGTAGTGCGCGACCTGATGGAATTGGGTTTTGCTGTGGTTGCCACCGAGGGCACCCGCCGCGCCTTGGCAAAGCAAGGTGTCGAAAATGTCAAGATCCTGTACAAACTGCACGAAGGCCGTCCCAATGTGCTGGATGAGATTAAAAATGAGAACATTCAACTGCTAGTCAACACGCCCTCTTCTAGTGAAGAAGCCCAAACCGATGGACGCCTGATCCGCCGCTCTGCTCTGACTTACAAGCTGCCGATTATCACTACTATCGCCGGTGCTAAAGCAACAGTCGATGCGATCCGTTCCTTGAAATCCCACCCTCTGGAGGTGAAAGCGATACAGGATTATATCAGATAGAGGGCGTTTTGTAAATAGTTAACATTCCCAGGTCCGATGCTTGGGAATGTGATTTGGTTACCAAGAATTGAGAAAGTTTAATAAATTGTAATGACGGATGGCTTTTCAGAGGAATATCTCTGTCAGGGGCTGTTCGCAGTAGAGGGTTATGGGCGAAGGGTCCCGTCGTTTATCGGATCGCACTCATAAAAATTTGTCTGTTGGGCACTAGATAAGGTTTGCTAAGAAATGTTAAGATTAGTTAAATAATAGTAATCAGGTAAATAGCGCTATGACAACCGACGTGATTTGGTTAACAACGACTACTTTGTCGATTTTTCGCGCAGCGGAGGGGGCCCTTCGCGTGTTCGGTCTAGCTCTGTTGGCTCTTAAGACCGGGATGGTTCCGCTGGCATTCGTTAGGGTGCCGGTGAAAACCCAAGATAGAGGATTTGAAAATCGAAGAGAGAACAGGGCGAATGGTTAATGCCACATTAACTATTCGCCCCGTAGCACGGACAATTGGCAAATAACACAATTATCAGACTCAGCGCTATGAAGAAAACTCACCATACAACAGATCCAGTACGGGCATATTTACGAGAAATTGGTCGGGTTCCCCGGCTGACCGATGAAGAGGAAATTACCTATGGAAAGCAGGTGCAGCGCCTGACGCGGTTGGAGGAGGTGAAAGCAACTCTGGCAGAGAAGTTAGACCGCTCCCCGACCTCAGAAGAATGGGCGGAAGCGGTGGAGTTGTCAACGGACCAGTTGCAAAGAGCGATCGGGGCGGGGGAAAGGGCGAAGCGCAAAATGGTGGAAGCAAATTTGCGCTTGGTGGTGTCCATCGCCAAAAAGTATATCAAGCGGAATGTAGATTTGCTGGATTTGATCCAGGAAGGGACGATCGGGATGCAGCGGGGGGTAGAAAAGTTTGACCCGACTAAAGGTTATCGGTTTTCGACCTATGCCTACTGGTGGATTCGTCAGGCCATTACTCGGGCGATCGCGGAAAAGAGTCGGACGATTCGCCTGCCGATACATATAACCGAAAAGTTGAATAAAATCAAGAAGGCTCAGCGTCGATTATCCCAAGAACTAGGACGTCCTGCCACAATTAACGAGTTAGCGGTGGAGTTAGACTTGACTCCTAAGCAGGTGCTGGAACATCTGGAGCGATCACGCTTACCGCTATCATTGGATCTGCGGGTGGGAGATAACCAGGATACAGAACTAGTAGAACTCTTGGAGGATACTGGCCCAACTCCGGAGGATTTCACCATGTATGCGGCACTCAAGTCAGAGTTAGAGAATATGATGGCCGATCTGACTATGCAGCAGAGACAGGTATTGTCTCTCAGGTTTGGTTTAGACTATGACAAACCGATGACGCTGACCAAAATAGGCGATCATCTGAAGATCAGCCGGGAACGGGTACGCCAGCTGGAACGGGAAGCTTTGGTCAAGTTGCGGAAGCGTCGGGCTAATGTCCGGGAATTTCTCGCTAGCTAATTGCCAGGAACGCTACGCGAAAAATCGAAAGAGAAAAGTACCTCCCATGTGGGTGTAATGTCAGAAGTCTGTTTGGGCAGGCTTCTTTTTTTTGGAGATGGGAGGGTTAGCATAATAATGTAGGATGAAGAGTCGGGGTCGAGCCTATTGTCACCTCCCGACCCTCCCTTTCGGAACCGGACTCTCTTTACCGCATCCGGCTACTGGGTAGATAGCCTATTGTCACAGGTAGAATTACTCAGGATTACTCCCTTTGTTCCTTTCTTCATGCAATGGAACCCCTTATGGTTAGTCTCAGACTAAATAAATGCCTAACTCCGGAAGGAAACTTCGGTTCATCTCGAAAAGCTACCCCCCCTCGCAATAACAGATTAAGATTGATACGAAGTTACCCCTTCTAGCTGACTGGATAACTGCTTGCGATTATCGATCGCCACTTGATTATTCGGTTCCAGGGATATCGCCCTTTTATAGGATGCGATCGCCTGGCCATGTTCTTGTAAATTCTCCAGAACCCAACCCCTGTTATTCCAGATATAAGCCGAGTTTGGCTGTAACGCGATCGCCCGGTCGTAGGAAGTCAGGGCCTCTGCATACCGCTGCAAATATGATAGGGCCAAACCGCGATTATGCCAAGCCTCTGCATAGTCCGGATCGAACTCGATCGCCTGATCGCAAGCAGAGAACGCCTCCCCGTAGCGCTGCAACCTGCCCAGAGTCAAACCTTTGTTATTCCAGGCTGATGCATAGTCTAGCTTACATTGTAGCGCCCGTTCAAAGGATACGATCGCCTTTTCATAGCGCTGCAACTTATCCAGGGCCACTCCTCTGTTATTCCACCCCTCCTCATAGTCTGGTTTTATCGCTACCGCCCGATCGCAAGATGATAGGGCCTCTTCGTAGTGTCCCAGGACCGAAAGCATTTCCCCGCGATTATTCCACGCCGTATAATTTTCTGGCTGCAATCCTATTGTCCGGTCGTAAGATCCGTTCGCGTAGCGTGCACGCAGCGCATTCGCATCTTCATAGCGATGCAATTTTCCTTGTGCCACCCCGCGATTATACCATGCTTGATGATAATCTGGCTTATATTCCACTGCCCGATCGTAAGAGGACACCTCTTCCGGGTAGCTATGCAGTTTTCCTAAGGCCAAACCCCGATGATACCAGGCTTCATAATAATCCCGTTTATATCCTACCGCTGCATCAAAACTCTCCACCGCCTCTGCATATCTTTGGTAGTAATATAGCACCAAGCCCCGATTGTACCAAGCCTCATAGTAATCCCGCTTCAATTCGATCGCCCGAACGCTACGCGAAAAATCGAAACATTCCAGTACCGCCTCTGCTGGGCGTTTCAACTTAAACAGGGCCAAACCGCGATTATTCCAAGCTACTGGGAAATCCTCCTTAATTGCCAATGCCCGATCGCGTAGCGTGCGCGCAGCGCAATCGTAACATTTTAGCGCCTCTTCATAGCGCTGCTTTTTATCTAGGGTCACCCCGCGATTATTCCACGCCTCGTGATAATCTGCTTTTAATTCTATGGCCCTATCCAAAGATGCCAGGGCCTCCTCATAGCGTTCCCACCTGCCCAAGGCCACTCCCCGATTATTCCACCCCTGATGGTAATCCGACTTAATCTCTACTGCCCGGTCATAAGATGACACCGCCTCTGCATAGCGTTCCAACTTCCGCAGTGCCACTTCCCGATTATACCAAGCTTGTCGATAATCTGGCTTCAGATTCAATGCCCGATCGTAAGATGATAGCCCCTCTGCTTGACGTTGCATCTTTTCCAAGGCCAACCCCCTGTTATTCCAAGCTTCTGCCAATTCTGGATCTGCTGCTATTGCCTGATTATAAACTATCACTGCATCTGCATACCGTTCCTCGTCAAACATCCTATTTCCACGCTCCAACTTCCCTTTCGCCTCCGGTACTTTACCCCTGAAAACTCCATAACTCACCAGTCCCCCGAGGGACAACAAAGCACCCGCCACCAAACCCGCCACCATATCTGCTTTCGTTCGCGTAGCGTGCGCGCAGCGCATATCCCTGCGGGACGCGCAGCGCATTCCTGGCAGTTTCACGAAACTTTCCACAAATGCCGGGGAGATCGCCACCGGTTTTACCCCGTAACCATTAACTGAAACCCCCCATTTCAAATCTCTTTGGGCCAAATTTTCCCCTTCCTTACCTTCTGGAAGCAGGTTACTATTATGCACGGCGATCGCCCTTCCCGCTGCATCCAGAACCGGTCTCCCCATCATTGCTTCCGCCGCCGCACTCTGGTAAGATATGCCTGACCCTCCCCATCCCGGTTTCTTTCTATTAGATATCACGTCTCCCGGGACAAATACCACGCCCCCCGTTCGTTCTGTAAAACCCGTAATATATATCGACTCTCCCCGCTGTACTCTATTTGAATTTCCCAGCTGTACGGGTGGATAGGGGCAACTTTTCCCCTGGGGGACAAAAGTCACCACCGCCATATCCTGGTCGGGGAACCTTTTTATCTGGCTAGCTTGCCAAACCTTACCATCTGGAGTTTGCAGCTGCAATTTTTCGCTCCCTTTCACCGCAGTCATTACAGTACATACATCTTTTGCACCTGGTACCACAAATCCCGTTCCATGTCCCGACCTATCCTCATAGTCTATTAAGACTATGCTTTTCTGGACTTCCCGAGCTATTTCCGTCTGTGACTTTAATTCGCCACAGCCTACCAGTAACAAAGTCATCCCCTTACAGGGGTATGTTTTTTAGATTTCGGTTTGTCATCAGGGGTGAGGGGGTGAAGGGGTGAGGGGGTGGAAGAGTAAACCTTGAAAGCTGAAATAATTGTCTAGACAATTTTTTTTGGCAAAAATTGATATGATTAAGAGTTAGATCGTGCGACGGATGTAATTTCCAAGCTAGATTGATGGCAGAGTGGGAAAGACAGATTGGGGTCGTGTTACTCTAATTGGAAGCAATAGGAGGGGAGCCAACCATTTCCCGGATCGGTTTATGGGGCAGAAACCACAGTTAGACAATGAAAGTTCGTCCACTACAACCACCAGTAGGTGGGTAATCGGTTTAGTCAGTGCTGCTGCGATCGTGATGGGTGGTGTTTACAGCCTCTTGTCCGACTCAGAGGAACAGCAGACCCAGACTGTGGCTGTGTCCCCCGGGGGCGCCTTAAGCACAAAAAGAGGGACACAGCAAGCAAATCCTAGTACTGTGGCCGCATCGGTGACGGCCTTGGGGCGTCTAGAACCGAAAAGAGAAATCGAGGAGAGGATATCTCGGTTAAAGGCGGAGTTGAGGGAGGAAACAGCCACCCAAGAGGTGACGATTAAAGTATTAGAGGCCGAGTTAGCGAATGCGGAAAGGGAGTATACTCGCTATTATAAGTTACACTTAGATGGTGTCATTAGCACCTCGGAGTTTGAAAGTAAGGTGCTAATCTGGCAAACGGCGAGGGAACGGTTGAATGAGGCCAAAGCGAATCTGAATAAAACTCAGTTAACTTTACAAAAGCAGATCGTCGAAACCCAAGCTAATTTGAATTAAATAGAATCAACGCTGTCCCCAAGGCTATCAGCCTTTTTCCTCTGTCAAACTCACTCAATTCAGTTTAACCGAAACATGGCTCAGTCAAGTGATACAGCTGGGCAGTCCTAGGAGTGCGCCCTTTAAACATCTCAGCCGACTCTGGGCTTTCTCCCTAAATGGCGTTGGCCTCCAAGGTCGCAGCCTGCGCTCACGCCCCTTAACAATAGAGATATTTTATCCAGGAATAACTGAGTCACTCCCTGGAGTGACTCAGTTATTCCTGGGAAAAATTATTCATTTCTAGGGGTAACTGTTCATTTCCAGGAGTAACTGAATCATTCTACCGAGTACGAGAGTCATTCGGTGGCGTCACAACCTTTTGCTTTGACGTGATAAAAGATTACCAAAGGGCAGTTGAGTAACTCCAAGGCCAGAGTAAGCACCTCCAAGACCAGAGTAAGCACCTCCAAAGCTGGAGTAAGATCAAGGGAACTCACTGCAAATTAACAGTTCCCCTGACTTTGAGACTCAGTCCAGTTACAGCATTCGCGTCCAAACTACTGACTCGGCTAATAACAGTTATTCGGGAGGTCTTGACTATTAACGTCAATGATGTTGCAGAGAACTCCTCTCCTACCGATATAATTCTTAGCAGCATCATCAATATCAGTGAAAACTCCCCAGCCAATACTGTCGTGGGGACTTTCAGAACTACTGACCCCGACTCTTCCGATACCTTTATCTACCAGTTAATCTCCGGCTATGGTGCCGATGATAACGCTGCCTTCACCATAGTAGAGAACCAACTGCGAATTAACAGTTCCCCTGACTTTGAGACTCAGTCGAGTTACAGCATCCGCGTCCAGACTACCGACTCGACTGGGAACAGTTATTCGGAGGTCTTGATTATTAACGTCAACGATGTCGGCGAGTCTCCTACCGACCTAGTTCTCAGCAGCAGCAGCGTCAACGAAAACTCCCTCTCAGGTGCAGTCGTGGGGACTTTCGGAACTACTGACCCTGATAATAGAGATACCTTTACTTACCAGTTAATCTCGGGCTATGGTGACGATGATAACGCTGCTTTCACTATAGTAGGGGACCAACTGCGAATTAACAGTTCCTTAGACTTTGAGACTCAGTCGATTTACAGGATATTAGTCCAGACTACTGACTCTACTGGGGCCAGTTACTTGGAAGCCTTGATTATTAATGTGAACAATGTTGCCGAATCTCCTACTGATATAGTTCTTAGCAACAGCAGCATCAATTCTAATTCCCGTAAGGGTGCGATCGTGGGGACTTTCTCTACTAGCGATCCCGACAATGGAAAGACCTTTACCTACCGGTTAATCTCGGGCTATGCGCTGCGCGCACGCTACGCGATTGGTGACGATGATAACGCTGCTTTCACTATAGTAACTCAAGTTGCGACCTATAAAAATTGGATACAAAAAGCTATGATAAAGAGAATTATTTTCAACTCTAATCCCTTAGATGTAACAGCATGAATTGACTTGGGAAACAAATTTGTGATTCGACTAAAACAGGTTTCAACTTGTTTTCTTGTTACTTTTTGTATATATTCAAAACAAGAATATTCTTTTCTTTTTGAGTTCTTTTTTCGCAAAGGTTTTAACATTATACTTGACGACTCTTTTAGTAAATCCTCTAATTGATAATCATTATAAGCTTTATCTCCATAAACTATTGAATTTGATGGTAAGTCAAAGCCAAAAGATTGCAAAACTTTAAAATCATTATAACTACCAGGATCTAGATAAAATTCTATTGGCTTTCCATTTTTGTTTACCAACATATGAACTCTTAATCCATAAAAATAACGTTTTTTACTGGCAATATACCCTCGATATTCTTCCTTGTTATAAATTTGGCATCTATCAATCCTAATATTATCACATACTGGCACCGGGAAACTATCAAGAATATATTCTTGACCCGGATTGAGCTCTTTAAATGTTTGAGCTATAACTTGGAAGAAAAACATCCAAATTGGTTCCTCAATATTGTGTAATCGACGATTGAACCTACTTTTACTTAACAGATTTTTTATATACTTGTGTTGGACCATAAATTGACAAGAGCGATCGTGGTGTCCTCCGAAAAAATATGCAGCAACTAATCCGACTGTCATCACTTCGGCATTGTTCATTTTTACTTGTGGATCTTCTTTTATATTTAACGCTTTTAGTAGCTCGTCACAAAGAACAAAAATTGTTGTAATCATATCTTCCATCATCTACATCCCCCAGCAATTAACTATTATTTTAGTACATTATAACCTATAAACAGCCAACCCGCCGTCTAGCACAAAAAAAATATAATTTTGTATCAAAAGCTACGAAATATCCCAAATATCTGTAAAGTCTAAGTGGGTAATTCATATTTTTTTTAATAGGTCGCAACTTAGGTTATAGTAGGGGACCAACTGCTTGGAGTCGGGCATGGGCTGGGATACTATCATAGACTTTGAAGAGGGTACGGACGTGAATGCGCTGCGCGCACGCTACGCGAACGGGCTAGCAGGAGGTTTGAGTTTCGACGATTTGGCGATTGTCAGGAAGGGCCTAGATACCTGGATTAACTTTGAAGGGGAAACCCTGGCCACCCTGCAGGGGATTGATGAGACCCTGATTAATGATGATTTCACTGTGGTTAATTGAAGTTTACCATGCCCTGATGGGGAACTGCGGGGCGATCTAAGGGTTTGGGGCAATTGCGTAACAGTCTGACTTTATAATAGCATAAAATCCAACTATCCGACAGCAGTAGAAGATGACAACAAAAGCATCAACCGGCAAAGCTTGGGCAAAAGCCCTAGCACGACCGGCAACAGAATTTCCCCCTACTCAGCTACCCATTCTGGCCGGTGCAATTCCCCCAAGGTTGCGCGGTACTCTCTATCGTAATGGTCCGGGACGCTTGGAACGTGGAGGCGAACGCTGCGCGAAAAATCGGGTGGGACATTGGTTTGATGGGGATGGTGCTATTTTAGCAGTGCATTTTACCGATGCGGGGGCTACAGGAATTTATCGCTACGTGCAGACAGCAGCATATCAAGCGGAAACTGCGGCGGGGAAATTTCTTTATCCCAATTATGGCATGACCGTACCCGGACCGTTCTGGAAAAGTTGGGGTAAATTACCCAAAAATGCGGCCAATACTTCCGTGCTAGCTTTGCCCGATAAACTATTGGCACTCTGCGAAGCAGGAAACCCCCATGCCTTAGATTTACAAACTTTGGAAACTAAGGGATTAGATGATCTTTCCCAACTCAAGCATAACTTACCCTATTCTGCTCATCCTAAGGTAGACGCGCAAACCGGGGATATTTTTAACTTTGGCATTAGTATCGGCGGGTTGAATGCAACGCTTTACGTTTATAGGAGCGATCACGCGGGCAAGATTGTCCAAAAAGCAGCGATTCCATTAGAGGGGATCCCCTTTATACATGATTTTGTCATGGCGGGGCAATATTTGGTGTTTTTAATTCCGCCAGTACGGTTTAATCTCCTACCAATTGCGATCGGATTTCGGAGTTACTGCGATGTCGCAGAATGGAAACCCAGTCAGGGAACTGATATTTTATTCCTCGATCGCGCAACTTTATCGGTAGTGAGTCGGGGGAAAACTGAAGCTTGGTTTCAATGGCATTTTAGCAATGGTTATGTAGATGCTGATGGCGAGATAGTTGTGGATTTTGTCCGCCATCAAGATTTCAACTTAACTAATCAGGAACTCAAAGAAGTGCCGACGGGTAAAACCCAGACAGGATCTAAGGGAACTATCTGGCGATCGCGCCTAGATCCCCAAACAGGGAAAGTTACCCAACTCCAGCAATTGCTCTTACGGGGTTGCGAGTTCCCGGTCGTCTCCCCCCAAGATGTGGGGCAAAATTACCGTTACATTTATTTTTCAGTATATCGGGATGGGGTGGATATTAGTCAGGAAATGTTTGGGGCGATCGCCCGTTTGGATCTGGAGACAGACAACCTGACAGTAGCGGACTTGGACGAAAATCGCTATCCCACCGAACCCATTTATGTCCCGGATGCCCGGAATACTAAGCAAGGATGGGTGTTGACAGTTATCTATGATGGCGGGGTTGATAGGAGTGAAGTTTGGGTTTATGATAGTGAAAGGATGGATGGCGAACCCGTCTGTAAACTAGAATTGCCTAGGGTGGTGCCGATGGGATTTCACGGAACTTGGAAACCAACGTTATGAGTAAGATCCAAACTCAAATACCAACCAACCAATGGGTGACAGGGACTTGAGAATGAAGAACATGCCAGTAAATTAGGATCAAATAGATCGGGAGGAAAGATTGTCAGATAAGAAGTTACAGCAGATCCAGGATCTCCAGTTCGCAGACCTAGAAGCGGCTAACGCATTGCTGAGGGAATTTATGATCGCTAACCTGGATTTTCAGGTGGAAACGGTACAGATACGTCCCTTAGCTGTATCCCTCAACTCTCTGAATGGGTTTATAACTACAGCAGATGAGACCAAATATTTCTTCAAAACCCATGTAGAACCCCAAAGCATTATTAACGAATATTATAATTCAACGATTCTAGCAGAGGCGGGTTATCCAGTAATTCAACCCATACATAGTTCCACGGAATGGGGAAAGCAGCTATTGATTTATGAGTTCTTCGAGACTCCTTCGATGTTTAATGTTATCCGCGACCTGGAAATGGGTCGCAGAACAGATGCCGATCGAGTTATATCTATACAAGAAAAAGCTGACGAACAACTGTGGGACATTTATCTGCAAACCCTGCAACCCCTGGAGAAAGCAGAACATGCTCGATCGCCCATCCATCAGCTATTCTACCACAGACTCACGGGGGGGCGCTTCGCTAAGTTCTATCAAGGGACGGATATATTCCTGCCAGGAGGGAAAATAAATTATAATAGTCTGGCATCAATGCAGTGGAACATTAATGGGATACAATATCAAGATACTCTAGGACAACTGGTGCAGCAGGCGATCGGACTCTTGAAACCATCCCGATCAGACGTGGCCTCGATCGTCGGACATGGTGACGCCCATAATGGTAATCTGTTTATAGATGTCGATTTTTCGCGCAGCGTTCGCGGTTCTATGGTATACTTCGATCCGGCATTTGCGGGTCGCCACTCGCCCTTGCTGGACCTGGCGAAGCCCCTGTTTCACAATGTATTCGCTATCTGGATGTATTATCCAAGGGAAATTGCCGAAATGATGTCTATCCGCTGGGAAATAAAAGATGATACCATGATGGTAGAACATGATTTTGTCCCCTCGCCAGTGCGGGTGGCCCTGCTGCGATCGAAGCTAGAACGAGTGCTCAAACCCCTGTTAGAGGAATTGGAATCTCGATGTCTGAGGGGTTTTTGCGTCAGCGCAGCGGCTGCGCAGCCGCTAGCATCCCTCAGACATCGAAGTGGTATGCTGGAGGAAAATTGGCGGGAATATTTGAAATTAGCTCTGTTTTGCTGTCCGTTCCTGACAATGAACCTGAGTGATGTCAAAAAATTCCCCCCGGAAATAACGCTGCTAGGTTTGGCCATGTCTGTGGAGATGGGTAGCACCAGTTCTGGTAGTATGAAGAGTTTACTAGATACTGAACTGGGTTCGTAGTGAGGACTAAAGTCCTCAATCTCCTTAATGTGGGGCGGAAAGACTAAAGTCTTTACTACGAACGGGATGGGAACGGGGAAAGACTAAAGTCTTTACTACGAACGGGATGGGAACGGGATACGAAATTCAAAGTGATATTAGGAAGGATAAAGGTGGACAATACAGATCAACTCAGGATTTTGATTTTTGACCTGGATGGCGTCATTACTAGCGAGAAAAAATATTGGACTACGGCCATACTGACTGTATGGGAACTGATTTCTAGTCAAGAATATCTAGGCCTGAATAACTATTTGGGTTCGGAAACTGACTTGTCCCAGGTATTGCCAGAACTGGGCGAACAGGTTATCCCCAGTAGTTTTATTTATGAACTGAAAAGTCGCGCGATTAATTCCAACTGGGACCTGACATTCTTTGTCTTTTGTCTGCACTTGGTGGGAATATTGAGCGAATTAAATAAAGTGGAACCAGATGGTTGGCGGGAAATACTCAACAACGAAAATGCCCTGGTATGGGAAAACTTACAGCAGTTAGGTGGCAAGTTGCGCGAACGCTGCGCGAAAAATCGGGGGTATAATTACAAAATCAGCGAGGGGATAATTGCTGAATTTTGGCAGGAAACCGAATCCCTAACCGGCAATGCCGTGCTAGAATATCTAGAGGAGTTTATCGATCTGCGTTTGGGAGTGAATGTCCCAGCATTGGCACCGAAAGGAGATCTATGGCAACTATGCTATGGTAATTTCCAAGAGTGGTATGAAGGGAAAAAAGATTATCAACTGCTAGATGATGAAACGGTACTAGAATTAAGTGAAATTGAGGCAACCCTCAAAGAATTGTACGGTCGTTATAGTTTGGCGATCTCCACCGGCAGGCCCCGGACGGAAGCGATAGGGCCGCTGCAAGCATTGGGACTGCTAGAATATTTTGACCCCAAGCGCATTGTCACCTATGATGAAGTGTTAGCAGCAGAGTCTCTAATGTCGCAAAAGGGGGAAAGGGTGAAGCTGGACAAACCCCATCCATTTGTGGTACTAAAGGCAATGGATCCCTATATCAATGTGGAAGCTTTGTGTAGTTCCCAATATCAGCAGTCAGACCACAAGTATGCTGCATATATAGGTGATGCTGCCAGCGATGTGGTTGCTGCTAAAGGCGCTGGATGTATGGCGATCGGGGTACTGACGGGTTTTGCCACCGGGGAGGCGAGAGAAAATAAGCGGCGCAAGTTTGCCGAGTTGAGCTGTGATGCTATTCTCAACAGTATAGTAGAACTGCCAGAATGGCTAGAACATAGGTCAAGAAGTTTCACCCAGGAGGTTTCGGCAACAGAAGAAGTTTCATCAGCATTGCCCGAAAGCACCCAGGAGGTTTCGACAACAGAGGAAGTTTCATCAGCATTGCCCTCACAGGAACCAGATTTATCGACCGATGCCCTAGGGTTACAAGAAAGGAAGGATATGGTTAACCAACACGTTAAATCTTTAAATCCCAAGGTAGCGGGACCGCCCAAAGCAGATAATGCTATTCGTCTGGATAAGGGAGAGTTACCTTATCCGCCGTCTCGCCACGTAATAGAGGCGATCGCCTCGGCGGCGCGGACACTCAACCGCTATCCTGATATTCTGGGGGGCGAACTGCGAGGTGCCTTAGCTAAGTATACCAAAGCTAAACCCGAACAGATTATCATTGGCAATGGTTCCGACGACCTGATCGAACTGATTGTGAAAACCTTCGTGCAACCAGGAGAGGAAGTATTGCTGCCAGTTCCGACCTTTTTCGTCTACTGCCATTCCACAGAACTTATCAATGCCCGTCCAGTGTTTGTCCAGAGAACGGCAGATTTTGGCCTGGATATGGAGGCGCTGTTGCAGAAAGTGAGGCCCCAGACGAAGGTGCTCTTTATCGCCAACCCCAATAACCCCACTGCTAACCTGGTGGCGCGGGAGACGATTATTCAGATCCTCGATCGCCTGGACTGCATAGTCGTAGTAGATGAGTGCTACTATGAAATCTGTCAGGAAACAGTAGCGGACTTGGTAGATAAATATCCCCATCTGATTGTATTGCGCAGTTTCTCGAAAAGCTTCGGTTTGGCAGGGCTGAGAGTGGGATACGCTATTGCTAATGAAGTCATCGTCGATTATCTCTATCGCGCCGCCCAACTCTTCCCTGTCAGCAAACTGGCCCTGGTAGGCGCGATCGCGGCCTTAGAAGAAATCTCCTACGTCGAGGCCAACCTGGCACAAATTCGGCGGGAAAGAGGCAAGTTAGCAAAAGCACTGCAACAGTTGGGTTTCATCGTCTATCCTTCAGCAACGAACTTTCTGTTCGTGAGAACGGAACCCCTAGGAATAACCTCCAAGGATTTAGTGGCGGCCCTGCAAGGGAAAAATATCTTTGTCGCGGACTTCGGTGGTAAACCAGGATTGGATGAGTACTATTTTAGAACAGCAGTGGGCACGCGCACCGAAAATCAACGATTGCTCAATGGGTTGCAAAAGACGATCGCTGCGCGAAAAATCGACCGTTCGTAGTAAGCAATTTAGTGCTTGCCGTTCGTAGTAAGCAATTTAGTGCTTGCCGTTCGTAGTAAGCAATTTAGTGCTTGCAGGCTTGATATAATAAGTTGATTATGGCAGTAAACGCGGATAAGCCCCATCGATGGAAGTCAGATATTGCTCAATCGGTAGACTTTTACAACAATTGGTTCATGCAATTTGCTCCCTTAGCATACCGCGACACTCGCGTTGAAACTACTAAGCAAGTTGAGTCGGCTTTGGCGCAGACGGCTAATCTGACTAACATCACGTCATCTGTGCTGAGGCAATATCCCTCTGTCCTACCTATGCTGCGCATGGCTACAGCACCACCCATTGCCCGCGATCGCCTCATCGGTCTAGCTGGAGTCTCCCCTAACCTAGTCAAAACTATGGAAGTTAACCAGCGAATCCCACCTCGGATGGAGCGAACAGCAGTTGAAACCGATCTCGATCGCATTGGTCAGATAATTACACGCCTAGCTGACAAAAACATCTTTCCATGGCTGGATAATCAACAGACGCCAACCAATGCAGAGATTTATCGAGCAGCGACAATTGTTGCCGATCGCTTATGTGGTGCGGTAGCTGACCCAATTATTCGCAATTCACAAGAGCAAAGACAGCTTGCTACCATTAAACAGTGGCTAGAAGGGCGAGGCTATTCTTACCTTAAGGTAAGCAAAGAGTTTCCCGAAAATGGGATGAATCCTGGCTCGTTTTCCTTTAGAGTTAACCTGCCAGTGATTCAACGGGGACGCACCAAAAACATCAAGATACCTATTGACGTTGTGATTATGCCCTTCCACTCTACAAGCGATTTTCCACTACTTCTTGAAGCCAAATGCGCGGGGGATTATACTAATCCGAACAAGCGACGCAAGGAAGAAGCGACTAAAGTAGCTCAGTTGATTAGCACTTACGGCGATAAAATCAACTTTGTTCTATTTCTTTGCGGCTACTTCGACAGTGGTTATTTAGGTTACGAAGCTGCCGAAGGCATTGACTGGGTGTGGGAACATCGCATAGACGACTTAGCAGATTTTGGCTTGTAAACAATGGTAGAAATCAACAATATTGAATTAATGCGCCTCCAGCTTCAAGCAGAACTTGATTCCAGGAAAACACGTTATTCACGAAACAAACTCGGTCAATTTGCGACACCGACAGCCCTAGCAACAGATATGCTAGAATACGCCAAAGCACTGTTGCCAGGAAACATTCGCTTTCTGGATCCTGCCTTTGGTACTGGCTCATTCTACTCCGCCTTGCTAAAAACATTTCCCTCTTCACAGATTGCTGAAGCGGTTGGCTATGAAATTTCTCCCGACTATGGACTGCAAGCGTCTGAGTTTTGGCAAGATAGGCCATTAAAGCTAAAAATTGACGATTTTACCCGTGCCACGCCGCCAACTTCTGAGGCCGCCAAATTTGACCTCATCATTGCCAATCCTCCCTATATCAGACATCACCATTTGACCAATCCTGAGAAGCAGCGACTGCAAAATATTACCTATCAAACAGTGGGAATAAAACTCAGTCAATTAGCGGGAATGTACTGCTATTTTCTCTGCCTTGCCGATGCCTGGATGGCTGAAAATGCTATTGCTGGATGGCTGATTCCTAGCGAGTTTATGGATGTCAATTACGGAAAACAGATCCAGGAATACTTACTCAGTCGCGTAACTTTGCTACATATCCATCGTTTCGATCCGCAGGATCTCCTGTTTGCAGATGCACTTGTATCTTCAGCAGTGATTTGGCTGAAAAAAACAAGACCCGCAACCGATCGGATGGTTAAGTTTACCTACGGCGGCACCTTAAAAGCACCGCAAGTAGAAAAATATATCCCGATCGAGCGATTAGGCGATACCGCCAAGTGGAAAAAATTTACCGTTCCTCATTTCCGGTCCGATGACAGGTCCCTCAAGTTATCCGACCTATTCACAATCAAGCGGGGTTTAGCAACCGGGGCAAATCAGTTTTTTATCCTCACCCCAGAACAGATCTATCGCCATCAACTGCCAGAGGAATTCTTGAAACCAATTTTACCCAGTCCCCGATACCTCTCAGTAGAGGAGATAGCAGCAGATATGGCTGGAAATCCCCTGGTTGATCGGCAACTATTTTGGCTAGCATGCCATTTGCCAGAAGCGGAGGTAAAATATAAATATCCATTACTTTGGAATTACCTTCTCCTAGGTGTAAAGGCCGGATATAGTCAGCGGTATTTGTGCAGACATAGATATCCTTGGTACTTACAAGAGAACCGTCCGGCTTCTAGGTTCCTTTGTACTTATATGGGGCGTAAAGGCAAAAAAAATGGTCTCACATTCCGATTTATATTGAATCACAGCCGGGCGACAGCAGCCAACGTGTATCTGATGCTTTACCCAAAACCCAACCTGGAGAAAATCCTCAACATAAATCGGCAGCTTGTCAAAGTTGTGTGGCAAGGTCTCCAGGAGATATCCCCAGAAATCTTGGCAGGTGAGGGTCGAGTATATGGGGGCGGGCTTCACAAACTGGAACCCAAAGAACTAGGTAATGCTACAGCAAAAAACATTTTGGCTGTTTTACCAGCATCTTTTGGCAGACATTAATGCCATCTTCAGAGGAGATCGCACTCAACTAGCAAAAGAGGTAATCTGTTTGGAACAATTAGCAATTCCCAATTAACAATGCAGATCGATCGCATTCACTTCTATGTAGAAGATGCCCGCAAATGGCGTGACGGTGTCTGGAGTATGCCGAGTCCTTCAGGACAAGAGCATGCGGAAGACGCCGATGGTTTGTGGAGATACTCAGATGTAAACCAGACCCGCCGGGGGTTCAAACCCCCGGCTAATAGCTAAAGTCGGTTGAAAACCGACTAAAAGCATTGTTGTTTTAGCTAGAAGTTATACGCTTTATGCTGCTGTTTTGTTTTCATATAAGTATTGTTGAAACCCAATAAAAAAATTTCTGATAGCGGCAGGATCGTTCCCCTGATCGTCCATAGCATCTCTAATGCTGCCGTACTTTATTTCTAGCAGTTGAGGTAATGATTCTATACTTAGTTCGTCTACGCCTCCTTTAACGTATTGCGATAATACAAAATCTATAAATTCTTGTTGTTTGTCAGTGTAGTGAGAGAATATTATCTCCTTGCGGGCGATGACTCGCTCTTGGCGGGTGATGGGGGGTGAGTTGTTGTAAGCAATGTAGACAAGCACGTCGTATATGTCGCTTTTCTCGGCGTCGAAAAGGCGGCTAATTTCCACAAGCTGCTCGTGGCCGTAACCTTTCTCTTCAAGACATTCTAACAGTTTTTGACGGGTATCGGGGAGGCTCCATAGTTGCCGTAATTCGTTTTCATCTCTGAACAGTTCTGGGAGTTCCCCAAACAGTTGTTCGATGAACTCTGCTGCTGATATGGGTTTGCCATCTTGACTCCAGAAAGAGGTCGCCATCATGTGCTGGATAATGCGTTCTTTGCCGTCTGCTAGTTTGATTTTGACTTTTTGGGTTGGTTCTTGGCTTACATCCGGTTCTATTTCCTCCCTGTGGCCAGCTTCATCGGTTCTATTTTCTTCGCCACCAGTTATCAGTATAGGGGTTTCGGGTTCCCCATCCCATTCGGAGTCGTTGAAATGCTCATAAGCTTTGACAAAATCGTAAATCGTGAAATAGTCTTTACCTTCAAAAAGCCGGGTGCCGCGACCGATAATCTGTTTGAACTCAATCATGGAATTGATGGGACGCATTAAAACGATGTTGCGAATGTTCCGCGCATCAACACCGGTGGAGAGTTTCTGGGAAGTGGTGAGAATGGTGGGGATGTTTTTCTCGTTGTCCTGAAAGTTACTTAAATGCAGTTCGCCTAATTTCCCATCATTGGCAGTAACTCGCACGCAGTAATTCGGGTTGCTGCTGTTTTTCATTTGGTTAATTAAGTTTCGCACGGCGAGTGCGTGGTCTTGGGTGGCGCAAAAAACGATGGTTTTCTGATTTTGGTCGATGTCTGCCATCAACAGCCTGACGCGGTATCTTTCCCGTGCTTCGATCTCGATGATGCGGTTGAATTCCTCTTCCCTGTAGCGTTTGCCTTCGGACACTTGCCCTTCGAGAATAATATCATCTTTGGTATAGAGATATTCATCTAGAGTGGTTTGAATTTGCTTGACTTGGAAGGGAGTTAAAAAACCGTCGTTGATGCCGTCTTTGAGGGAGTAGGTGTAAACGGGCTCTCCAAAATAAGCGTATGTGTCGGCATTGTAGGTGCGCTTGGGGGTGGCGGTGAGTCCTAACTGTACGGCGGGTGAGAAATGTTCCAGGATGCGGCGCCAGGTGCTTTCGTCTCTCGCACCTCCTCGGTGGCATTCGTCAATGATGATGAAGTCGAAGAAGTCGGGGGGATATTCGCCGAAGTTGGGGGTGGGGTTTTCTTCCTTCGCGCTGTCTGTCATGAAGGTTTGGAAGATGGTAAAAAAGATGCTGCCATTCTTGGGGACTCGACCGCGCTTGCGGATTGAGTCGGGGTCGATGCGAACGAGGGCATCGTCGGGAAAGGCGGAAAAGTTGTTAAAGGCTTGGTTGGCGAGGATATTGCGATCGGCTAAAAACAGAATGCGGGGGCGGCGGGTTGGTTTCCCGGTGAGATTCCAGTGGCTTTGGAATAGTTTCCACGCGATTTGAAAGGCGACGAAGGTTTTACCGGTTCCCGTTGCCATTGTCAACAGGAGGCGATCGCGCCCGGAGGATATCGCCTCTAGGACATTGGTGATGGCGTTGTGCTGGTAGTACCGCGCTTCCTTGCTGCCACCTTTGTCCTGGAAGGGGATGACCGCAAAGCGATCGCGCCATTCGTTCTGCTGGCTGTAGGTCATAGCCCAGAGTTCATCGGGACTGGGATAATTGTTGACGTAGCCTTCGGTCCCTGTTTGCATATCGATCTGGTAGATGCGATCGCCGTTGGTGGAGTAGGCGAAACGGGTTTGCAATTTTTCCGCATAGTTCTTCGCCTGTCCCACCCCTTCGGTGTCGTGGAGGTCCCGTCTCTTGGCTTCGATGACTGCCAGCTTGCGATCGCGATAGACCAGGACGTAGTCGGTGATTAATTTTTTGGTACGTTTTCCATCACCGATCAGGCGACCGAGGGTGATGCGTTCGCGGCGGATGCCGCTATCGGGGACAACTCCCCAGCCGGCGGCTTTCAGGGCGGGGTCGATCAGTTCTGCGCGGGTTTCAGCTTCGTTCATATCCATTGGTCTCGATTTGCTTTTAGGCACTTAGATACTTGTATTGTAATGGTTTCCGAATTTTCTGGATCTACATAAATCCTCCCGGGTTGGATGGTCAAATTTACGAGGAAGACAATAATTGTTCATGCGGCGACAATCTCCTTAGCGGTTTGTATCGCCTGGTTAGCGGCGTCGGCGGTGAGTTCTCCGGTGAATGCTTTTTGCAGGATAGATTGTTTGAGTTCTTGGAGGGCAGCGAGGTTCTTCTCAGTGTTGCCGATCGCGCGATCGATTTCCTCAAACACCTCATCCAGGATCGCCACAATCTGCTTTTGTTCGGGGAGTGGTGGAAGAAGAAAATCGAAATTTAAAATTGATTTCACATTGGCTCTCGGCATTCTTGCACCTGTACAGGTGCGATTTATACGCTCAACAGTACTATTGCTTGTTAACCAGTAAAACAAGAAAGAACGATCTAGTTTTTCACTAACAGCAATAGGAAAAATCTCTGATGAGCAGTGACCATAAAAACTAGGCAACATCACTTTATTTAGGTATGGACGCAATCGCCCATAAAGAAGATGTTTAGGGGTGAATTTAAATGTTGAACTTTGTACATTGCGTGGTTCTAATGACCCCAAAAACCTACCAGTTCCACTCTCAATATCTTCCATACCAACATAAGGCAAGTTAGAACCACTATATTGCAACTTATCAACCCAACAAACTTTGCCAAGTGGCACTACTTCCCAGCGATTGCTCACAACATCCCCCTAATTTTAGCCAAAATCTCCGCAGTCTCCGCATCCAACGCCGCGATCTCATCCAGAATCTCCTGTGGATCCCTTAACGGTGTTTCTTCTGGCCCATTCGGATTCTTCACCGACAGATCGAACGTCGTCCGATCGAACGTCGTCCGATCGATCTCCGACACATCCACAAACCAGGACTTTTCGGAGGAGGCCAACTTCCCTTGCAGATCCACGAACTCCTTCAGGTCATCATCATTGAGGGGGTTGGTCTTCCCCAAACTGCGCCCTGGCTGAAGCTGATAATACCAGATTTTCTCCGTTGGTCTCCCCTTCTCGAAGAACAGCACCACCGTTTTCACCCCCGCACCGATGAACGTCCCGCCGGGACAGTCCAGCACCGTATGCAGATTACAACTGGTTAACAGTTCTTCTCGCAAGGCGCGAGAGGCCTTATCGGCATTCGAGAGAAACGTATTTTTAATCACCACCCCAGCACGACCGCCCACCTTCAGGCTTTTGATGAAATGCTGCAAGAATAGAAACGCCGTCTCTCCCGTTTTAATCGGAAAATTCTGCTGCACCTCCTTCCGTTCCTTCCCTCCAAAGGGCGGATTTGCCAAAACCACCTCAAAGCGATCCTTGTCCTGAATGTCGTTCAGGTTCTCCGTCAGGGTGTTGGTGCGCACGATGTTAGGTGCGTTAATGCCATGCAAAATCATGTTCATGATCGCTATGACATAGGCGAGGCTCTTTTTCTCCTTCCCGTAAAATGTCTCGGTTTGTAGGATTTCATTTTGTTTGGTTGTGGGAGTTCCCAGGCAACTCTCGCACAGAAACCCCCCCGACCCGCAAGCGCCGTCATAGATCCGATCGCCTATCTTCGGCTGCACCACCCGAATCATAGCGCGAATCAGAGGCCGGGGGGTGTAATACTCGCCGCCATTGCGCCCTGTATTATAGGCAAAGAAATCTTCGCGGCGATCGTCTTCAAGAAAGGTATCGGGTTCCAGCACAAACCAACGGGTAATCTCAGCTAGCGGCTTACCAATGGCCTGCTGTAACCGTTTCTGCTGACGGGTGGGTATGCTTCGATTGCGAGTGATTCTACGATCTTCTTCTGGGCAGCACTACGAACTGGTTAGGTGAGATCGGGTGGGCACGGATTATGTTAAGTTTTGTGACTTGGTTTATCATAAAATAGACAGGGGTATCCCTGATTCCTTATCTTCTATACAGGTTGGTCAAGCACTGACCGACCAGTCCAAACTAACGGTCCTTGTTATTCATAAGGAGATCTAAATGCTTGACGCTTTTTCCAAAGCTGTAGTAGCAGCCGATGCTTCCGGTTCTTTTGTAGGTGGCGAAGACCTGGGTTCCCTGAAGGCCTTTGTTGCCGACGGTAACAAGCGCCTCGACGCTGTCAACTTTATCGCCAGCAATGCAAGCTGCATCGTCACTGATGCAGTCGCCGGCATCTGCTGCGAAAACACGGGCTTGACTGAACCAGGTGGTGGCGTATACACCAACCGCAAAATGGCTGCTTGCCTGCGGGACGGCGAAATCATCCTCCGCTACATCTGCTACGCCCTGTTGACCGGAGATGCTTCGGTGCTGAATGACCGGTGCTTGAACGGTCTAAAGGAAACCTATGCGGCTCTGGGTGTTCCTACTGGTAATGCATCTCGCGCCGTCGCCATCATGAAGGCTGCGGCTGTTGCTTTTGTTACTAACACTGCTTCCCAACGCAAAGAATCTGTAACGGCTGGTGATTGCTCGTCCTTGGCATCTGAAGTTGCTAGCTACTTCGATGCGGTAGGTGCTGCAATTAGCTAGTCTATCCCCCTAGGGAATCGATTTTTCGCGCGTAGCCGTGTTCGCACGGAAACTTTGGCCAAAATTTATTAAGACAGGAGATATCTCAAGTATGAAATCAGTGTTGACAACGACTGTTGCTGCTGCCGATCTGGGGGGTCGGTTCCCCAGCGCTTCCGACCTAGAGTCAGTTCAAGGTAGCCTGCAACGTGCTGCGGCCCGGATGGAAGCAGCAGAAAAACTGGCTGGCAACTACGATGCTGTTGCTCAAGAAGCTGTCGATGCTATCTATAAGAAGTTCCCCAATGGCAGCGGTCGGGACATTGATGCTAGCACTCAAAAGGCAAAGTGCAAGCGGGACATCGTTCACTACTTGCGTTTGATTAACTACTGCTTGGTAGTTGGCGGTACCGGTCCCTTGGATGAGTGGGGGATTGCAGGTGCCCGCGAAGTCTACAAAGCTTTGGGCATCGATACGGCTACCTATATCACTGGGTTGACTTTCCTGCGCGATCGGGGTTGTGCTCCTCGCGACATGTCTGCCCAAGCCTTGGTTGAATACCGGGGTTATCTGGACTATGTGATTAATTCCATGTCCTAGTCAGATTTAACGTATCATCGAGTTTAATACTCTTTCAAAATGAGGGGGTCTCTTAGCCAAGTGGCTTTGCCTGCTGTGGTAAAGCTATTTGCTCGGGAGTCCCCTCATTGTTGTTGTTCATTTGTCAGCGATCGGGGAACAGCCGAGACTCTGGGCAGTATTATTGCGAGTGAAAGGATTCCAAGTGCCCAACTCTTGCCCTGGATGGGCGCAAAGCATGGCCCGATCGGACTCACTCAGTCCTTGAGCCAGGGTAAAATCAGCCCCAGCGATGCTCTGTATATGTTCTAAACTGGCTCCAGTCAAGTCAGCAGCCCGCAGATCGGCAAACTGCAACTCAGCACCATTTAATCGAGCAGAGCGCAAGCAAGCTCCTGTAAGATAGGCTTTCTGGAGGTTGGCCCCACTCAATGCCGCTCCCTCTAAATTAGCTCCAGTCAAATCAGCTCCACTCAAGTAAGCACCCCGCAGGTTAGCACCTCGCAGATCTACTCCCCGAAGATGGGCCGTGTTCAGAAAAGCCCCAGGTAGATTGGCTTTTGGACCCACTGCTCCAGAACTTTTATAAGCAAATCCTTCTGGCCAAATTGTCTCGCGATCGTAGTAAGCTAGTTGCAGCTTGGCGAGTTCCAGGTTGGCACCAGTCAGATCCGCCTGCTGCAATTGGGCCCGGTTTAAGGAGCTGTCTTGCAAGTCGGCCCCACTCAGGTGAGCTGCGCGCAGGTTGGCCCCTCTGAGATCCGCACCCCTGAGGTTCGCCTCAGACAGGTTGGCCCCACTCAGGTGAGCTGCGATCAGGTTAGCTTTGAGCAGATTCGCTTTGCTAAAATCTACACTGGATAAATTCATCCTCATCAGCTCCATCCTCTGTAAGTCAGCACCAGCAAGATTGGCACCTGGTTTGAGGGCTGATATCATCTCGGCAGGAGTTACATTCGACCCGGAGCGATCGCTCTTTACCATTGACTGCATGCTTAAGATTGGTATATTGACTAAATTATAGTGCTAACATGTCTTGCTCGCCCTTCCTAGGACTATAGTTCGGAGCAACTGACCGCCTCCGGGCAGGCGATCCGCCCGCCCTACGTCCTTGACCACTAACTACTAACAATCAACTATGCTGCTAACACCGCCAATGACGATGATGGATTTCTTTAGAAAAAGTGAAGGAATCTGGTTTTCCGAGCGCACTGTGCATCATTTTGACTCTATGGTGGATGAATCAGGGAAATCTAATCTGATTATTCAAGTGTTCGATCGGGATGACTCCAGAGTCAAGCAAATTTGCGTAGAGCAAAAGGTCGATCTAGCTAGAGCTGCTGGTGGTGCGAGTTTTGGCTGGCAGGACAACCTAGACTTAACTGAACCTAACCCCAATTATGCCGCAATTCTGGTTGACATTCCCGATCCTGAGAATAGCCGAACGGGGTTCTTCCTGCGTAACCGTGGCTATGTGGAAGGCATTCCAGTGGTGGGTCGATACTATTTTGCCCCAGATGGGATATTGACGATCGATACTGAATATGAAAGAAACCAAGGTCAGGAACGCTGCTGGTTTCTCACCGATGATTTTCGGGTGCGCGTCAGTAGCGTCAGGATGATGAATGGAGTGAACCTGATGGCCTATTGCTCGGAACGCCGCTGTGTAGGGCGTAAGGACTTAGAAGAGATGATTGCCTTCAATCGTACCAGAGCCTCAGCAACTCAATGATTAGATTCGTAGGTTGGGTAGATGCCCGCAAACCCCAACTTACGCGACAAGTTTTACAGCCACTAGAGTATAATAAATGAAGTGTCGCGGTTTTCGATCTAAAATGACTAAAACAATGCGAGTCTCTGATATTAAGGTCAGCTTTGATTCAGACAGAGAGGGGATTTTCGTCGGGTGCATCCCAGTTTGCAATCTAGCCCGCGCAGGCGGGCTTTGTATCTGTAGCCGGACCCCTCGTTCCCTGGCTCCCGCCTGGGAACGGTTCGGGCGGCAACGCAAATATGAGATGCACCCTTTTCGTCGAAGTCCCCACAAGTTCTGCTGTCTATCGAATATAAACTCAACTCGGTCATTGACATTGTTGATGCAGGTGCTCAAACAACTCTAAACACAAATGTGCAGTGCGACTCGTTTCGGCCTAACCTGTACAAACACGGAAAAGCCGAGCCAAAATTGGACTGAATGTTTAGAACCAAAACTAATCATAATCGGATGGGGTCGAGCCGGGAATCGCTTCCCGACCCTCCCTTGAGGAACCGGACTTGCGATTTTCACCGCATCCGGCTACTGGGTACTAGGCCCTTTTCATAGGTAGACTTAATAGGAATTACTTCCGTTAGCCCTTGCCGCCTGTCTTTTCTTCCCTTTCCTGGTTTAGCGAGTGGTTGTTCTGATAACCGTTAGTATCACCATTTTCAAGTCAGTTTTACCAGTTATCCATACCTTATCCTCCACTTGCGTTTCGGATTAGTTCCGTGGCTTTTTAGGATTACTCATTCCAGCAGCTTCCTAGTATCACCGACCCACGTCAGCGCTGGCTACCCAGCATCATCTACATTACTGTAGATGTTATCCCAGGAATTACCCCGGGCATTCGCTTCTTGGGCCATCCCTCCCCCCGTGGCTTGCGCTTAACATCTAACTTGTCCTGATGGACAGCACACGAGAGGTTACTTCGTTCCCTAACAACATTTCGCGATACCTTTAGGTCCACACTATACCCCGGGAGCTATTTGAGTACTATATTAGCCAGAGTCTAAAACTAATACTAGCTACCATTTCCTTTTTAGGCCAGCGCATATAGCCTTATTTCGCTGGTTCCTTATAACGAGGCTTGCACATGTTTGCCTGCTCTAACCTTGGATATCTTTCCTAGCGGCGTCACCGGCTTAGGCTGCCAGTTATCCTACATTTGAGTCCTCGCTTAGCACCACGATGATGTCGCTTCGTAGCACCGAGGACCGGTGTCACCCCCGTACCTGGGGGGAGGGGAATTTAACCCCCATGCGGTCAGAGTTCCCGGCTAATGAAACCGGGCTAGCGTTCCGTGTTTGACCACGTTAGGCTAGAACGAATCGCACAGGCTCAATATGGTAACTCTGGTCATCATGGGGGTTAAATTCCCTCTCCCCAGGTGTGGGGGTGACACCGGTCCTTAGTGCTGCGGAGTGACATCACCGTGGTGCGGAGCAAGGACTTAAATGTAGGATAGCTGACAGCCCAAAGTCGGCAACTCCGCTAGGAAAGATGCTCATGGTTAGGAAAACGAATCTGTGAAAGCCTCGTTATGTGTAACCAGCGGAAGAAGGCTTACACGCTGGCCTAAAAAGGAAATGGTAGCTAGTGTTGGCTGTTGCATATGGCCAACATCACACTCAAAGTAGCTCCCGGGGTAAAGCAGGGACCTAAAAACATCGTGAAATGATACCAGGGAACGAAGTAACTCCACGTGTGCTGTCCATAACTACTCGACTATCGACCGGTGGTCAGGAGATAGGGACCAGTTAGATGATAAGCGTAAGCCATGTGGAGAGAGATGGCCCAAGAAGCAAAGGACAGGGGTAACTCCTTGTATAAGTGGTGCAGGAATGTACCGGCAGACGTGGGTCGGATATAGTTGGAAATCTTGGGTGGAAGTATCCCTAATACGTACCAAAAATCAGGAGAAATCCTAGATTGTAATATGGACTAACCTAAGTTGCGACCTATTAAAAAAAATATGAATTACCCACTTAGACTTTACAGATATTTGGGATATTTCGTAGCTTTTGATACAAAATTATATTTTTTTTGTGCTATACAGCGGGTTGGCTGTTTATAGGTTATAATGTACTAAAATAATAGTTAATTGCTGGGGGATGTAGATGATGGAAGATATGATTACAACAATTTTTGTTCTTTGTGACGAGCTACTAAAAGCGTTAAATATAAAAGAAGATCCACAAGTAAAAATGAACAATGCCGAAGTGATGACAGTCGGATTAGTTGCTGCATATTTTTTCGGAGGACACCACGATCGCTCTTGTCAATTTATGGTCCAACACAAGTATATAAAAAATCTGTTAAGTAAAAGTAGGTTCAATCGTCGATTACACAATATTGAGGAACCAATTTGGATGTTTTTCTTCCAAGTTATAGCTCAAACATTTAAAGAGCTCAATCCGGGTCAAGAATATATTCTTGATAGTTTCCCGGTGCCAGTATGTGATAATATTAGGATTGATAGATGCCAAATTTATAACAAGGAAGAATATCGAGGGTATATTGCCAGTAAAAAACGTTATTTTTATGGATTAAGAGTTCATATGTTGGTAAACAAAAATGGAAAGCCAATAGAATTTTATCTAGATCCTGGTAGTTATAATGATTTTAAAGTTTTGCAATCTTTTGGCTTTGACTTACCATCAAATTCAATAGTTTATGGAGATAAAGCTTATAATGATTATCAATTAGAGGATTTACTAAAAGAGTCGTCAAGTATAATGTTAAAACCTTTGCGAAAAAAGAACTCAAAAAGAAAAGAATATTCTTGTTTTGAATATATACAAAAAGTAACAAGAAAACAAGTTGAAACCTGTTTTAGTCGAATCACAAATTTGTTTCCCAAGTCAATTCATGCTGTTACATCTAAGGGATTAGAGTTGAAAATAATTCTCTTTATCATAGCTTTTTGTATCCAATTTTTATAGGTCGCAACTTGAGTTATGGACTAAAACTCTAGCCGGGTAAAACTTGAAAAGTCCCCTAATGACGAGACAGGGGCAATGTTAGCAAAGAGCGGTATAAGTGGTTTCCTGGATACCCCCCGCGAACCTTCCGGAGCTAGATACGAAACAGTCCTATCGACTACCATAAAGGGGAAAAACTGCATAAGAAGAGGGACAAAGGGAGCAATCCCCAGTAATCCTGCCAATGACAAGGTCCAACTAACCAGTAGCCGTGTGCGATGAAAACCGCATGCACGGTTCGAAAGGGAGGGTTGGGAAGCGATTCCCAGCTCGACCCCTAATGGAACTCATGGCATCTTAGCGTTTTATGAATGCCCAAGGTCAGTTGGCTCCGACGCAGAATATTGGAGAAGTGGTATACAGCATGCAACAGGTAGAAGCGCGATTGGGTTCCCTCAGCCAAAGTCGCTAATGCTGACAATCTGGTTGTCTTCCCCGCTCGAATCTCTGGAGTTCTTGCGAGTTTTCGATGACTCTGGAACGATAAATTCACAAATTACCTCAGAATAATATGACCGCAGAAGATTTGTATCAACAACTCAAACATAAGAATCCGAGACTGCGAGAAAGAGCAATGCGCCAAATTGCCTCCGAAAGGACTGCCGATACTATTCCTCAACTGATGGGAATTTTGTCGGATGAAGATGTGGTCTACCGGCGGGCAGCCGTGCAAGCTTTGGGTCTTATTGGTTTGGATGCTGTCCCTGCATTGGTAGAACAACTGACAAGCAGTGATAATGAAACAGTCAGGGCTAGCTGCGCTAAAGCCCTGGCGGCGATCGCCCTCAATTTTCCCGAAGAGAACTTCCCAAAAGAAGCCCTTGCGGGTTTGCAAACAGCCCTAAAAGACCCCAACCCAGTAGTAAAAATCTCCGCAGTGGGCGCACTGGGCACTGTGGGTCCACCCGCCTTGGATATTCTCGTCGAGGCAATGACTATCGATGATATTGCTCTCCAAGTCGCGGTGATTAATGCCCTCGGATCCCTGGGAGACTCTAAAGCTGCTGAAGTGCTATCCCCTCTTGCCAATAATGAAGCAGCTGACCCCTATATTCGGGAGTCAGCTACCAGTGCTTTATCTCGCCTAGAGCAAGTTACCCAGTTTAAATCCAAAGCATCCAGCTAGACCTCAATACTTCTCGGTTAATAACTTGTCATTGCGATTTTTCGCGCAGCGTGGGGGGCTTCCAAACCAACCAGCAGTGTTGAGCAAGCAATCGGTTAACTCATAAAGCATAAGTTAATCCCTACGTATCACCCTTCGATATCTCCGGGATAGTGCGAATAGCGCTCCCCAGAGATATCGAAGCAATGACAAATAAAATGCTTAACCGAGAAGTATTGAGCTAGACCTCAACTGGAGGCCCAGAAACCTGGTTTCGCAGGAGTTACCTGGTCTCTCAACTTTCAGACAGACTAAAAATTGCGCTGACGCCACTTATTTAAATGAGCTTCTCCAATTCTGGAAGTTGACTGCAACTCGGCAACTTTTTGCTGTAGGGTGGCAATCAACTTTGCCTGTTCTTGAGACTGCTGTAGCAAAGATGCGTAACTCTCTAACGGCCCATTTCCATTGGTCTGAGTTGTATTACCTTGCAAACCGTTAAGCTGTTGTTGCAGTTGCGCCACCACCTTGGCTTGTTTTTCCGATTTTTCCGGAACGGTAGACTGCCACAAAGATTCATATTCTTCTTTGGGCACCCGATCTGACAATAACCGAATCTGTTGTTGCATTGCGGCGATCGCCCGTTCTTTTTGTTCTGACTGTTGCCGCAAACTTTCATATTTTTCTAATGGCACCCGTCCTTGCAGCTCGCGGATCTGTTGTTGTAACTGGGCCATCTGACTTGCTTGCGATCGGGACTCCTGGTGCAACGCTTCATAATTGTTTAAGGGCACCCGATATTGACTAATCTTTTTTTCTAATCGGGCGATCTGAGTTGCTTGTTCTGCAACTTTTTGTCGCACATGTTCATATGTAGATAACGGCACGCGCTCTTGCAGCAACTCCTTAATCTGCTTTTGTAAGGAGGCCACCACCTTTGCTTTTGCTTCCGACTCTTGCCGGACTGATTCATATCTCTGTAACGACACAGTCTCCCCATTCTCTGTTTCCATACTATGTTCTTGCAACTCACTCAGCTGTTGTTGTAACTCTGCCACCACCTTTGCTTGTGCTGCCGAGTCCTGCCGCACTGATTCATATTGCTCTAATGGCACCCGATGTTGCAACTCCGTTATCTGTTGTTCTAAGGAAGCTACCACCTTTGCTTGTGCTGCGGAGTCCTGCTGCAATGACTCATATTCCTCTAACGGCACTGTCCGCTCTTTCTGAGAGGCCATCATCTCCTCGGATGCCTGAAGCTGTGCTTTCAGGGAGGCGATCTCCTCTGATAGTGCTGCTGACGACTCCTGCAATGACTCATATTCTGAGACTGGCACCCGAGATGACAATTCCTCTATCCTGGAGTGCAACTCTTCTATCTGACTTGCTTGTGCTGCCGAGTCCTGCTGCAATGACTCATATTCCTCTAACGGCACTGTCCGCTCTTTCTGACTGGCCATTATCTCCTCAGATGCCTGAAGCTGTGCTTTCAAGGAGGCGATCTCCTCTGATAGTGCTGCTGACGACTCCTGCAATGACTCATATTCTGAGACTGGCACATTCTTTTCCAACTGGCCTATCTGTGCTTTTAATGCTGCTATCTCCTCCCCTTGTGCTTCCGAGTCCTGCTGCAATGACTCATATTCCTCTAACGGCACTGTCCGCTCTTTCTGAGAGGCCATCATCTCCTCGGATGCCTGAAGCTGTGCTTTCAGGGAGGCGATCTCCTCTGATAATGCTGCTAACGACTCCTGCAATGACTCATATTCTGAGACTGGCACCCGAGATGACAATTCCTCTATCCTGGAGTGTAACTCTTCTATCTGACTTGCTTGTGCTGCCGAGTCCTGCTGCAATGACTCATATTCCTCTAACGGCACTGTCCGCTCTTTCTGACTGGCCATTATCTCCTCAGATGCCTGAAGCTGTGCTTTCAAGGAGGCGATCTCCTCTGATAATGCTGCTGACGACTCCTGCAATGACTCATATTCTGAGTGCGGTACCCGAGACGACAATTCCTCTATCCTGGAGTGCAACTCTTCTATCTGACTTGCTTGCGCTGCCGAGTCCTGCTGCAATGACTCATATTCTGAGACTGGCACATTCTTTTCCAACTGGCCTATCTGTGCTTTTAATGCTGCTATCTCCTCCCCTTGTGCTTCCGAGTCCTGCTGCAATGACTCATATTCCTCTAACGGCACTGTCCGCTCTTTCTGAGAGGCCATCATCTCCTCGGATGCCTGAAGCTGTGCTTTCAGGGAGGCGATCTCCTCTGATAATGCTGCTAACGACTCCTGCAATGACTCATATTCTGAGACTGGCACCCGAGATGACAATTCCTCTATCCTGGAGTGTAACTCTTCTATCTGACTTGCTTGTGCTGCCGAGTCCTGCTGCAATGACTCATATTCCTCTAACGGCACTGTCCGCTCTTTCTGACTGGCCATTATCTCCTCAGATGCCTGAAGCTGTGCTTTCAAGGAGGCGATCTCCTCTGATAATGCTGCTGACGACTCCTGCAATGACTCATATTCTGAGTGCGGTACCCGAGACGACAATTTCTCTATCCTGGAGTGCAACTCTTCTATCTGACTTGCTTGCGCTGCCGAATCCTGCTGCAATGTTTCATATTCTGAGCGCGGCACCCGATCGGACCATTCTGCTAGCTTTGTTTCTAACTCCTCTATCTGAGTTGCTTGTGCTGCCGACTCTTGCCGCAATGATTCATAATTTTCTAACGGCACCATCTCCTCGTTCTTAGTTGCTAGAGCTGCTTCCAACTCCTTTATCTGTTGTTGTAAATCTACAATCAACTGTGCTTGTGCTTGAGAACTTTCTAACTGCACCTCAGACCCTGTCTCATCCTCCACTGGACTGGACAATTCACTATCGACCACCTGAAACTTCGTGCTCAGCTGTTCTATTTCTGCATCTGTTAGAGCTTGATTTTCCACCGCCTCCTTTAGCATTATCGCCATTTTTGCCGAGGCACTCTCGATCGAGATACACCCTCTTGCGATCTGCTCTACCATTTCCGAGCGGGATAAATCCGCCTTTTCGGCCATCTTAGTCAGCAACTTTCTGCCTGTGGGCGTCATTGAAATCCCCAGCTTGACCTTTATCTCTGAATATAACGCCGGAACTCCACGGCTTTTCTTTGCCATTAACTCCACCTCTAATTCTGTTATTTTTTTTAGTATACCCTATCTAAGCCCTTGCTACAAGTCCCTTTCTGCTTTTCCCCTTACATCTGTCTTCTACTCCTAGTCGGGGTCGAGCTAGGGGTCACCCCCTAACTCTCCCATTCGGAACCGGACGTGCGACTTTCACCGCATCCGGCTACTGGCAAGTAGGGCATTGTCACTACTAGGATTACTACGGATTGCTCCACTTGTCCCTCATCTCATGCGATTTCACTCCTTTCCTGGTTGGTAAGCGGCGCTGCCAGATAACCTTTAGTATTACCATTTCCAAGTCTGTTTTACCAGTCATCCAACCTTCGAGAGGCCTCCGGCGTCTTAGAGATACTCTTACCCAAGATTTCCTACTTTAACCAACCCGCGTCAGCTCGATGAGGAACACCCCATCATATCCATAGGCGTTACCCTAGGCATTAGCTTCTCGGGCTATCTCTCCCTCGCGGCTTGCGCTTTACATCTAACTTGTCCAATCTAGACAGCACACGAGAAGTTACTTCGTTCCCTAGTATCATTTCACGATGCTTTTAGGCCCCTGCTATACCCCGGGAGTTCTTAGAGTGCGATACTGGCCAAGTGCAAGAACCAGCACAAACTACCATTTCCCTTTTGGGCCAGCGCTTTAAGCCTTATTTCGCTGGTTCTAGATAACGAGGCGTACACAGGTTCGCTTGTTCTAGCCATTAGCATCTTTCCTAGCGGCGTCACTAGCTTAGGCTGCTAGCTATCCTACATTTAAGTCCTTGCTCCGCACCACCGTGATGTGACTCAGCAGCACTAAGGACCGGTGTTACTCCCACACTTGGAGAGAGGGAATCTAACCCCCATGAATACCAGAGTTACCAGTTTGGACCTGGCCTAGCGTTCCGTAGTTGCCCACGTTAGACTAGAACGAATCGCACTACACTTACTTAATTGTGACTACAGATCCCTCCAACTCCATGCTAGTCTTATTTTGAGGACTTAGGGTACTACCATCAAGTTTCTTTTCCCCATATCGGGCGATCGCTCTGCCTAGCATCTTCTGGGCGGACTTCGGACTACCTATTAGTATCATTCCCAAATATATTTTTGCTTAGCGGTCAGCGGAAAAACTGCTGACCGCGCTCGTAAAAGGCCGATCTAGGAAAAAGAACGGGTGCGCCATTTATTCAATCGCGCCGATCCGATCGCGGCCAAGCGCTGCTGGTCTGAGATTTGCTCCCGTAAAGAGGCGATCGTCTCTTCCCCTACTGCATACTGCTGTTGCAAAGCCTCATAACTTTCTGGTAGGGCGGCGGTTGCCGTCGGTTGTCGGCCTATGGTCAAACCAGTGCCGCCATTGGAGTAAGGGCTATAAGACTGCCACTTATTTAATTGGGCTGCTCCGATGGTAGCAGTTGCCCGTAATTCTGCCAACTGTTGTTGTAAAGTCGCAATCACAGTTTCTTGTTCGGAACACTGGCTTTGCAAAGCTTGATAGGCTTGCTTGCGAGCCAGTTCTGCTTTGGAGATAATTTCTTGGGGCTGGATCTTCGGCTTGAGCACCTCAGCCAGCAAGGCATTGATATCCGTGACAGGGGCTTTGCCTGTAGGATGATTGTAAATCAGGGCCCGATTCAGCCGAGGTAGATTTCCTGATAAACCCGCTTTATCGCTAGTCGAAACGCTGGGCAATAGTTGGAACATGTTGGTAAACCCAAGCAGCCTTTTGCCAGTCTGGGTTTTGTAGCCTCGGTAAAACGGTACTACGTTTTCCCCAAAAGCTTCCTGGTACTCGTCGCTATCGATATAAGAGTCTATCTCCGCCTCAAAACCGCCTGCATCCAGCACGCTACTGTGATAGAAAGTCTCCGAGTAGTCATCAGGGGCACGACCCAGCAGATGCTTGAAATTTAACTCGATCGCCCGGTAGCGGGGGCAGTTGTCGAAGAACCGCGACCTGTACAACTCCGATTTGGCCACCTGACGGACAAATTCACGGACGCTGATTTCCCCAAGTTTTATCTGTGATTCCGGGACTGTGAGTCGTTCACTCTCCATCACGTGGGCATTCCCCAAAACTTGCCTGTATACCGCCCGAATCACCGTTTCTACTTCCGTTTCCGATCGGCCTGGCCATAGCTCTACTGGCTCTGGATCTTCCCATGATTGATATTGACCTTGCCAGGATTGAGCTATTTCTACCTCCGCTGATAGGATTTTTGGCCGACTTGTTGGTGGCGCGATTGCTGGTTGCTTCAGCTTTAGGACATCAGCTAGTAGTTTATTGACATCAGTCGGTCGCCCATAGGAGGATGAAAGGGGAATCATCACGCTGGGATTATTGGTGACGATCGCCCGATTTAGCCTTGACCTTGTCCCCACAAAACTGGATTTATCGCTGCTAGAAGCACCGCGCAAGAGTTGGAATATATGGGTAAACCCAACTACCCGCTTGCCTGTCTGGGTTTTATAACCCCGGTAAAACGGCACTCTGTTTTCCCCAAATGCCTCGTGATATTCCTCACTATCTACATAGGAATCTATCTCTGCCTGCCAACCGCCTCGATCCCAAATGTTGCTATGAGTGCACATCTCCTCATAGCTTTCCGGGGCCCGACCCAGCAAATGCTTGAAATTTAACTCGATCGAGCGGTAGCGGGGACAGTTGTCGTAAAACCGGGAGCGATACATTTCCGATAGCGCCACTTCCCGCACAAAATCTCTGACGCTTATTTCCCCCGAGCGCAGATGGGATTCCGGGATGGTTAACCTCTCGCTCTCCATCACATGAGCATTCCCCAACACTTGCCTGTATACTGCCCGAATCACCGTCTCCACTTCTGCTTCTGAACTGGACTGCCACAACTCGATCGTGTCTGTCTCTTCAAACAAGCTGACACCTAATGCCGATGCTTTAGTTATTACTGGGTTAATAAAACTGCCGATCATTTTTCTCTCCCTTTCTCTGTTAACAACGTCGATCAAATCTTGTCTTCAAACCACCATATTTGAACCAGTATTGTTTTAAATCGTGATAGGGTGTATGTAAACTCGCTTTCGCTTGATATAAAATCACTTTTCTATGATCCCCTATCCATATTTTGTCTATTGGTTGGACTGTTATTAAAGTTCCTCCTAAACTCTCTACGCATTCTGTAAATCTTTCTACTGTTGGATATTCTACCGTTTCCAAGATAAAAAAGTTTCCCGAACTGATCAGATGTCTACTGCGGATCCACGCTTGCATCTTTTTTTCTGCTTGTGGCGGCAACATTTCTCCCTTCCACTCATTTGCTGCTAATAGATTACAGTACAGTTATTCATACATCGGCGGTACTTCTTCAGCAAAACTTTGCCGTTTCTCAAATCTCAACGGTCCCGCCTTCGAGCCCCATACTTGCTCGTGGGTATTCACATCCATACCCTTATCTAAACTTACCCAAGTTTTTGCCGTCAATTCCACCTCGCTCACCAGATATGTTTTCCATCCATTTCTATTTATCAAACAATTTTTACCCTCCACAGCACCTCGAAACATTTCCCCTTCCCGCCAGAAAATCATTCCACAATGCTCGCGACGTTTAATCTCATCTGGCGTAATCGTTTTAAGAATATCTAACTCCCTTGCTGCACCCGCATATAGAACCGGGTCTTTCAGACCGTAGTTTTCTATATAAATCCGATCGCTGAAAGCTACTAGGCGATGGACTCCCTGACGGTATGGTCTCCAGAAATCGTAGTCATAAACTTGCTCTGAATAAAATCCGATTCCCTCAAAAAATTCATAGGGTAATGGTCGCCAAAATATATGAATATGTGCATAGGTTATCGGGTTATCATAGGCTTGTTTTTCGTTACTAAAATCTCCCGCCATCCAACAGGCTAGCGCCTTCATATCCCGTACTATACTACTCTTGTTCTGCTCTGCGATCGCCATTTTTTCCCGTTTCTCTTGATTAATTTCCCGACAACGAGCGAATCTCTGAGGCAAAGGAAGCCGTTACCACACCTTTTCCATCACTGGTTTTGATCGAAGAAACTCTAAATCTGAGATTATCTGTCGCAAACCAGATTCTCTCCTCTGCTGCTGCCCGATCGTACTCTGTCAGCAGGACGAAAGTGCCATCCGAGGTAAAATAGTAATCTCCTACTGCGGCGATCGTTTCCGCATATCCCTGCGATCGCAGTAATTTCCCCTGATTTATGTTATCCCGATCGGGGATTGGCACCAGGACGCAGTTACCTACGATAGTTTCCTCTTCATCCCAATCTGATTGGCCCTCCCAACTCATGCTAAAGGGACTAATTGCTGCTGCTGGATCTATGCCTGCGGACTTACACAGCTCAATTACAGAGCTATCCGACGCTGCCAATGATACTATATCAATAGTCGAGCGCACTTCTTCAAAATGGCTAAATGCCAAATTGTGACCGCTGCGCTGCGATCGCCAACGTCCGATCGAAAGTTTAACAAATTCCCTAATATCCATTATTTCTGGGATTTCGGTTTCCGCTTCAATTTCTTCGACTTACTCGTCTTTGTCGTGCTCTTTTTCTTCGCCTCAACTGATTTGCGTTTGCTTCTGACTTTACCTCCACCATCCGACTGTTGTAGTCAGACTCTTTTGTCGCACCTAACATTTTCATCCCTCTCATTCCCAGATAGGAAGCTCAGGCCATCTTTGAGTTTCCTATCTGTTTCCTTGTTTATGTTGATGGCGCCGTCGTCACCTTGGACACCTTACCACCTAGACTGTTAATGTTCTGCATTGCCTCAACCATACGGCTGTGAGTAACTTTCATCGTAAAGTTACCCGTCCGCATCACATCTTGACGACATACACCCGTCACCTCTATCTCCACTGTGCGATCGTCATACTCGCTCTTCTTGGGAGTTCCAGTGGTATTCATTCCTGCCATATCACAGTACCTCTAATTTACCTAATGGTGAGAACGTAACCTGACCGCTTGATTTGTGATAACTGGCGATCGTCACTTCTGTTTTTGGGCAGGCTGGGTGCGATCGCCAGTACCCCTAGCTAGGCAACTTCAGTAATACTGACAATCTTGCTGCCCATTTTGTGAATGTTCTGAATTTTCTTAGACATCTGCTCGTAGGCCACCTCATAGACGAAGTTGCTCTGCTTATAGACAGGAGTCGTTCCCGCCTTTGCCACTGCGATCCGGAAGCGCTTACCAGTATTGCTATAAGTGCCAGAGCCAGCAGGAGCCGCAGTAATCTTTGTGGGGAGGTCAGCTGCGATATCAGCAATTAGCTGCGCCTGGTTACTACTATCACTGGTGGCGTCCCCCCGCATCAATGCAAACGTCCTGTTAAAACCTACGTTCGCGATCCCCAGCTGGGTGCTATTGTTGCGCGGGTAGGGGACGATATTCTGGCCAAAATTGGACTGATACTCCTCGCTAGTGAGGTAAGAGTCTATTTCTGCCTCGTAGCCCTGTGAGTTATAAATTTGGACATGCTCTGAAATTTCCGCCTGGTCCTTAGGCGCACGACCCAACAGATGCTTGCAGTTTAGTTCCACGAATCGATAGGGCGAAGAACTGTTAAAAAACAGTTCTTGATACAACTCCGATTTAGCCACCAGTTCCACGAAGCCGCTCACGCTGACCTCGCCATTTCGCAGCATCGATTCTGCACTTGATAGCCTTTCGCTCTCCATCACGTGCTGATTGCCCAACACCTGTTTGTAAGCTGCCCGAATCACTGTCTGCAAATCTGCTTCTGTTGCATCTGGTCTTAATTCTGTTGGTTCTGAGGTTACCCAGAGTGACATTTATCTTCCTCCTTATTTAGTCATTTTTCCTGTAGTCAGTGGCGGTTGCCACTGACTGCTTATCCCAACTTGTTAAACCTGTTCTAATATACTCAGGATCTTCCCACCCCGCTTATGAATGGTCTGAACTTCCTGAGACATTTGACTGTAGCTTACCAATGATTCCACCTTGCTCAACTTGTTCAGCCGCGCCGCTGCCATTGAAGTCGAATAGGTAATCAGGAAGCGTTTGCCCGTGTTGCCATATTCCGCCCCATTGCCAACAGCCGGTGCTTTGATGGCCGGAGACAGGTTAGCACCCAAGGAGGTAATGAGCTTCGCCTGTTTATCACTGTCATTGCTTGCAAAACCACCCAGCAAGGCAAACATCCGGTTAAAGCCGACATTTTTTATTCCCAGCTGACTGTTAATTGAGCGCGGGTAGGGAACAATGTTCTCCCCAAAGTTCTCAATATAATCCTCGCTGTCGATATAGGAATCGATTTCCGCCTCATACCCCTGGTCCTTGTATATCTGAACATGTTCAGATATTTCTGCCTGGTCCCGGGGCGCACGACCCAACAAATGCTTGCAGTTTAGTTCTATGAAACGGTACTGATAACTGGAGTGAAAGAACAGTTCTTGATACAGTTCTGATTTCGCCACCACATTCACAAATTGGCGCACCGTGATGTCGCCATTCCGCAGCAATGATTCTGCACTCGTTAGGCGATCGCAGTCCATCAAGTGCTCATTTCCCAGCACCTGCCTGTATACCGCTCTGAGCACCGTTTGCAAATCCTCTTCTGTTGCATTCGGTCGCAGTTCGATCGGGGGATTTTCAACAGCCCATAGAAACATTCAATCTTCTCCTGCCTTCAATCAGGTTGACCTTTATTTAACCAACTGCGGGACTAGGAGCCTTTTGCTAGTCCCACCAATTTTACGCCACTTCTGTGATGCTGACAATTGTGCCGCTAGTGCGATTTATCCGCTGAATTTGCGGCGACATCCTGCTGCCCGGCACGATATACTCCGTTGTGCTGCGACGACGAGGACTGTCAAATTTCGCCCCCTTCACCACAATTTTGAACATCTTTTCCGTGGCATCTGCATAAGCTGCTATGCGACCACTTGGCTGCAACGGGATTTCCGTCGTACCATTAGTTGCCACTGCTTCTACCAAACGAGATGATTCCGTGGCACTATCAATTTCTGCCCAACCCCTCACCAGGGACAGAGTGCGGTTATAGCCAACTTGCTTTTGCCCTACCTGGCTGATCGCCCCGACATAGTAAGGTACGATATTCTCGCCAAACCTGGCCTCATATTCTTCGCTATCCATATAGGAGTCGATTTCCGCATCGTAGCCCGAATTAATGCATATCTGGATATGCTCCGACAGTTCTGCTTGTGACAGGGGGGCCCGTCCCAGCAAATGCTTGAAGTTCAACTCCACGAACCGATAGGGCGCACAGCTCTCAAAATACCGGCTGCGATAGAAATCTGATTTTGCCACTGCCCGGACAAATTCCCGCACCGTCATGCTACGATCGGACAATTGCGATTCTGCACTTACCAGTCGTTCGCTTTCCATCACATGGGGGTTTCCCAACACCTGTCGGTAAACCGCCCGGATTGTCGCCTGCACTTCCTCGGGAGTGCTTGTGGGCCATAGTTCCGTTTCATTTGCCATTCTTAAATTCGTCCTCCTAAATCACTTTTACCTTTCCCCCGTTACCCGTTGCTACAGGTTTTTTTTGCCCGGGGATCCTAGTTAACAACAGTTATACTGGCAATTTTACCGCCCTGTTGGTGAATCCGCTGGTACTCTTTCGACAGCTGATCGAAGGGCACCAGATACACCTTGTTACTGCGCCGGAATTTCGAGACGCGATTGACTGCCCCTGGCGAGCTATAGGCAGTGACTTCCACCCGGTATACCTTGCCTTCGGAAGTTGCTCCGACTCCATGTCGGGTCCGCGCCCCCAGAGTTGGATCTTGGAAAGACCAACCATCCGATGCTCCCGAAGGCGGAATTACAGCCGTGGGTATGGCTTGAATCACGTACTTATTCAACCGTGGTTCATTTCCCGACAAATTCCCTTTCAGGTCACTGCTGGAAGCACCGCGCAAGAGTTGGAACATATGGGTAAACCCAACCATATTCTTACCAGTTTGGGTTTTATAGCCCCGATAAAACGGTACTATGTCTTCCCCAAACACATTCTGATACTCATCGCTATCCAGATAGGAATCAATGTCCGCCTCAAAACCTGCTCCATCCAAGATCGCGCTGTGTGCTTTCATCTCTTCGTAGCTATTTGGGGCCCGACCGAGAATATGCTTGAAGTTCAACTCCGTTGCCCGATAGCGGGGGCAGCTGTCGAAAAACCGGGAACGATACAGATCTGATTTCGCTACTTGACGCACGAACTCCCGCACGCTGATTTCGCCCAGTTTCAGCTGCGACTCTTCTACCGTCAGCCGTTCGCTGTCCATCACGTAGGCATTTCCCAACACCTGCCGGTACACTGCGCGAATCACCGTTCCCACTTCTTCCTCAGAGCGCCCTGAGCATAGCTCTACTGGTTCTGTGTCCTCAAACAGGGCCACACCTAATTCCGATGCCGGTCCAAATACCATACTCTCTCCTGGGTAGCAACTACTTTTCCTGAGAATGGGGGGCAGTCTAATGTTAACAAACTTAACTATTCGCCCTCTCCACCCATTTACTATCCTGTTCTCTGGTATACAGAGCTAAATCTTTTCAGCCTTTATACCCTTGCCTTCTCTTTATACACTACTGCTACCACCTAGATTATTAAGATTTATTAATTTTCTTAACATAATGTAATCATCTACTGGAAATCTCTCAGAATCGCCATCAGGGGCCAACTCTGAGTTCCTCCTCATGCATCCCCCGTAAACTACGTAAGCTAGGGGTAATGGGAGCTGGAGTAGTACCGGCATATACTGTAGAGCGATCAGATAGTTACCAGTACCCTGTTGCCGATCTCCCCCAACCCCCCCCTTGCGAAAGGGGGGCTTATCTGAGCCCCCCTTGCAAAAAGGTCCGGCTCAGATAAGCCTTTGGGAGGATCATCGCTAAAGAAAATTGGTCTAACAACTGCTAGATGATTTTCTGTTCTACGCCAAAACCCACTAGGACTAACTTCTCTAGGGGTTGACCTTCTGGAGGACGCTGGTAGTTGAGAATCTTGCGGATTCTTAAGTTGGGGTCGATCAGTGTAATCGAATCCACGGATACAACCCGGGTATAGTAAGTAGTCATTAACAGTTATAGGTTGCTACTGTCAAAGCGAAAATGAGCTACTATTTGTTTGGCTTCTTCATAGGCCCGATCGCGCAAATAATCTCCTTCTACTATCTGTTCTGTTTCCCGAGTCGGCACGAATAGCATATTCAGTGACTGGGATACCCGATCGCCCTTTTCGGAAACTGTATCAAAAGCCAGATGATATCCGCACAGGTTTTCAATGTTCGGATTCATCTCCTGTTGATTCTGTTCTAACACTTTCACCTTACCCGCCTTTGGCAAGGCTTCGATATGAAATTACGTGCGCGATCGCTCTACTTTCTGATCGCTCAGATAATGGTATGTCCTTTCCGTTGCCCATTTCCCTACACAACAATCAAAGAAATATGTAAATTTAGACATTCTCTCCCGATTTTCTGCTGTCTGGAACTGTCTCAGATGATTAATTAAATGATCGAAATAGGGCCCTATCGCTTCTCCTTCCCCAGGCTGTACCCGCTCTTTACTGGCCGCTTTGACTGCTTCTAATCCTACTACCATTGCATCCAGAGGCACGCGCAACTCTTGGTACAATAATTCCATATAATGCATCCCTTCTGTACTGGTATAATGGGGATTGCCGCCAGCTATTCCATAGGTTATGCAGCGCAGAAAATGCCAGAAGTCTCGCCAACAATTTTCTGCCCGTTTGGCAGGATACAGTCCTCCCCCTGGTTTGGTAATGTCGGGAAATGCTGCTAATACTTTTTCCCGGGATTCATCTACAATTTCTGATGAGCGATCGCGCAGCAATTGGGCGATCTTTACCAAAGTCGCTTTTTCTGGTACTAAGGTTTGAATCTGTTCTAACTCCCCATTAGTGAGATATCGACCTTCATTATCTGCCTTTTGGAAGATTTCTATTACTACTTGGGGATAATTTGCTTGCCAACTATCAAGGCTGACAATTTTGGCTTTAGCTATTAGTTGTTTGACCTGTTCGGACAATTCATTCGTCATCGTAATTCTTCCTCTCTATCTGAGCAATGGCGACAGCAAAAACTTGGCTTTCTGACTGGACGCTAGTACCGATTTTGGCTTGCAGAGGTACAATGGCAGCGACATCGCCGATTTTGCCCAAGGCCAAAGCTGCGGCTTTCCTGACTTCGCTGCTATCGTCTGTTAGCAAGTTAATTAGTTGTGTAACCGCCGGTCGATGCCCGACGCTTCCCAAAGCTGTAGCAGCTTCGGCACGCACCTGTTCGGAAGAGTCTGTTAAGGCTGCTAGCAAAATTTTTAAGGCCCGTTCGTCAGTCTCTGCTTGCACAATATTGGCGATCGCCCCGACTACGGCAGTTCTGACATCAGCAGAGTCCGAGTCGATCGCCCCATACAGTGAGTCCCGGGCGGATGGTCCAATAAAGGCGATCGCCCAGCTTGCGTGACCTTTTGCCGTTTCCGGGTAATCTCCAGCTAAAACATCCAGCAGGGCCCGCACCGCTTCCGGGCCCATTTTTGCTAAAGCACCGGCTGCCGAACTACGAGCAACAGTATCGGCATCATAGAGTAAGGTTTGAATCAGAGAGGGAATTGCTTGGGGGTCGCCAATTTTGGCTAAACCCTTGCCAGCAGAACGCCGCACTACTGGATTAGGATGCTTTAAACCTGCTAGCAAAAAAGGAACCATTGGTTTACCGATCTTGCCAAATGCTTCGACAAAGCCAAATCTGACCATGCCCCGCTCGTCTGCTAAGGCAGCCACCAGACGTTGCAGTAGCTGGGAGTCGCTGCTGTCAAAGGTTCCTGTAGCCAGTTGTGCGTCGATCTGTGCCAGCAAGCTGTCCCTAGCCTCTGGCGTCAGTGCTTCGGTTTCCACGATCTGTTACTATGTTGTTGATGAAGTTGTAGTTTGCTGGGACCGGAGGCGTTCCAGATTGGCATCAATTTTGGCAATTTCGGGATGTTTCTCCAGCTGGGCCAATGCCAGTTTCTTGGGTAGTTTCATCTGTTTAGCCATTTCCAGATTATCGTCGATAATTCGCTGGCGATATTGCTCCAACTCGGCAATCACTTCGGCAATTTCTTCGGCAGATGCCGGTGTAAGGGTAGTTTCGGACATAATCTTCGCTTTCTCAAGGGTAGCCTGATACCATGTTCCCAAATCTTGTCCCCGATTGCTAAAGTATTTAGAAAAATCAAGCAAAAACACCATAGTGCTATGAATATATCAAAAATCGAAGCAGCTCTGTCGAGCGCAGATTCGACCGATCGCCTCAAGGCGATCGCCCAACTGAGAGGTTATAACCCCAAGCAAGCAGTCCCCCTGCTGCGGAGCAAACTGCGAGATCCAGAGTTTCTGGTGCGTTCCTTTGTGGCAATGGGACTGGGGCGCCAGCAGACACCGGAGTCTTTTATCGCTTTGCTGGAGTTGATGAAGTGCGATCGAGACCCGAATGTGCGGGCGGAAGCTGCCAATTCCCTGTCCATGTTTGGGAAAATAGCCGCATCTCATCTGGTGCTGGCATTTCACCAGGACGACCACTGGTTGGTGCGGCGCAGCATTATGGCCGCATTCTGCGAAATGCCCTGCCCTGAAGAACTATTAGATGTCTGCGTTTGCGGTCTGGCAGGGGAAGACCTCACGGTCCGAGAAGCCGCAATTGATGGATTTGGGGTGCTAGCTGGCGGGAATAAGCAAGCTGAGGTATTGCAGCAACTCCTGCCCCTGGTGAGTTCTTCGGAATGGCGCATTAGGGCCAGAGTTGCCCGGGCCCTGAGAAAATTTGACCACCCTCAAGCTAAGTCTACTATTAGCTATATGATGAAGGATGAAGATCATCGGGTGGTGGCCGCCGCCCTGGAAAGTTCTCTTTAATGTTAGTTGTCAGTTGTGGGAGGTCAGTTGTGGGGGGTCAGTTGTAGGTGGTTATACTCATTACTGACAGGATTAGGGGGAGAGTGGGAAATCACTTTCCCACTCTCCCTTTCGGAACCTGAAGAGCCCCCATCGCCGAAAATTGCCTAAGTAGGAGGTAAAAGTCGGATCTTTCAACTAGATCGCCCTGCTGTTCTCTATCATGGCAAAGAAATCATCTCCATTAAGGGGATCAAGCTCATGGTCGTTAATCGCGGAATCTGAGCCCGATCGCATGTTCGACAATGTCTTCAGGAAGCTTCGCTCAAACCCCGATCCTTTGTAGGTGCCATCAATGAAATCGTCCTTTCCATTGATGCGATGGTCGAAAACACTGGATTGGTAAAAGTCTTTGTTCATGAAGATGTCTTCATTCTTTTTCCGAAAGGACACGTCTTTCTCTTCTGGACCTGCCACTTGTTCCCCCTTGTACGTCCCCGTCAGGAGATCGATCAGGCGATCGATGTCTTTATTCACTTTCCGAAAGAAATCGATCAGGCGAGCGTCCTGGAGGGTGTTGGGGTCGATAAGGGTGTTGGGGTTGATAAAGGGGTTACTCGTGCGTTCGATGTGGTTGCCGAACAGGTCGTCACTGTCCACCATTGTGCCCGAGGTGATTGACTTGGGAGTGGGCTTTTTATCACTATTAGCGGCGCTATTGCCCGAGAACCCTACATTTAAGAGGGTTACGGTCGGCAGGGTGTTGGGCATGCCCTGGTTGTTCCCGTTCCTATTGGTGAGGGTGTGCAGGGCGAAAATGGCGCCCCCCAGACCTTTGCCGGGGTTCTCGCCAGTGCCACCACGAGCGCTATTGCTGTTAAAGCTGCTGTTTGAAACCACAAGGTCGCCCTACCGGTCACCTTGACCTTCCCGTCATAGACAAACATGGCACCGCCCAGGCCTGCCGCCCCGCCGTTGCCATCGCCTCCCTGGGCCCGGCCGTTGCTAAAGATCAGGTCATCGAAATTGACCACACCGCTTCTGACAAAGAACAGCCGGTGTTGATTGTTGCCATCAATGGTGTTGTCGCCCCCATTTATCGTGAGCTGGACGTCCTCTTCAATAAGGGGTAGCAACTTCGTCAGGGTAATATCTCCCGTGATGTTAATGGTATCTGCCTTACCGTTATTCTTGGAAGCGGTAATCGCTTTGGAGAGTTGTGCTTCTGTGTTAACGTGAAATTCAGCCATAAGATTCCTCCATGTGCTTTATTAGTGATTATCCTCGTTGGGTTTCGAGCTTATGGCTTAGGGCCTAACCTAGCCTTACTCGCCTTTTACTACCTTAGATCATTTTCCTTCTGACTGTTAAGTGTTCTACCGAAATTTTTTTGGGCTTTTTCAATATTATTACTATGAGGTTCCCTAATTGAGATGCACTCCGAACATCTGACTCAGTTACCCTAGGCATTTGCTTCTTAGGCTATCCTTCCCCACGTGCGCTTCACATCTGACTGGTCCTGTTGGAAAGCACCACGAGGGTTACTTTGTTCCCAAACGTTATTTTGCGATGTACTTAGGTCTCCTCTATAAGCCCGCAGTTCGTTGCATTAGCCCTCACCGCTTTTGGGGCTGGTGTAGAGCGCCTGGTTTCACCGGTTGTACATTACGACTCATACAAGGATTAGGGGTCGAGCTGGAAATTATAAACCGTAACTTCTTATTAAGAATATTCCGAAGCTCGCCAGATTTTATAAGCTAAGGCTGGTAAGGCTATCAGCCTTTTTAGTATGTCGAACTAACCAAATTTATTTTAGCCAAAACTAGGCCCATTTTTGCTAATACATGGCAATGTTTATATTAAACTCGACCCATTTTTGCTAATACATGTTTTTATACCAATAGCTAGCCTTAAATCGCTCATCCCAAATTCAGTTTAGCCCAAATATGGCCTTGAATCGGCAAAAAATGGCCCTAGATCGGCAAAACATGGCCCTGGATTTGGCCTGCTTTAGTCAATGATGAACCTGTGCTAGCTAGATTGGTACAGAACCAGAGAGGGTATCGACATGGGAACTACACGGGTGCATGTAATTGCCAGAGTATAAATGAGGCAATCTCAGGATGATGCCATTGTTTGCACATAACTAAAAGTGGCTTATAGTATACGTTTAAAACTTATGCAAAGAGACTCATCATCCCGTGATTATGCAACGCCAGTCTCTTATAGTCTAGATTTCAAGCTTTTGCAAATATGCCTATCATCCCGTGATTGTGCAAAGCCGGGGGATTATCGGCGCAATGCAGACAAATCTAAGACGCTTTAGGGGCGGCGAATCTCTCAGAAGATTGCCAAAGTAGGAGGTAGAGGGTCGGAGGTTTCAATTAGATCGCCCTTTCGATGCCTACCGTTCCGGAAAAATCAGGATGCAACGCAGGCAACCTACGATGCCTTCTGAACGCACGGCGAAAACCCGGAAGGCATCGCATGCGCTGCGCGCCCCAGCGCAGCGGGCAGGCTCGGGGCATTGAGGTTTTCCCCATCCTGGTAAACTTCAATTAACTACAATGAAATCACAGAGACTTTGTTCCCTGGCTCCATTGAGCGAAACTTTTAGCTCTCCCCTATACGCCGGTAGCATTTCCTGCTTTAACTGCCTGCTTGGCGATCTTTGAGGGCGCTATTTAACAATTCCATTTTCTTTTACTGAACTCGGTTCGTAGTAAACACTAATGACTCTAGCGCCCTTTGGACCGCCAGGAACACCTCCGACCAGTCTCCGAGTTTCTGTTGGCGGAACAGTTGCATGGTAGGATACCACGGACTGTCAGCACGATGCAACATCCAGCGCCAGTCAGGGACAAAAGGTAGGAGAACCCAGACTAGTTTACCCAAGGCGCCAGCGAGATGGGCAACAGAGGTATCGACAGTAATCACTAAATCTAATGCTTGGATAATCGCAGCAGTATCGGCAAAGTCATGTAACTGTTCTCCGAGGAAAATAATATTTTTGTTGTCTTGGAGTTCGGGGGGTTGGGGGAAATCCTTTTGGAGACTGTAGAGAGTAATGTGGGGAAGAGACAGCAGTTGCAAAAAGTGATTTAGATCGCAGGAACGCTTCCGAGAGTTAGGATGGTCTGCTTTTGAGGCCCAAACAATACCCACCTTAAATTTATCCGACGTTCGTAGTAAGCGCTTTAGCGCTTCTCCTTCCCTTGCATGCAAATAAGGAACTTGGGCCGGAATAGTTTCTAAAGTAGTCCCCAGAATATAGGGTAAACTCATTATCGGGGCCCAGACATCAAAATCTGGGAGTGCTGCACTGCCCGCGATTAGCAGTTCGATATCGGGAATAGACTTAAATAATCTAAGCAAAGGTTCTCGGCAGGTAACTAGGATCCGACCGCCCCCTGTCTGCTGTTCCCTCACAACTTTGGCGTAACGAATAAAATGAATCATATCGCCAAAACCCTGTTCGCGAGTGATTAAGAGCGTCCGTCCTTCCAGGTCTTCCCCCTGCCACAGAGGTTTAGAGCTCGATGGCCTAATCTCTTCTCGGACAAATTTCGGAATTTGCCAGCGCCATTCATACTCGGCAAAACCCCGTTGTAAGTCTCCCGAGAGTAGCAGTAACGCGCCCAGGCTTTTGTGAGCTTCCGCGTCGTCTGGCTGCAGGGCGAGCGCCTCCTGGTAACTGGCGATCGCCTCTGCAATATTTCCCTGTTCGTAATTGACACTGCCCAGGTTAATATGAACTTTAGCCGAGTCCGGTTCCAGCAGGAGGGCCTGCTGGCAATAGAAGATCGCCTCTGCAATATTTCCCTGTTCGTAATTGACACTGCCCAGGTTAATATGAACTTTAGCCGAGTCCGGTTCCAGCAGGAGGGCCTGCTGGCAATAGAAGATCGCCTCTGCAATATTTCCCTGTTCGTAATTGACACTGCCCAGGTTACTATGAACTTCAGCCGAGTTCGGTTCCAGTTTGATGGCCTGCTGGTAATAGGAGATCGCCTCTGTCAGTCGCCCCTGGCTTTGCAATAACGTCCCCAGGTTACTATAAGCTTGGCCGTAGTCGGGCTTGAGGCGGATTGCCTCCTGGTAGTAACCTATGGCCTCTGGTAATTTTTTCTGCTTCTGTAGGGCAAGAGCGAGGTTATTATTATATTCTGCCCCCTTGGGGTTGAGGCTGACCGCTTGGCGAAAGTGAGCGATCGCCTCCTCAAGCTTTCCCTGTCTGTCTAAGACATAGGCGATATTATTATGAATGTCGGCCCTGTTCGGGTCCAGGGCGAGCGCCTGCTGATAATAGGCCATCGCCTCTGAGTATTTTCCCTGCTTTTCCTTGACTCTCCCCAAATTGTCATAAGCTTCTGCATCGTCCGGTTTGCAGGCGAGCGCCTGTTGGAAATGCTCGAGCGCCCGGTCATATTCTAGCTGTCTTTCCAGAGCCATTCCCAGGTTATTATGAGCTTTCGGGTCATCTGGGCGCAGGCCGAGCGCCCGTTGCCAACATGCGATCGCTTCCGCAATTTTCCCTTGCCGGTACAGGGCCTTTCCTAAGTTACTGTGGAGCGCGCCCTGCTTCGGGTCAATGCTGATGGCCTTCCGGTAATGGGCGATCGCCTCATCTATCTTGCCCTGTTTTTCTAGGACTAGACCTATGTTATTATGTGATTTATAACTATTTTTGCCCTTTGAGGCTAGGGACTGCTCGTATAATCCGAGCGCCCGATCGTACTGGCCCCGAGCGCCGGCGATATCCCCTAGTATGTGAAGCGCATCTGCATGGTTAGGTTCCTGCCCGAGTATGTCAAAACATATCTATTCTGCTTCCCTTACCTTTCTTGTTTGGTAATGGACAACTGCCTCATAAATTAATTGAGAATCTCCTAATTTAGAGTTAACTTGCTTTGCTCTCCTGCCCACTTTTTGTTTTTGCCTTTTGCCGCGCTTTGCCATTTTGCCTTTCCCGTGCTTCTATGTTCTTTTATTACAGCTAGCTTGCATCTCCACAGGAAATTCGCTTATTCCCAGTCGAGCAACGCCATATTTTTATCATAACCTAAATTCTGGCATTGTCAAGCTCTTTTGGAGTTGATTTTTACAAAAATACATCAGACATTTCTATAAGCAGGGCTTTACCTTAGCATTCAAGTCCGATCTTAGCATGTACAGGCCAGCTTCGTTCGGTGTAGCCGCAGGTTTTAACCTGCAAACCCCTGCGAGCGATCCCCCCTAATTCACATTATTTATCGAAATCTGGACCAAGCACCCGCTCTAAAATCCGACGGTTTTCGACTTGCAGACCTGTGATATAAGTCATCATTCGATCAAATTTGCGTTCATTTGCATCAAAGTTGCGCTGAATGACCTCAAAGTTGCGCTGAAATATCTCTACTGTCTGGACCAGAGCTGTAGTGGTATTCCTTAACTCTGCTATCTCTTGGCGATCAGCTTGCATTTGAACTGCCATCCCCTCTAGGATTGCTTCAATTCTGTCTAGTCTCTCACTCACGATCTCTTATCCTACTGGATTGCTCTTCAATTATAACAAAAAATTATTCCGATGAATGTTGTGCAGCTTTCTGCCCGATTGCGATCGCCCCTTTCTCCGATCTTAGCCCGTGCCGGTAGGTTGCCACGCTACCCTCGCGAGGGACAATTGCTTCGTTCGGAGTAGCCGCAGGTTTTCACCTGCTGCGAACTAACCACCGGCCATCGCCCCCTTTCTCAGATCTGCTCACCACCTGCTTACCACCTGCGATCGCCCCAATATTGCTATCTTAGCCTGCGCAGGCAGGTTGCCACATAAACCCGGTTTCTGGCTTCCACGCGATCGCATCCATTTACGATCGCCAATGTTATTTTTGCTCCGACCCCATGCGATCGCCCGTGGTTTCTGTGCCCGGCCTCATATGATCGCGCAGCGACTGCGCAGCAGTATCGCCCTTCCATGTTGGGTAAAGATCGCCTTCACCTGGTTGGGTTTCGTACCTCAACCCAACCTACGACACTACCGATGAAACGATCGCTGCAGCTTTCATACCAGATGCACCCATCCCCTCTCTGATCGGGATAGGCAGTACAATCGGGGTGGGCATTGCTGCCTTTATCGGAACTTTGAGATTTTCTCAGGCAAAAAACGGCTTCTTAGCTTAGGGGGTGTGGGTTTTACGTCGAAGGGTATCAAATGGCTGAAACCCTGAGGGTCGTCCCTCGAGACCAGCTCGACCCTTATGTGGCTCTGTGAAAGGGTTTGATGCCATTTTACGCCTATTTTTTCTCAAAGTCCCGTTATTGCCAAAGTAGTTATACTGGGAACGAAGGTAGAGCCAATGTTATAATACAGAGCAAGCCATTATCAGTGAGTCGATATGACAAGTAACACCTTAAACATCCCTCAAAACAAAGCCATGGGTGGCGCAGCCATGGACCCTGGGACAAGAGCAAGGAGCAGAGATATCTTTCACGGCCAGTCCGGAAAGCCAAAACAGCAAGACAACAGTCAAGGGCCAGCAACCTGTGTCCCTTAACAGGCATGAGATACTATCGTCTCATGCATGTTAAGGGACACAGCCACGGAGTTGAGCTTTCTTGAGTTGCCTCCTCTAAAGGCGCTTCACAGAGCATATGCATGAACTTATTTATTTCCTTGGAGGAGTCAAGGAAAGATTAAATCTCACAAAGATGTCTCGCCACCAGTTGTGCTTTTAGCATGCTGCCGAAACGTGGGTAGTCCTCAACCGCGCTCCCACGAGATGTAGTACCAGGAGACATCGAAGGAACTACCAGAACCTGCTTGCCTACGGGGCCATAGCCTCCTAATTTTGTCCGGAGTATTGCATTAAGAGAGGAGTATGATATTATCAGCTGTTTCATATCGCAGCTAATCTACAGACATCGCATCTACATCTACCGTGGTGCCGGTGGTCTCTGGTTCTTCAGCAGCTGGACTGTTCTGATCGGGCTGACGAGATTTAATATAATCTACCAGCATCTGAGAAACTTCCGAGACCAGCAATACCGCGATCGCCACATCGTCAATTTGACCGATAAGGGGGAACAAATCCGGGGAAATGTCAAAGGGAAAGAAAATATAAGCGAGAGTGCCCAGGAGCAGCCACCAGCGGTACTTGGGATGGCGCAGGGTGTTGCGGTACCAGTTGTAAATTGATTTGATCGAGTTTTTCATGCTTGCTCATCCATTTATCTTAATTGTGACAAGATTAAGGAGCCTCTACCAGTATGGATATCCTACCATATTTACCGAAACCAGACTAATTCCATTTTATCAAAACAATGCTACAATCAGTTGGAAGATTATGGTATTAGTCGGTTAAAACCGACTTTAGCTAAAAGCGTTTGGGTTTGCAACCCCCGGCGGGCTGACAGCGAAGTTTAGCAAATGGTATAAGACAATTCTAGAATCTTAAAGAGAAGCAACCCAGCCGGATGACCAGAGGAATCTAGATGGAACAACAAATCATCATAATTACAGAACTGTTTGAAAAGGGCGGGTTGACCATGGTACCATTGCTGTTCCTATCGATCCTGGCCCTGAGTACAATAATTGAGCGGCTGTGGTTCTGGGCTACTGTCTTAACCAAAGAAAAACTGATTATAGAACAAATTTTGCGTGCTGCCCGTCAACAATGGGACTTTGCCCCAGAGATTGCCAGACAGGCCAGTAATCAGCCGATCGGCCGGTTTCTCTATACCCCCTTGCGGTTAGAAAATATCGAACCAGAAGTATTTAAAATCGCACTGGAAGCAGCAGCAGATGATGAATTAGCATCCATGCGGCGGGGCGAAAAATCCTTATAATCCGTAATTGCCCTGTCTCCCCTGTTAGGATTGTTGGGTACAGTGTTAGGCTTGATTAACTCCCTGGGCGAGATTAGAATTGGTGACTTGGGCACTGCTTCGACAGCTGGCGTTACCCTGGGAATTGGCGAAGCCTTGATTAGTACTGCCGCTGGCCTCGTAGTGGCGATCGTCGCCCTAGCTTTCTATCGGCTGTTTGGCGGCTTGCTGTTTACTCAGGTGAAGCTATTTCGCAGGGCGGGAAGCGAATTAGAGTTGATTTACCGCCAGCATTGGTCTGCTATGGAGAGGAAAACTAATGAAGATTAATCAGGATTTACCAGGTGAAGATGTCCGGATTGAGATTATTCCCCTGATTGATGTCATCTTTTGCATTTTGACATTTTTCATCTTAGCAGCTGTGAGCTTGACGAGTCAACAGGCAATTACTATCGATATTCCCAAGGCTAGTACGGGCAGTTCTCAGATGCAAGAGATGTTGATTGTCACTATTGATGCTGCGGGTCAAACCTACGTGGAACAAGACCTTGTGCTGACACCCGATGAGTTGCGCCAGAAATTGCGTCGCTATCGGGTCCAGTATTCTCGGGGATTGATTGTCTTGTATGCGTCGAAAACGGCGATTTACTCTGATGTAGTGCAGGTTTTGGATATCCTGCGGCAAGAGGGCGGTTCTTGCGTCGCTTTGGCTACTCTAACTAGTACACCACGCTGCAAATAACTCCAATAACTCAGATGAGCAACGACTTACCGATATAAGTCCAGCGAAAGGGTTTTGCCAAGGTATCATTAAAGAACTTAATGAATGCAAGAATGCGACGTTTGAGTTCTTCAAGGGACGTGAAGTTGCCGCGTTTGAGCAACCGGCGGGTCAAAATACCAAACCACATTTCCACCTGGTTGAGCCATGAGCAATGTTTGGGGGTATAAACAAAACGGATACGATGGCTTGGATTCTCCAAAAATGCCGCACGGGAAGCCATATTTTCAAGAATGCCGGATTTTCCCTTCTTTCCCAATTCCTCTTGAATGCCGCACAACTGAGCAACAAGCTTAACCAGGGTTTCGGATTTATGGGTATTCAATTGGTCGCAAATGAATACCCATTGACCTTGAGGGTCGGTTTCCACAGTAGCGCGGATGTGCGCTGCTTCTGACCAAAAGCTGCCCGCCGTCGGTCAGTTTTTGGACTTACAGGTGGAAAATCTGGTCTCGATGGCATTCAAACAATCCGAGGATAACCCCTGCGAATGAATTATCCGCTGTTATGAATGTCACGGAGAACATGCCGATATGGTATTATGGAGTGATTTAGATCTAGGAATTGCCCAGCCTGTGGATCTGTTAGAACGACCCGTGCAGTTGCCTGCATCGCCAGAATCTGGTCAGATGTCGATCGGGCCTGGTAAAATTGTCAGTTTTGTGGTCAAAAATTGCAGGAATAGTTGTCAGTTGTGGGTTGTCAGTAGTCAGTGGTCAGTGGTCAGTGGTCAATTGTGAATTTATATATGCATTGACATTATCCTGGTCTGGTCAACCGCTGGTGCGAGAGAAAATCATGGGTGGGAGGCAAGATAAGGGGTCAGACTCAGCAGAAAACCCCAACCAGGATGGGACAAGACTTTTGCCAGTTACCAGTCACCAGTCAACACTGTTAGTCGGAGTGGTCCTCGAAGGGGTCGTCCAATTGCTTGGACGGGGGCCCGAAAGCGGTGTAGATTGAGAAGGCGGTGATGCAGATCAGAACGACGGCGATCGAAATAGTCACAACAGTTGCGATTTCCATGCGCTCAATAAAAAATTAAGGAGTATAATCTATAATATTACAAAAAGTTACACCAATCTCATTTGAGAGGGACGATTGAGACCAATGGCACAACAAACCAGATTAGGAGATATTCTCAAAACGCTGAACTCCGAGTACGGCAAAGTGACTCCCGGTTGGGGCACCACCCCGCTGATGGGCGTGTTTATGCTGCTGTTTTTCGTGTTTTTGCTGATTATCCTGCAAATCTACAATTCCTCACTGATCCTTGAGGGACTGCAGGTGGATTGGTCCAGCTTGGGCAAATAAGCGGCTAGTTGTCGGTACTAAAGAGTTCGACTCTCGTTCTCAGACAGAGATCTGGGAACGAGATAACTTTTTGTCAGGGCGATCGGATCGCCCGGGTTATTTTGAAAGCATAGCATTCTCAGGAGGAAGTACAGATGAACATTTTTGGCATGGGTCTGCCGGAAATAGCGGTAATTATGGTGGTGGCGCTGTTGATATTTGGTCCGAAAAAGTTGCCAGAAATCGGTCGCAGCATGGGAAAAGCGATCAGAGGCTTCCAGGAGGCCTCCAAGGAGTTCGAGACCGAGTTTAAACGGGAAGCAGCGCAAATCGAGCAAGCTGCAGGGCCCGAATCATCGGAGTCCCAGCCAAAAGAAGTGGTAGCCTCCGCCTCAGATAAGGCTTCGATGTCCGACGGGTAGTGCGACTAGCGCGTGTCTCCCCTTTTGTGCGATTAGCGCGAGGTATGTCCCCTTTTGTGCGATTAGCGCTCCCGGGACATACCTCGCCCCAGGAGACCGCTCGCCCTGTCGGAGGACATCGAATGAACCAGGATAAATGGCAGAAGATACCGGTGCTAAAACTTTAGTGATTCCCCAGCTGCTCGTCGGTTTGGGGAATCCTGGATCCAAGTACGATCGCACTCGTCACAATGTCGGTTTTGATGTTGTCGATGCCTTGACGCGGATCTGGCAGATTTCCCTATCGGAAAATAAGCGATTTCAGGGGATGTACGGGGAAACCACTCTGGCCCCAGGGGGCAAAATCCGCTTGCTGAAGCCCCAGACTTATATGAATCGATCGGGACAGGCCATCAGAGCGACGATAGATTGGTATAAGCTGCCACCGCAATCGGTACTAGTAATATATGATGATCTGGATCTGCCCTTAGGGAGGATGCGCCTGCGCCTGTCAGGTTCCGCTGGCTCCCATAATGGCATGAAAAGCGCGATCGCCCATTTAGGAGGCCAAAATTTTCCCCGCCTGCGGATTGGCATCGGCAGTCCTTCCGTTCGCGTAGCGTGCGCGCAGCGCAATCGCACCACCAGTGACAAGAATACCATTTCTCACGTGTTAGGGAAATTTTCTCCATCGGAAACTCAGCTAATGTCAGAGGTAATCCAGTTAGCAGTCGATGCGGTGGAATTAAGTCTCAGACAGGGAGTTGAAAAGGCGATGAGTCTCTACAATGGTCGCGCGGTATCTCCTCTTTTGTGCGATTAGCGCGCTGCATCTCCTATGCATGTACGATTAGCGCGGCCAGGAGATGCAGCACCAGGAAATACTGCAATGTGTACGCAGAGAAGATTAAATGAGTTCTCGACGTTTACCGGAAACCACCGCTTATGTCCGGGTCTTATCACAATCCTGGATGCAAGGAAAAATGGAAGGCGAAGTGATAGCTGAGTCCTATCAGTGGGAGTTTCAGTGGCATTTTAGCAGGGGAGAATTGTATGTTAAGCCTTCTTTGGGACGTGCTTTAATTCAAGAACCTTTATCTCGGTTTTTAGAACAGCAGGATTATCAGCTTGAACCTGGAAGAGATTATTCTTTCACTATCCGCGCTCAAATTTGAGAATGGAGAATGGTCGATGAACAACTAACAACTAACAACTAACGATTAGCAATGTACCGTTCAATTAAAATAATAGCAACAATATCATCGACGGGACGGGGTGGTTGCCGCATGCCTTGGGGAATTAAGCGATTTAGTCCTTTGGGAGGGTAAATTTGCCTGTAGCGATCGCGTGCCTCCAGACTACTGTAGTGCTCATCGACAGTAACGATCGGGGGTGGTTGGGATAAACTGCGGTTAATCTGCTGTTGCCAAGCTTTAGCAGTAGTGCGATCGCCCATTACTAGCAAAGAGACGGGATATTGATGAAGCAGGCGATCTATAGTGGCGATCGCCTCAGCAGCGGGGACAACTTGATGATAATAGACTTGGGCGTCGTCTGCCATGACAGCGATCCCGCACTTATCGCATCCTGGATCGAAACCCAAAATCACTGATTGATGGGGGGAAGTTGGAGGATAATTATTGAGCATATAGCGGGTATAAATTATTCAAGATATCTATAAACCAGGTTTCTGTTCGCGCAGCGTGGCGCAGCCATTCGCGCAGCGTGGCGCAGCCATGTTAGTTTAAGTACGAAACAGGACTTCGCCATCTCTAATAGCGACAAGTTCGATTTTCAGGGGTCCAGCGGTATAGGTCACTTCTGCTGCCACAGCTTGAATTTCCAGTAGTTTTTGATAATCATTCAGCCGTTCAATAAACTGTACCAGAGTTTTAGGGCTGCCATCGGTAATTTGGATGGTAGTACCTAGAATACCAGCACGGCGGGCGCGGAATTTAGAAGATGCCATCAGCAAATCTAGGCGTTGCAGGATTTCATCTTCACTCATTCTCGAAGCATCAACAGAACCGAAAGCCACCACTTCGCCAGTCAGAAATACGATTTTATTAAGTGCTATATCGGCAAAGACGCGCACAGCATTCTCTCCGCGCACGTAGTTACCCGCTGAAAGAATGCGCACCACATAGTTTTTTCCATTACTAATTCTATTAGTCAATTGCTCAACTTCGGCTTGAGTAATTTGAATCACCTGTTCGTCAACAGCGGCATTGCCATGGGGGTAAGTCACCTGAGAGATAGCAGCTTTGTTAGCTTGGCGCAACAGGTGGTCTACGGCGTCTTTAGCTGCCGTAGGTGAGAGGATGCGCACGACCCCATCAGCAAGAATTTGACCTCGTCGCAGGGCGACATTGCCAAGACGCAACTCTTGATATTCCTGATAATATTGTTGCAGCATGTTAACTTGCCGTTCCAGAAAGGACTGCTCGGTTTCTAATCCTTTCAGGCGCAGTTCCCGCTGAGCAATGATATCGTCCCGATCGGCAATCATCTGGTCCCGCTGGGCAATTTTGCCGTCTAGCTGAGCAATGATCTGGTCGCGATCGGCAATCATCTGGTCCCGCTGGCCAATGATCTGGTCGCGCTCGGCAATATGCTTGTCTAGCTGAGTAATTTCCCTGTCCCGCTGGGCAATAGCTTGATTGAGTCTGTGCGATTCGTTCTAGCCTAACGTGGTCAAACACGGAACGCTAGCCCGGTTTCATTAGCCGGGAACTCTGACCGCATGGGGGTTAAATTCCCCTCCCCCCAGGTACGGGGGTGACACCGGTCCTCGGTGCTACGAAGCGACATCATCGTGGTGCTAAGCGAGGACTCAAATGTAGGATAACTGGCAGCCTAAGCCGGTGACGCCGCTAGGAAAGATATCCAAGGTTAGAGCAGGCAAACATGTGCAAGCCTCGTTATAAGGAACCAGCGAAATAAGGCTATATGCGCTGGCCTAAAAAGGAAATGGTAGCTAGTATTAGTTTTAGACTCTGGCTAATATAGTACTCAAATAGCTCCCGGGGTATAGTGTGGACCTAAAGGTATCGCGAAATGTTGTTAGGGAACGAAGTAACCTCTCGTGTGCTGTCCATCAGGACAAGTTAGATGTTAAGCGCAAGCCACGGGGGGAGGGATGGCCCAAGAAGCGAATGCCCGGGGTAATTCCTGGGATAACATCTACAGTAATGTAGATGATGCTGGGTAGCCAGCGCTGACGTGGGTCGGTGATACTAGGAAGCTGCTGGAATGAGTAATCCTAAAAAGCCACGGAACTAATCCGAAACGCAAGTGGAGGATAAGGTATGGATAACTGGTAAAACTGACTTGAAAATGGTGATACTAACGGTTATCAGAACAACCACTCGCTAAACCAGGAAAGGGAAGAAAAGACAGGCGGCAAGGGCTAACGGAAGTAATTCCTATTAAGTCTACCTATGAAAAGGGCCTAGTACCCAGTAGCCGGATGCGGTGAAAATCGCAAGTCCGGTTCCTCAAGGGAGGGTCGGGAAGCGATTCCCGGCTCGACCCCATCCAGCAATTTGCCGTTTCACCTCATCCCGCTGTCCGATCAATTCTTGACGTTCCCTTTGCAGTTGAGTGATTTCAGCCCCTAGGGTTTCCACTTGCCCAGAAACCCTTGACAGTTGAGCATGAGCTTGCTTAAACTTGCTCAGGACATCCTGAAGTTGGCTTTGGGTTTGCTCAAAATTGGCTGTGACTTGACCCAGTTGGTTTTGAGTTTGCGCCAGTTTCACTTCCGTAACCCCTTGTTGTGCCAGTGCTGCCTGCAAAGACTGATTAATTTCATCTAAATGTTGTTGGGCCGCTGCGTGCCGATCTCTCGCTTGGGCTAACTGGGTCTCTACATGAATCTTTTGGACTCTAGTTTCTTTTAATTCTCGGCGGGCGGCTCTGAGTTTTTTGAGGGTTCGATCGTATGCAAATATGCCTCGCCGTAAGGGCTCGCTAGTGGCAAATAAGATGCCCAGGGTGGTGCCTGCAATCATCACTCCCGTGGCGATCGTCACCAGAGTTGCGGTTTTCCGGGGACGCAGCTTGAACAGAGACAACCGCGCCTTGCCCACTTTTGTGCCAATGCGATCTCCCAGTGTCGCCAGGACACCGCCTAAGAGCAAAATCGAGACAATCAGGATGATACCGATGGTCATGGGCAGCCGTTCAATCGCATGTACTTTCTATTTTGCTTATGCGAATCGCTGGCTGAGGGCCACAGGGTCATGGACCGTAATTTTTTTCTTGTGGATCGAGATCAGCTGGTCCGATCGCAAATCCCCCAGCAAGCGAGTTATCGTGACGCGCGTAGAACCGATCGCCTCTGCGATCACCTGATGAGATAGCTTTAGATCTATCGTAATCCCATCCATCCCATCTGGGCTAGAAACTCCAAAATCCCGACACAGGATCAACAGAAAGCTGATCAATCGCGATTCCATATCCCCGTGTGCCAGAGTTTCGATCATCATCTCCGTTTGCAAAATGCGCGAAGACAGCCCTTGCAGCATAATCATCGACAGTTCGGGATTTTCCTTGAGTGCTTTCTGCACCTGTTCTATGGGCAGCGATATTAACTCTACGGGAGTAAAAGCCACTGCGTGGTAAAATCTGTCTGATTTATTCCCCGTAATCAGGGACAGGACGCCAAATACGCTATTTTCGCGCAGCAGCGCCACAGTTATTTCGTCTCCCGCCTCGTACACCCGGGATAGCTTTACCGCACCACTTTGCAAAAAATAGACCCGTTCCGCTGGATCTCCGGGAAAAAAAATCGTTTTGTCCCGTTCAAACTTTTCTGTAACCGGCGGATATGAGCTGCCACTCATTTGACGGAATGCAGCCGCTAGGGGTTTGGTCTCACTTACTACCATCTTCTTCGCCTTAATCGGTGCCCGGTGTCTGCCAATCAACAAACTCGGACAACTTATGAATATTGTCAGCAATTGATCGTAAAACACCTAATAGGTAACGCGATGTGCAACTTTCTACAGAATAATAACGGTTTGGTGGTCTTTGGCTGAAAATGTTGTTCTCAAAACTCCCTAAATCTCGTTGGTTGGAAAAAGTTGCACAGGGCGTCTAATAGATAAGATTAATTATACCTTATCTTTCTGGTTGAAAGCGCTTGTTGTTACAGAATTTTTGCCTCGCCTGGCTATATGGCGCTGGTTTATATGGCATTGGGGATATTGCCTTGGGTAGCAACCGGTTGTCTGCTGGGCCACTTCGATGTGCGATGCGCAGTGCGAATAGCGCGTGCATCGCACATCTCGCGCGACATTGACCAGTAGACCATAACACCCTAAGTTAGTAGACGGGTCCGCGATTTCCCAAATCACCAATACCCAATTTTGCCTAAAATCTAGAGATTATGCTTGATTTGACTGGAAAAAACGCCCTGGTAACGGGTATCGCTAACAATCGCTCGATCGCCTGGGGCATTGCCCTACAGTTGCATAAAGCCGGTGCCAATCTGGGGGTCACCTTCTTGCCGGATGATAAGGGACGGTATGAAAAAAAAGTCGCAGAACTGACAGCGTCCCTTTCTCCCAGCTTGTTTTTGCCCTGCGATGTCCAAAATGATGCCCAAGTCCAGGCAGCTTTTCAGGCAGTAGGGGACAAGTGGGGACGCCTGGACATTCTCATTCACTGTCTGGCCTTTGCGGGGAAAGATGAACTGAGTGGAGATTTCAGCGATACCACGCGGGCCGGTTTTATGAGGGCAATAGAAATCAGTACCTACTCTCTGACCCAGATGACGGCAGCAGCGAAACCCTTGATGACGGATGGCGGTAGTATTGTCACCCTTACCTACTTAGGGGGAGTAAGAGTGATTCCCAATTATAACGTGATGGGAATTGCCAAAGCTGGCTTAGAAATGAGCGTCCGTTACCTAGCAGCGGAACTGGGACCGCAAAATATCCGAGTCAATGCCATTTCCTCTGGTCCCATTCGGACTTTGGCATCCTCAGCGGTGGGGGGGATCCTGGATATGATTCATCATGTCGAACAGGTGGCACCCCTGAGACGGACCGTGACTCAGACAGAGGTGGGGAATGCAGCTGCTTTCTTGTGTAGCGACTTGGCCAGCGGTATTACCGGTCAGGTGCTGTATGTGGATGCTGGTTACGAGATTATGGGCATGTAGGCACAGTTTCTGGTGCTTAATTGTCTCCGGGTGGGCATATTGCCCACCTATTTTTTTGGTCATGTTCATTCAGAACTTGCTAATATAGTACATAATCAAACGGAATGGTGCAACTGCTTAACCGCCAGTCTCGGTATACATAAAGATGACTAATAATCAACCAGAACCACCAAGCAATCCAGATCGGCAGAAGTCAGGACTTCAGAATTCAGACTCTGCCCAAGAAGAACTGAGAATTCTTAAAGAGGAGAATTCCAGGCTGAGAAAACAAATCAAGGAGTTAGACACTCTCGAGGAATTATTCGTTTACCGCGTTACCGATAGATCTCAGAAAAATGTATTAGCTTTAGCTATTGCAATCGCAACTATATTGTCTGGGTTATTTACTGCATTCGGTTTGTTAGGAATCGAGAAATTGTTCAATTCGGATGAAATCAAGAAACAAATTGTCAAAGTGGTTAATTCTTCACATGAAATCAAGGAACATTTGCTTGATTCGGATGAAATCAGGGAGGAAATTATCGATAAAGCAGTCCAAGAAATTATAAAAGCTCGACTTCAAACAGATGAAATTGCCAAGAAAGTTTCATCTTCTGCTATTCTAGCAGAACAACAGCAATTGAAAATTGAAGGAGAAGTAGAGACACAGCTTGTTCGGGCTGCAGAACGAGTTAGAAAAAAAGATCGGAAACTTGCCGAAGCCCTTCAACCTTCAACTTCAGATTTTCTTTACTTTGTAGTAGCCGGTGCTTCTCCAATTCGAGGGGATCTTGAAAATGAGCTAGAAAGAGTTAAAAGCGGTAATGCTTCTTTGTTCGCTCCGGGAGGTCGTTACGCAGAAACAAAGATATGCCGGCCCAAAATAGGGAAAAGGAATCCGTTTTACGCCTTGGTAATTGCTCAGAACTTGACTTTGCCTAAGACGCTCGACGTTATATCCCAAGCAAAACAAACAGGTTTTAGATACGATACTTACCCATTACGAAGCGATAAAGCTTTCTTTGATTGTAAGTTCAGTTATTGAATTTGCCCAAAATATCCGAAAAATAAATCGATTGCTGGAACTGCGGGAGGATAAACTTTGCAAACACTCTTTCTAGCTTGGCAAGATTTAGCAATCGCGCTTGGGTGGAATGAATCAACTGTGTTATCCAGGTAGTGCGATTAGCGCTCCCGGATGACCCGCCACCTGCACCCATCCAGTGCCGAACCGATTGAACAAGGAGAAAAATGTGATGGTCAAGGAAACATTTATTAGTCCCAAAGTTGATTTCGCTTTCAAAAAAATATTTGGCTCCGACGAAAGTGAAGATATTCTGATCAGTTTCTTGAATGCGATCGTTTACAATGGAGAAAGCGTAATTTCTAGCTTAACCATTATGAATCCTTATAACCCTGGTCAGGTAGAGAAATTAAAAGAGAGTTACTTGGATGTCCGAGCCCAACTCAAGAATGGAGAAATGGTGCTAATTGAAATGCAAATAGCACGGGTATCGGCATTTCACAAGCGGGTAACATACAACATGTGCAAAGCCTATGCAAATCAGTTAAAATCAGGGGAATATTACATGATGTTAACCCCAGTGATTGCTGTCACAGTAACATATTTTATTCTGTTTCCAAAAAGCCCGAAAGTGATCCATAAATTCAAATTCAAAGACGAAGAAGATTCCTCAGAATTACCCGAACATGAATTGCAGCTCATCTTTGTAGAATTGCCGCGATTTGAAAAGGACTTAAAAGATCTGAATACTTTGGCATAAAAATGGATTTATTTTATCAAGCAGGCGCCAATATTAGAGGAAATTCCCGAGAATTTAGGAGAGATTGCCGCAATAGAGAAAGCCTTAAGGATAGCTCAGCTAGCAAATATGACTCGGGAAGAAGCAGAGGCAGTAATTCTTCGCGGTATACAGTTGCAAGATGAGATAGGGCGGATACAGTATGCAAGAGATGAAGGCCGGAAAGAAGGCCGGAAAGAAGCATTAGAAGAAGGCCGTATTGATGGAGCCTGTACTTTAGCAATGCTTTTGCTCAAAAATAAATTTGGAGAATTGACAGGGGAAATCAACAGTAAAGTTGAAGGTTTGTCGCTGTCAGATTTAAGGGCGTTAACAGAGACGATTTTCGAGTTAAACAGTCTGGAGGATTTGTTGAATTGGTTGTCGGATGTTGAATCACGCTAAAGACGATAATTCAGTTAGGTCTAGACCTTTCCAATCCTGGAGTAGTTCGCAAATTACTTCTGGGGTGGTAAAGTTACCTGTAAAATACTCGAATTGCCGACCTTCGCCATTCAAGAAAAAGCTCAATATGCTACAATGGTCTTTGACTCCGAAACCTAGTTGGCAATCTACTCTCCAATTGTCCGCAGTGGTTGCGTATTCATAAACGGTATTATATGCTGCACCAACGGCAGCCCCATATTCTTCGGTAAAACGCCGTAACTCTGTAGCAGACAGTTCGCAAAAAAGCTCGATCGCTGCGCGAAAAATCGCCTGAAAGGTAAGATTAGTGGGTTGATACTTGTGGTCAACCAGAGATTTGCAAATGTCTAACGCTTGCAGGAATTTTTGTGCTGATGATTTATTCATATTCTGGCGGGTGATAAGTATAGACTAAGGGTGCGCGACGGTGCGAGTTGTGGTGGAAACGAATCAACCCGCCACCGGCACCGCTTCGGCGCCGCATCCAGTTCCGTTTACTTTGCTATTTGACTTGGTATTGGCAAGAGGACTTTCGCCCATTTGTGAGCAACATGTACGAACCATGTAGGGGCGAAGCTAAGGAGCGACAATCTATGATATAAATCGACAAATCAACTATCCGAATGCTAGCGCTAACGCGCAGCTTCGCTAAACGCCCCCGCCAAATCCTTTTGAGCGCACCGGGTTGATGGTAAATTTCTGCTTGACTGTGCTGTGGGAATGCAGGACGGTTTCGGACCGTCGCCCTGACATGCAAGTTGCTACTCTACCGCCTTCAAAATTACTATAGTTCCCACAACCGCATTACATGACTCCCAGATAACAGAAACATACCATCGGGACTGAATGCTACACTGAACACAGTGTCTGTATGTCCCTTCAGTAGTCGTAGCGAACTGCCACTCGCCACATCCCACAACCGCAGGGTTTTATCCCCACCCCCAGAGGCCACTGTCCTGCCATCTGGACTGAATGCTACACTGTACACAGAGGCGGTATTTCCCTTCAGTAGTCGTAGCGAACTGCCACTCGCCACATCCCACAACCGCACGATTTTATCCCTACCCCCAGAGGCCACTGTCCTGTCATCTGGACTGAATGCTACAGTATGCACGTGGTCTGTATGTCCCTGAAGTAGTCGCAGTTCACTGCCACTCACCACATCCCACAACCGCACGGTTTTATCCCTACCCCCAGAGGCCACTGTCCTGCCATCGTGACCGAATGCTACACTGTTCACATGGTATGTATGTCCCCGAAATTTTTGCAGTTCTCTGCCACTCACCACATCCCACAACCGCACGGTTTTATCCCTACTCCCAGAGGCCACTGTCCTGCCATCGGGACTGAATGCTACACAGAGCACCCGGTTTGTATGTCCCTGAAGTTGTCGCAGTTCTCTGCCACTCGCCACATCCCACAACCGCAGGGTATTATCCTTACCCCCAGAGGCCACTGTCCTGCCATTGGGACTGAATGCTACACTGTACACAGAGGCTGTATGTCCCTGAAGTTGTCGAACTTCTCTGCCACTCGCCACATCCCACAACCGCACGGTTTTATCTTTACTCCCAGAGACAACCGTCCTGCCATCGGGACTGAATGCTACACTGTTCAAATAGTATGTATGTCCCTGAAGTTGTCGCAGTTCTCTGCCACTCGCCACATCCCACAACTGCAAGGTTCCATACTTACTCCCAGAGAAAACAGTCCTGCCATCGGGACTGAATGCTACACTGTTCACCTCGCCTGTATGTCCCTGAAGTTGTTGCAGTTTTCTGCGACTCACCACATCCCGCAACCGCACGGTATTATCCCAACTCCCAGAGGCGATCGTCCTGTCATCGGGACTGAATGCTACACTGTACACATATTTTGTATGTCCCCGAAATTGTTGCAGTTCTCTGCCACTCACCATATCCCACAACCGCACGCTATCCGAAACCCCATAGGCAACAGTCCTGCCATCGTGACTGAAGGTTACACAGTTCACCCAGTGTTTATGTCTCCGAAATTGTCGAAGTTGTCTGTCACCCGCCACATTCCACCACCGCACGGTATGATCCTCACCCCCAGAGACAACTATCCTGCCATTGGGACTGAATGCTACACTGTACACAGAGGCTGTATGTCCCTGAAGTTGTCGCAGTTCTCTGCCACTCGCCACATCCCACAACCGCACGGTTTTATCCCTACCCCCAGAGGCGATCGCCCAGCCATCGTGACTGAATGCTACACAGAGCACCCAGCTTGTATGTCCCTGAAATTGTCGCAGGAAATTCCCTGTAGTTAAATCCCATAAATAGATATCTAGCCTGCTTGCTAAAGCCAGCAGCTTACCATCAGCACTGACAGCGCCGCAGCTTGCAGGACAGTCTATCTCCCACAGCGCCTCGCCAGTACTGAGATTAAATAATGCCGCGCCATCACTAGCACAGACTACTACTAACTCATCATTCAGAGAAATCACATTCACGAGCATTCCGCGCCCCAGTCGCCGCACCATCCCCTGTGCTTTCAGTTCTGGCAAGACAAAATAGCCTTGCCATGTTCTTACATCCCTAGGCGAAGACACGGAGAGTGCAGACACCGCATCACCCCACCATTGCCCCACGCTGCTAGGGCGTTCTTCCTTCTTCAAAGGCAGGGCTTTCTTCACCAAACTCTGCCAGGGTTCTGCCAAAGAAGGTTCCCAGTTTGTCCCCATCGTCCGACTCAATGCTGGTTCAGGTAGCGTCCCGGCAATCATTTTATGCAGCATCATCCCCAGTTCAAAAATATCGCTTTCGGCCCCCACCGACTCTCTGGCAATTATTTCCGGTGGCGCATAGGTCTCGGTAGACGTACTCTGAGTGCGAGTCATACCCGTCTCTTGCTTCGCTGCCCCGAAGTCTATTAGAACCACCCGTCCTGCCTGAGTCAGCAAGATATTGTCCGGCTTCAGGTCCAAATGATAGACTCCCGCTTGGTGAGCAACTTCCAAAGCATCCACCAGGGGTTCCATAATTTCCGCCACTCTTGTCGGAGGCAAAAGCTTGCCAGGTTGGGCGTCTAAGACTTGCCGCAGGGTCTCCCCGGCTATTAATTCCATTACCAGATAAGCTGTGCCCCGTTCCGTGAATAAATTTTGCACCCGTACTAAGCTAGGATGGTTGAGTTGCGCCAAGATCAGCCCTTCCCGCAAGAACCGGTTTAACCAACCTTGGAATATATAGGCTTGGTTTTGGGGGACGGTAAGGTTCCCCGTAGAAATGTCGCGATGGACAAGTTCTTGGGGGTAGTATTCCTTGATCGCAACGGGTTGTTCTAAGATGATGTGGCGGGCGCGGTAGGTGATGCCAAACCCACCCCGACCTAAAGCATACTCGATCTCATAAGTATCTTCGCGCAAGCGGGTGCCAGGGGAGAGTACGTCTCGCAGCAGGGTCGGCAAATGGACGTCGCATTCCGTGCAGTATTCGGTGTTGGACGGAATGTTATCTAGGTGGCAGTTGAGACAACGCATGGCTGTAGTTTAGGTTAGTAACTGGTTCTGTCGTTTACCATTATATTGTGTGGAGTCTTTTCCGACAACCCGCTTTCCCTGTCTCCCGGCGAGTGGTCAGAACCTGTTGATCTTCACGTTCGCGTAGCGTGCGCGCAGCGCATTCTCTCCCAGTCGCTGGATACTTTTGAGCCGCACCCATCACTTGATGGGACAAAATGTCGATGTCTAAAGGGCAGTACGAGTACTGTACCCTTTAGACATCGAAGCCGACTCTGGGCTTTCTCCCTAAATGGCGTTGATAAAAATATTTTATTCGGGAATGAGTAAGTCATTTTCGGGAGTGAGGAAGTCATTGGAAAAATCAGTTATTTCCAAAACTAACTATTTATTTCCTGGAGTGACTGAGGGAGTGACTGAGTCATTCCACCGAGTACGAGAGTCATTCGGTGGCGGCAAAAGGTAACTCTTTGGCCGGAGTAAGCACCTCTTTGGCCGGAGTAAGCACTTCTTTGGCCGAGATAAGTAACTCTTTGGCCGGAGTAAGCACCTCTTTGGCCGAGGTAAGCACCTCTTTGGCCGGAGTAAGCACCTCTTTGGCCGAGGTAAGCACCTCTTTGGCCGGAGTAAGCACCTCCTTGGCCGAGGTAAGCACCTCCTTGGCCGAGGTAAGCACCTCTTTGGCCGGAGTAAGCACCTCCTTGGCCGAGGTAAGCACCTCCTTGGCCGAGGTAAGCACCTCCTTGGCCGAGGTAAGCACCTCCTTGGCCGGAGTAAGCACCTCCTTGGCCGGAGTAAGCACTTCCTTGGCCGGAGTAAAATCGGGGGTTTGGTCTTGCGCCCGTTAGTAAGTAGTTCGTAGTTCGACCTTCGTAGGCAAGTCTAAAATTGCTCTACTAATGCAACAAAGCATGACCGCACCCGCCTGCGCGGGCTTTCAATCCAACCTACGAATCAGACATTTTATATAATGTTTTTAGTCGGTTTTAACTCAGATATTGCACCATTTTCAACTAGAGGCGGAGCCTCGATAACTCGTTTACTGGCTCCGGAACGAGGGTAAAAGCGTGGGCTAAATCGTTTCTGCGACTTGGCTTTCAGTGGGTTCTAACCCACTTGAGCTAAAAGCCTGTGGGTTTAAACCCACGGCGGGCCAGGAGGCCGATCGAGAATGGTGCAAGATCGTGCCTTGGTAACCGACTTTAGCTATGACGCGGGGGTTTGCAACCCCCGGCGGGCTATCAAGCAGGCGATCTGGCAATAACAGGGAAATAATCTACAGCATATCCTGCAACACTTGCCGAATCAAATCAGCAGGCACTTGGTCGGTGATAGTGACAGCACCCACCTGAGTTGGCAAGATAAAACGTACCTTTCCCGCCTTCACCTTCTTATCGGTTTTCAAAGTCTTCAGAATGGCATCAATATCTAATCCCGCTGGCAACTGCGTCGGTAAACCCGCTTTAGTAATTAATTCAAACTGACGCTGATCGCACTCTCGGTCCCACAGTTGCAACTCCAGGGCCATCTGACTCGCTGCTACCATGCCAATAGCTACAGCTTCCCCGTGAATGACTGATTTATATTCCGTGACGCTTTCGATCGCATGGCCGATGGTGTGACCGTAGTTAAGGATGGCCCTCAACCCCGCTTCTCTCTCATCTTTGGCGACCACATCAGCTTTGGCTTGGCAAGAGCGTGTTAAGATTGTTTGCAATAATTCCCTGTCCAGGTCTTCGAGTTGTTCCAGACTACTTTGCTTCTCCAACTGAGAAAATAACTCCCCATCCCAGATCACCCCATATTTAATCACCTCTGCCATGCCCGCGCGAAACTCCCGTGGGGGCAATGTCTGTAAAACCTCGGGGTCGATCGCCACCAGTCTCGGCTGATAAAAGGCCCCAATCAAGTTTTTCCCCATGGGATGATTGACTCCCGTTTTCCCACCAACGGAAGCATCCACCATGGCCAGCAAGGTGGTGGGAACTTGCACGAACTGCACTCCCCGCAGCCAGGTGGCCGCGCTAAAGCCAGTCATATCCCCAATCACGCCCCCACCCAGGGCTACCATGGTGGAAGATCGTTCTAAATGCTGTTCCAGGGCCCCATCGTAGACCTTTTCGATGCTGGCCAGGGTTTTGTAATGTTCCCCATCAGGCAGGATGCAACTGGCCACTTCAAACCCGGCCCCACTCAGAGAGGCGATCGCCCTTTGGCCATAATGCTGAAAAACCACCGGGTTGGACACCAGCAACACCTTCTTACTCAGATCCAGACTGGCCATGCCCTCACCCAGCCGATCCAGACCCCTAGGGGCGATCGCAATTTCGTAAGAACGCTCAGGTAAATCAACTCTAATCGCAGACATCACTAAAACCCCCTCAATAACCCTGGGCAGTATTTTAGCCCAGGGCATGCTTCAATAGTATTGAGCAGTCTTAAAGGAGAAATACCGATGACAGTAGATGAAGCGATCGCTTACTTTATCCTTTTGGGTGGTGCCTTCGGTGTCGCCCTCGTCCTCTATTTCGGGCTACGGGCCGTTAAGCTAATCTAAAATTATCCAGTGTCCGGTGGGCTGTGCCTGCTGGACAACCAGAACAGGGGGAACAAGCATACTTCTAGATTAATCAAGGGGTCATACCCCCCACTTAAAACCAGGACTGGACAAGACTTTGCCCGATCGCATTTCACAAAAATTTAAGATGAGCTGAAGTTGCCCAGAATATCGTGCTTTCTGCGGTGTGGGTGACCCAGATCACGGCTGAGTGCGATCTGGGTACGGAATCCTAGATGTAGAACTTGTAGAGTGGTAAAATGAATCACCCCTACTTATTCAGTGGGGGTGCTTTGATGAATGTCTGGGCTGGAGCTTCCGCGCTCTGTCTACCGCCTCTATGACCTCTATTGCGGTCCCGATCGCGGCTTATTCGCTGCGAATCAGACTGGTAGACGAGCTTTATGAGCACACGCCGTACCCACAAACCCAATAGTCGGTGTATCTAGCCAGTTAAGCATGCAGCTATATGCAATCAGCAGTCGGGGTCGATAGGTACAGCTATTAGCAATCAGGCGATCTGCTGGCCTCTGACCGCCAAATGCGTAGAAGCTAGTTAGATAAAAAACTCAGAACTACAATTTGAGAAAAAACTATGGCACTACAGCAAGTATTTAAGTGGACTGTGTCCTGTTTGTTGCAAGCCGCTGTTACTCTCTCGATCGGAGTTTTGCTGATGCAAGCAATCAGCAAATTGCCCTAGAATATGTTCGGTGGGAATCTATGAAATCCGAGAGAATATGGATGGAGTAAAACGAAAGCTCACCTCTCCCCCCTGGCCCATTCCCCATCCAAGCGCAATTATCACAATCCCTTAAGGGGTTACACAGACTACCAGAAACCGGGTTTCTGATAAAAAACCCGGTTTCTACATTTTGACGACTATATACCCTCGGGAAGCACAGCGTGTCAACTGGCGATCGCTTCCACCTGCATTTCCACTTCCACTACTTTTTTCACTGCCAGAAACTCTGCCAGCTGTGCGGAGATCTGATCCCGCACGATCTGACGATATTCCAGAAAATGTTCGTTATGGGCGCAAGTTGTGACGTAAAACTCCCAGACGCCCGGGTTATGCTTGAGAATGTTATACAGATGATGCCAGAACTTCCAGCGGGTTTTACGTTTAATCCCCTGCCGCCAGATAATAATCATCAGGGCCCGCAAATCTGCCAGACTGATAAACTTGGCAGGTGGATGGCACTTCGGCGCACCCATCATCAGGAAATGGCGATAAGTCCGATCCAAGTAATTGGAAGCATCATACAGTACACAAAACGCCTCTATATATTCCCGGGCAATATCCTCTACAGGACGAGTGGGGATAAAGTTCATCAAGGCCCCCTGGGGATTACCATGACTCTCCTTCGATAGCAAGCGTCCCTCCTTTTCTAAGCGATGCCAGAGGGCTGTATTAGGTAAAGCTTGCAGCATACCTAACATAGCAGCCGGAATGGCTGTTTGTTCGACAAACCGGACAATGCGATCGCCCGCCCCTTTGGTTTCCCCATCAAAGCCAATAATAAACCCGGCCATCACTCGCATCCCCGATCGGACGATCGCTTCTACAGATTCAGCCAGAGAATCTCTGGTATTTTGAAACTTTTTCGTCAAAGTCAGACTAGCTTCATCTGGCGTTTCTATGCCCAAGAATACCGACTTAAAGTTACACTCTACCATCAAATCCATCAATTCCCGGTCTTGGGCCAGGTCTACTGAGGCCTCCGTCGTAAAATTGAAGGGATACTGATGTTCGGCTTGCCAGACTTTCAACTCCTTCAGCAGCAACTTCACATTCCGCTTATTACCAATAAAGTTGTCATCCACCATAAAAATCGCGCCCTTCCACCCCAGTTGGCGGAGATATTCCAACTCAGCGAGCAACTGCTGGGGAGTTTTCGTCCGGGGTTTGCGTCCGTAGAGAATAATAATGTCGCAAAACTCGCATTGGAACGGACAACCCCGGGAAAACTGCACCGACATGCTGTCATAAGCATTCATCTCTAGCAAATCAAACCGAGGCACCGGGGTTTCAGTCACGTCCGGTTTGGACTCGGTCCGGAAAGTCCCGCCCCGATCGCCCCGACGCAGCGCCTCCACAAACATCGGTAAAGTAATTTCCCCTTCATCGAGAATCAGATAATCAGCACCCGCCTCACGAGGCGGTTCCGGGACCGAAGTGGCATAGGGCCCCCCCACGGCTACCGGCTTACCCCGCCCTTTCGCTTCTCGAATCAGGTAGAGCAGATCGTCTTTTTGGACTATCATGGCAGAGAGAATCACCAGATCGGCCCATTCCCACTCAGACTCCGTCACCGAGCGCACATTGCGATCGACCAGCTTAAATTCCCACTCTTGTGGTAATATAGCCGCTACCGTCACCAAACCCAAGGGCGGGAGCAAAACCTGGCGATTTATCAGTTCCAGGACTTTTTCATAAGACCAAAATGTTTTCGGAAACAGGGGGTACAGCAATAAAACCCTCATTTATTAGTTAAACCTCACGCGATTTTTCTAGGCTCATGGTTCATTTTACATGCGCGATCCGATAATATATCGTGTCATGTCAAGCGAGCCGCGAACGTCATTAGCATTATATCATACCCTCGCCCAAGTCTGACATTCTGGATGGGATTCGATCTGGTCCGAGCCGCCGCTCCCAATAATCATCTTAGCATCTGGACCGACAAATCTACGCTCTTTTTGGTCGAATGGTAATTTCTATCCTGAACTCGGCCCCCTCTCCCAATGCTGATTCACACTCTATCTTGGCGTTTTTCCACAATAATTGAGTGGGAAATCGACAAACCCAATCCTGTCCCTTTTCCCACAGGCTTACTTGTAAAAAAAGCCTCAAAATTTTTCGGACTAACTTTTTCGTCCATCCCTATGCCATGAGCGACAATCAGAATGGCGATCGCATCTTGATTTACTACTTCAGTCTGGCTGAAAAGTTTCTATATCCTCTGCTTCCCCGACTGTTTCACTCTGGAAATCCCACTGCGTTTTTTTATTCAAGTTTAACAGCACCAAATGCAGTCCCGTCAGAGTATCCGTCACCATCTGATTTTCGGTTTTTTTGCTGAACTGCAAATACTTCGGAAATTGCCATTGAGATACTCTACCTCTGCCCGTTCTTTATGCAAAGCAAAAGCCAAGTCATAGTCCGATCCGAGTTATTTTTCTGCACGATCGGGGCTCTGGTATCTTACATTAAGTAGCATAGGGTAGGCAGTGCCCACCATTCTGGCAGTGCCCACCCTACAAGACATCGATCGTTATGGACGCCCTGCTGTACTAGAACCACTGAGTGTGGAAGAATTCTCCCCTAGGTTTGTCTATCCGCTCATAGGTGTGAGCGCCAAAGTAGTCCCGTTGGGCCTGGGTGAGGTTTTGGGGCAAGCTAGCCCGTCGATAGCTATCAAAGTAATCTAGGGATGCACTAAAGGCTGGCACCGGTATGCCCAGTTGATTAGCTGTGGCTAGCACCTCCCGCCATGCTCCCTGTCGATCGAGGATAGTCTGCTTAAACTCAGGAGCGAGCAGCAGGTTGGCCAATTGAGGATTTTCGTTGAAGGCTACTTTAATCTTATCCAAGAATCCAGCCCGAATAATACAGCCGCCTTTCCAGATGCGAGAAATTTCGCTCAAATTCAGGTTGTAGTTATACTCACTGGAGGCTTTAGCCAAGAGGGCCATCCCCTGAGCGTAGGAGCAAATCTTGGAGCAATACAGGGCGTCGCGGATCTTGCCGATCAAGGCTTTGCTATCCCCGTCATATTTGCCAGTGGGGCCAGTCAGCTCCCGAGCAGCTGCCACGCGCTCGTCCTTGTAAGAAGACATAATCCGAGCGTTGACTGCTGCGGTAATTGTGGGAATAGTCACCCCTAACTCCAGGGCTGAGACTACGGTCCAGCGCCCGGTCCCTTTTTGGCCAGCGGCGTCCAGGATCAGATCCAAGAGGGGTTTATTGGTGTCTGGGTCGATCTTGGGGAAAATATCGGCTGTAATTGAAATCAAAAAGGAATTGAGTTCCTCGGTGGTATTCCACTCGGCAAACACCTCATGCAACTGTTTGCTATCTAGCCCGATCGCATTTTTAAGCAGGTCATAGGCTTCGGCTATCAGCTGCATGTCACCATACTCAATGCCGTTGTGGACCATCTTCACGTAGTGACCGGCACCACCAGGTCCGATAAAGGTGACGCAGGGTCCGTCATCCACTTGAGCGGCGATCTTGGTGAGTATGGGCTCTAACTCTTTGTATGCTGCTGGGGTGCCCCCAGGCATGAGGCTGGGGCCATTCAGGGCTCCTTCTTCGCCGCCGCTGACGCCCATGCCCACAAATCCCAGTTTTTTGGCTTCCAGGTCTTGGGTGCGCCGTTCCGTGTCTTGGTAGAGGGAGTTGCCACCGTCTATGATCGTGTCTCCCTCTTCCAGCAAGGGTTTGAGCTGGTCTATGACGGCATCTACTGGCTTGCCAGCTTTCACCATCACCAGGATCTTGCGAGGGCGTGAGAGGAATTTGACAAATTCTTCAATGGTACGGGCCGCTTTGAAGTTCTTGTCCTTTGCCCGCGTGGCCATAAACTCGTCGGTTTTGGCGGTTGTACGATTGTAAACCGTCACGGGAAAACCATTGCGCTCGACATTGAGCGCCAGGTTCTCACCCATGACTGCTAATCCAATGAGGCCAAAGCTCGGTTGTGTCATCTGATTGTTTGCTCGTCCTACTAATTGTTTTGGGTAAATCCCCTCTCAGGTTAGCTCGCTCTCCCCAGATCTACCGTAAAGAAGACATTAAGCATTGCAATCCACTCTGCACGCAGGCGGCGCAAAAGGATAAAATAACTCAAGTTGCTACCTATAAAAAATTCTACCTCTCTGATAGCCATTTTTGGTGAATTTCTCCGCAAAAATGCTATTTTGGGGTAAATAACAAGGTTATTTTGGCAAATTTTGACTAATTTCGGTGTTGAGGTTCTATAGGTAGCAACTTAGGTTAAAATAACTTACGTATAGAAGACCTGGGGAGCATTAGCATGCACCCGAAGATATGTAGTAGTAAGTGTTACACCAGTAGGGAGGAAGCTACGGTAAAATGGCATACATATTGGCTTTGGCTATTGGTTTTGGTAGTTTAGCCCTTTATACGGCAGCCTTCTTTTTTCCAGAAGTATATCGCAAAGGCGATTTCTTCTGGAGCGGCGTCGGAATGTTTTATGCCTTGATTTTATGGTTCTGTGCAGGGCGCATTACGGGAGCTGTATTGCTGGGTCAATTGGCGGTGGTGGCGATCGTGCTGTGGTTTGGCTGGCAAAATCTGATGTTACGACGCTCTTTGACACCGGTGGCAGAGCAGACTCAGATTAAAGAGGATCTCAAAGAGCAGCTGGCAGGGGGTCTGTCTGGACTGCCACAGCTTGTGAAAACTGGATTTAAGAAGGGCGAGCAGTCTTCAGTTGCGCCACCGACGACGCCTGATGGTACAGGAGAGCAACCAGAGTCAGAGATCGAAACTGATGAGGCGATCGCACCGCCCCAGACAGATGACGCCGAGCAGTCCAGGGTCACTGAGGCGATCGCACCGCCCCAGACAGATGACGCCGAGCAGTCCGAGGTCACTGAGGCGATCGCACCGCCCCAGACAGATGGATCGAGGGACGCTGATGCCTCGGCAGAAGCAGTGAGGGAGAAAGAAGAGGAACCGGTTAAACCAGGAAAGCAGAAGCCGAGGGGATTTTTTGGGCTTGGTAATATATTCGCATCGATCGCAAGCAGATCTAAAAAGCAGCCCAAAAGCCAGCCAGACCAGAAAATAACTTCCAGTGACAGTCCCGATGATGAGTCGGAATGGGACAGTCCAGTAGAGACGAGCGCTCCAACTGCTGGAGCACCAGTCCCTGATGTGACCGCCTCGGAAACGAATGCGCTGCGCGCACGCTTCGCGATCGAAACATCAGCAGTGGAGACCTCAGAACCGGTGACGGAATCAGAGCAGGCAACTGCGCCAGAGTCAGAAGAAACGAATGCGCTGCGCGCACGCTACGCGAACGAGACATCAGCAGTGGAGACTTCAGAACCGGTGACGGAACCCGAGCAGGCAACTGCGCCGGAGCCAGAAGAAACGAATGCGCTGCGCGCACGCTACGCGAACGAGACATCAGCAGTGGAGACCTCAGAACCGGTGACGGAACCCGAGCAGGCAACTGCGCCGGAGCCAGAAGAAACACTGACTGGGGCAGAGGCGGCGCAGGAAGAGGAAACAGCTGAGAATGCAACTGCGAGTGACTCAGGTTCGAAATCAGCAGAAATAAAAGCAAAAACTGACGATTAGTTGCGTAGGACAGGCGAGACGCCTGTCCGTCAGTTTCCTCGTTCCGTGGCAGAGCCACGGAATGCAGATCGGAGGCTCTGCCTCAAGGCTGTGGACTGGGGATTGGACAGGTACAATGAGGGCAAGAAATGTCAAAAGATTTGCGTAGATTAAAGGAGGCTTCGCCTCGGTTCCAGGCTTCCCTAGGGAACGAGATAGAGTAGAAAAAATAGGGGGTATAAGTGAGCGAAACTAAAAGTTACAAGGATACTGTAAACCTGCCCAAGACCAACTTTGATATGCGGGCAAATGCAGCTAAAAAAGAGCCAGAACTGCAAAAATTTTGGGCGGAAAACCAGATTTACGAACAACAGGCCCAGCGATCGCCTGCTGGGGACAGGTTCGTGTTACACGATGGACCGCCCTATGCTAATGGTTCCCTGCATATGGGTCACGCTCTGAATAAAATTCTCAAGGATATTATTAATAAATACCAATTGCTGCAAGGGCGATCGGTGCGATATGTTCCAGGTTGGGATTGCCACGGGTTGCCGATCGAACTAAAAGTCCTACAGCAGATGTCCTCTTCAGAACGACAGTCTTTGACTCCGTTAAAACTGCGGCAAAAGGCCCGGGAGTTTGCTCTCAAAACGGTAGAAGAACAGCGAGTTGGTTTCCAGCGCTATGGAGTTTGGGGTGACTGGACTCATCCTTATCTGACCCTGAAACCGGAATATGAAGCGGCTCAGATTGCTGTATTTGGGAAAATGGCGCTGAAGGGCTATATCTATCGCGGTCTGAAGTCGGTTCACTGGAGTCCCAGTTCGCGAACGGCTCTGGCGGAGGCGGAATTAGAGTATCCTGAAGGTCATACTTCTGATAGCATTTATGCGGCTTTCAAACTGACTGCGCTCAACTCAAAGGCAGAATTAGAACCTTATTTGTCTGAACTCTGGGTGGCAATTTGGACGACGACTCCTTGGACAATTCCGGCGAATTTGGCGGTGGCTGTGAATCCCGAGTTGACTTATGCTGTGGTACAGTATAAACTAGAATCGACAGAGGAAAAATATCTGTTGGTAGCAGCAGAGGCGATCGGGCGATTGTCTGCAACCCTGGGGACCCAGTTGCAGATTTTGGCAAAGGTGTCGGCTCGTGATTTGGAGTATTGTAAGTACCAACATCCTTTATTCGACCGGGAAAGTCCAATTCTGCTGGGAGGAGATTACATTACCACAGAATCAGGGACGGGTTTGGTACATACTGCTCCGGGTCACGGTCAAGAAGATTTTATCGTGGGTCAGCGCTATGGTCTAGCCGTGCTGTCCCCCGTGGATGAGAAGGGCAATTTTACTGATGAGGCAGGACGGTTTGCTGGTTTGAATGTTTTGGGTGATGCTAATAAGGTCATTATTGAGGCGCTGCAAGAAGCGAATGCTTTGCTGAAGGAAGAACCTTACGTTCACAAGTATCCCTACGATTGGCGGACGAAAAAGCCGACGATTTTCCGGGCCACGGAACAGTGGTTCGCTTCTGTCGATAAGTTCCGGGATGAGGCGATGCAGGCGATCGCCTCGGTAAAATGGATTCCCGCTCAGGGGGAAAACCGGATTAATGCTATGGTGAAGGAGCGATCGGATTGGTGTATTTCTCGCCAACGTAGCTGGGGCGTTCCCATCCCGGTATTTTACGATGAGGAAACGGGAGAACCCCTGCTGACCGCAGAGTCGATCGCCCACGTGCAGGCAATTATCGCGGAAAAGGGTTCCGATGCTTGGTGGGAGTTGTCTGTTGAAGAATTGTTACCGGAGTCCTATCGCAACAATGGCAAAACCTACCGCAAGGGAACGGATACGATGGATGTCTGGTTTGACTCGGGTTCCTCTTGGGCGGGGGTGGCGGAAACTCGCCCAGAATTGTCCTATCCTGTGGATATGTATCTGGAAGGGTCGGACCAACATCGGGGTTGGTTTCAGTCCAGTTTGCTCACCAGTGTAGCGAATAATGGCATTGCTCCTTACAAAAAGGTCTTGACTCACGGTTTTGTCCTGGATGAGAACGGACGCAAGATGAGCAAGTCCCTGGGGAATGTGGTGGATCCTGCGATCGTTATTGACGGGGGTAATAATAAAAAAACCGAACCTGCTTATGGGGCGGATGTGCTGCGCCTGTGGGTGTCTTCGGTGGATTATTCTTCCGATGTGCCCATCGGCAAGAATATTCTCAAGCAGTTGGCAGATGTCTATCGTAAGATTAGAAATACCGCCCGGTTCTTGCTGGGTAATTTGCACGATTTTGACCCCGACAAGGATGCGATCGCCTACTCCGATCTGCCAGAATTAGACAAGTATATGCTGCATCGGATCTGTGAGGTATTTTCCGATGTCACGGACGCTTTTGAGAATTATCAGTTCTTCCGATTTTTCCAAACGGTGCAGAATTTCTGCGTGGTAGACTTGTCGAACTTCTATCTAGATATTGCCAAGGACAGACTTTACATTAGCGCCCTAGGGGCTTTCCGCCGTCGCAGTTGTCAGACGGTGCTGGCAGTGGCCCTGGAAAATCTCGCCCGGGCGATCGCGCCAGTGTTGAGCCACATGGCGGAGGATATCTGGCAAAATCTCCCCTATGCTACAGCCCACAATTCTGTATTTGCATCGGGTTGGATAAAGCTAGACCCCCAATGGCAAAACCCCGAACTGACCCCATGGTGGCAGCAGTTGCGAGATCTGCGCGCTGAAGTCAATAAGGTGCTAGAACAGGCCAGAACTGATAAGGCAATTGGTTCTTCTCTGGAAGCGAAGGTGTTACTCTACGTTCGGGATGTCAACTTGCGGCAAAAACTAGAATCTATGCTTCCCTCTCAGGGGATGTTGAATGGAGTGGATGAGTTGCGCTACTTGTTTATTACTTCCGGCGTGGAACTGCTAGAGGATCCAGCAGCTTTGACGGGGTTGCAGCATAGTTTGCAGTCGGAAACTTTGGGCGTGGGCGTGGTCAAGGCCGATGGCAAAAAGTGCGATCGCTGCTGGAACTACTCGACTCATGTTGGTGAAGATCCCGAACATCCGATTATATGCGATCGTTGTGTTGCGGCCCTTGCAGGGAAGTTCTAAATTGGTCTCCTGGCCCGCCGGGGGTTAAAACCCCCGGCTAATAGCTAAAGTGGGTTAAAACCCACTGATATCATGAAACCATAAAAATTGGATTATCTGTAGGTTGGGTTTGGTGCCTCAACCCAACGCCCACTTGAGTTTCGCGTTCTCTCTAAAGTAGGTTAAAACTGAGAACTTGTACCATTCGGAAATTCCGAGGAGCGATCGCCCTACAAATGCAGTTACCGGTAGAGCGATCGCTCCTTCCCCAAACCACCCCCCCCAAATCCAACCAGATGAAAAATTTGCACAATTGAGACCCACCCTGCTACAATATCCAAAAACTACCCTTGATTTTGCCTCATGCCAGCTAGAGACACTTACCATGCCAATTTAATCAACGCTCTGGTAAAAGATAACTGGAACATAACCTCCGACCCTTACTTTATGCGGTGGGGTTCCAGGGATATGTATGTCGATTTGGGTGCTTCTTTACTTCTGGCAGCGGAAAAAGAAGAGGTGAAAATAGCAGTAGAACTGAAAAGTTTTAGAGGCTCTTCCCGAATGAACGACCTAGAAAATGCTGTCGGTCAGTATATCGTTTACCATGACGTACTCAATAAAATAGACCCAGAAAGAGTTCTCTATTTAGCAGTAGATGAAAAACATTATGATGGAATATTAAGCGAACCCATCGGCAAACTAATGCTAGAAAACCACCGCTTCAACTTAGTAGTTTTCAACAAATCAGAGGAGATAATTGTCCAATGGATACCATCAGTAAATATCAACAAATAATTGAGAAAATAATCAGCGATTATGCTCAATTGCGCTATTCCCATGGGCAAGTAGAAAGACAAACGGTTTTCGACCGAGAACAGAACCAATATTTATTAATGATTGTGGGAATAGATGGTAATAAAATGGTTCATGGTTGCATAATTCATCTGGAAATTAGAGGCGATAAAATTTGGATTCATCGCGACGGAAGTGCAGATGGTATGGCAGGAGAATTGTTGGCAGCAGGAGTGCCAAAAGAAAACATTGTTTTAGGATTTTATCACCCAGAAACGCGCGAGTTAACAGATTTTGCAGTTTGTTAATTTGAGGTGCGATCGCCTCTTTCCACATGCGATCGCCCTTCTTTACTCCCTCCCTTTCACCAGAGAAGTATTGGGCGATTTATAGACTCGAATCAGTTGGCCAGCCAAAGTCTCAGCAGCATCAATAGCCTCTACCCCCGCGTCATAGCTTAAGGCCCGCCGGGGTTCGCTTACCCCGGCTAATAGCTAAAGTCGGTTGAAAACCGAGAAAGTGTTTAGTCCACGCTTTGTGGGCTTGAGCTTTTTTCTGGTTCCCTGACTCTGGCAGGGAACCACGGGTGTGGTCAAAAGTAGTTGTATTTAGTGGGGAACTCTTAAGGTCGAACTAACGTCGAACGGGGAACAGGAAACGGGGAACTCCCTCCCAGGGAACGGCGAACGGCAAACAGGGAACGGTGAACGGTTACCAACGGCCGCAAGACCACACCCGTTTTCAACCCCAACAGAAAAGTTGGAAAACCCCGACGGAGAGGTTGAAAACCCCAACAGAAAGGTTGAAAACCCCAAAGTCAAGATTTAAAACCCCAACAGAGAGATTTAAAACCCCAAAGTCAAGGTTTAAAACCCCAAAGTCAAGGTTTAAAACCCCAACAGTGGGGCACCGGTAAATTCTTGAAGAGACAGATCAATGAAATTTCTTAAAAGAATCGGGTTGTATGGAGTAAGTGGGACAGGAAAGACCACTATCCTAAAGGCTGTCGTTGCGGCAACTAGTGAAGTGGTTTGGTTGCAAGGCTCTGACATGGTATTGCAGGCTGCCAACATGTCTTTGCCTGAGTTTAAGTGCTTATCTGATCGCCAAAAATACCATTTCCGTGAACAGGCAATTTTGAATGCAGTACAGATTCAGCATGAGCAAAACAAACATGTCATCATTGATGCCCATCTGGCATTTCTAAGTGACAATGGCGGATTCGAAAATGCAATGACACGCCAAGATGCAGAATTTTATACGGATTACATCTACTTGAATCTACCAGCAACTATCATTCATCGTAGGCTAATAAATGACACTGCACGACCACGAAGCCGTGAGGTAGAAATTCTGCAAAGCTGGATAGAGCATGAAATGGCCGCATTAAAAAAGTTCTGCTTATCAAATGGATCCGTGCTAACCATTCTCGAAAATGACGACCTCAATTCGGCTGTCCAGTTTATCTGCAAATACGTTGCTCCGACCAATGTTAACGAATCTAACAAATATTGAACGAATTACTTCACGCACGTAAAGCATTCTGCGCAGTAGCAGCAAGAAAACGTATGCAATCATTGATGGCGACCGTACACTGATTCCAACAGACAGTACACGGCATTTCTTTCGCTCACTCGATCTGAATTTTCGTAATTTCAAGACTATTTTCAAAACTCACGAATATAGCTTCCAAGCATTTCTAGAAGCGGCCAAATTATATTCCGCACTTGAACCAGACCAGTACGAAGCGGGGTGCATCAGCTCTGCAAATGCGGTCAATATCTACCCAGAGTTTTTGAACTTTTTAAATCAGGTTAAGTATAATGTGGAGTTAGTTGTTATTACATCTGGAATAAAACGAAGCTGGGAGCTCTTACTGCAAAAGCATTCCTTGCATGACGTTCACCTTATTGCGGGGACTTGTCTGGAACTGGACAACTATGTTGTTGACAAAGCAGGAAAAGGAATAGTAGCGCAAACACTGCTGTCGGCGGGCAAAGAGGTTTTTGCTTTTGGTGATTCGCTGGTTGACTTGGATATGCTAACTGAAGCCCATCACCCACACCTAATAGTCAATGAAAAACAAAACCGGGACATCATTCCGTTTATCTCCAACATCACAAATCTGCAGCAAATCTCATTTTCTGCTTTCGAGCATTCTGAGATTCCAACTACTAGCCTAACCAAAGTCGCTGACAAAATATTTTCCCTATGAGTATCAAAAGTTTCAGCACAGAAATTGCCGTGCAACTACTTGCAACCAAATCGCGATAAGCAGATTTGAGTTCGATAGAGCTATGCAATGTGCACTTTGAAATGGGAAAACTACTCGCGTACAAAATGCTTGAAGACTTTCCAGTCACTGAAATATCGATCCGCCACGTGCAAGGCATCAGACAAGGTGTTGAGTTAGCGCAAAAAGACGATTTTGTGATTGTTTCGATGATGCGTGCAGGACTTTATGCCGCTGAAGGCATACGCAGTGTGTTCTCAAACGGAGGCTTTATTTTGTATAGTAGCCCAGAAGACTTAGTGCAAAATTTGAACGGCAAAATCATAATCGTGGCCGACTCAGTAATTAACACTGGCAAAAGTATCGAGCGAGTTGTGACGGAAATAAAGTCACAAAATCCTGCAAAAATTGTTGTAGCAACACTTGTTATGCAACAACATGCTACCAAATTGGCAGACCAGTATCGTGAAATTGACTTTTATGCGCTTAGAGTTTCTGCTAATAAATATGTGGGAAAGGGCGCCACTGATACAGGCAACAGACTCTTCAATACAATAAGCAGCTAAGTCAAAGTTGCCTCTAATTCTCCTGCCCCATTCGCGTGTAACGTAGTATCAACACAGAAGAATCGAGAAATTGTGCATCTGCATAGAGACGTGCCATTTAATCTTCCTCATTATCTCGGATTGCGGTTTCAATTTCAAGATGATTTGCCTCAGCATAAACCCAAGCATTTGTTAAGTCAGTAGCACTCAGAGTCGGATAGTCATAGAGAAGTTGAGATTCGCTGATGCCTAAATTTCTGGCGTTTACCAGTACCCAAACGGGAATGCGAGTTCCGGTGATGCAGGCATCGCCACCGCAGACACCAGGTGTTTTGCTAATCTCACGCCATCTGTTGTTGATACTACGAGCTAATATCTGGATAACTTCAGCTTTCTCCGCAGATGTTAAGGCAAGTAGCTGTGTTTCTAATTCTTTGACTGTCATCGGTACTGTTTGATTTGTGAATTATATATCTACAATTACAATACTACCGCTTACCTGCCCAGGCGCGACGGCAGATGGTATGGGTGAGCAAAGGAAATGTAAGGGCACGGCATCAATAGATTATCGGTAAATCTTATCAATGTAATATCGCCGTGCCCCGGTTTTTCCCATCCACCTGGTTTCTCGGCTACCGGTAAAGATCCCCGCTACAAAAGTGAGATGTCCCCAACCGAAGCTCTAGAGCGTATTAGGATCTAATCCCATTTCTATTAATTTAGCAGCCAACTGATCTGCCCGTTCTTTTTCCCGATCTGCTCGTTCTTTTTCCCGTTCGGCCCGCTCTTTTTCTTGCTCGGCCTGTTCTTGCGCTTGGGAGGCCCGTTCTTTTTCCTGTCGCAGTTGCTCAAGCTCTTCAGCAATCAAATCTTGCACCAGCGGAGGCCAAAGGACTGTATCCACTGATAGAACCAGTTCCGGAAACTGGACACAATTGAAAGATTGCCCTCTTGTATATTCTACCTGAGCGTAACCAGGGTGACTTTCAGGATTACTCAAAATCCATACTTGTTCTTTATTGGGATCTATTATCCAATATTCGGGAATTTCGAGCGAGGCATATTCAGCCCGTTTGCGAATATAGTCTTCTCGCCAGTTCTCACTGGTTACTTCCACTACTAGAGTGGGCAATTCCCCAAAGTCAAGTATACCTGCACCCGCGCGGTTGCACGATTGCAACCAGACATCTTCTGAGCAAACTACGACATCTGGAATTCTGGATGCATCTACTTCTGTTCTGACCCCAGTGACAATTGTCGGAACTAAGGCTATTTTTTGACTGGCAAAGTGACGCTTGAGGATATAAGCGATATAATCACAGATTCTGGTATGTAGTGATGTTGGTGTTGCCATTGGTATCAAACGTCCTCGGAATAGTTCGTACAGGACATCCGGTTCTCCCTGGTAGAACCGATATTCCTCAAATGTCATTGTCTTCGCAGGTGCTTCTACTACTTGAGACATATCTCTTTTCCCTACGTTATTTATTCTATTATAGCCTTTTTCACTAAGGGTGAGGTACAGCGGTCACTTGGAACTTTTGGCTATTAAGCGATCGGGGTCAATTCTAATGTAATATTTTGTGCCTCGGCGCGACCCCAATGTTATGGACACGCGCGACCCTGTGCCCCGACATAATGCGATCGCCTTAAGCGGGTGGTCGAGGGCACGGCATATGATAGATGTAGGTTTAGCTTCCAAAACATCAGAATATGAACCAATAATTTTCGGATGCAGTGCCCGGACCCCACCCAGATGCGATCGGGTTGTGCCCGGGCACGGCGACTGTATTAGGGGTCGAGCTGGGAATCGCTTCCCAACCCTCCCTTTCGAACCGTGCATGCGGTTTTCATCGCACACGGCTACTGGTTAGTTGGACCTTGTCATTGGCAGGATTACTGGGGATTGCTCCCTTTGTCCCTCTTCTTATGCAGTTTTTCCCCTTTATGGTAGTCGATAGGACTGTTTCGTATCTAGCTCCGGAAGGTTCGCGGGGGGTATCCAGGAAACCACTTATACCGCTCTTTGCTAACATTGCCCCTGTCTCGTCATTAGGGGACTTTTCAAGTTTTACCCGGCTAGAGTTTTAGTCCATATTACAATCTAGGATTTCTCCTGATTTTTGGTACGTATTAGGGATACTTCCACCCAAGATTTCCAACTATATCCGACCCACGTCTGCCGGTACATTCCTGCACCACTTATACAAGGAGTTACCCCTGTCCTTTGCTTCTTGGGCCATCTCTCTCCACATGGCTTACGCTTATCATCTAACTGGTCCCTATCTCCTGACCACCGGTCGATAGTCGAGTAGTTATGGACAGCACACGTGGAGTTACTTCGTTCCCTGGTATCATTTCACGATGTTTTTAGGTCCCTGCTTTACCCCGGGAGCTACTTTGAGTGTGATGTTGGCCATATGCAACAGCCAACACTAGCTACCATTTCCTTTTTAGGCCAGCGTGTAAGCCTTCTTCCGCTGGTTACACATAACGAGGCTTTCACAGATTCGTTTTCCTAACCATGAGCATCTTTCCTAGCGGAGTTGCCGACTTTGGGCTGTCAGCTATCCTACATTTAAGTCCTTGCTCCGCACCACGGTGATGTCACTCCGCAGCACTAAGGACCGGTGTCACCCCCACACCTGGGGAGAGGGAATTTAACCCCCATGATGACCAGAGTTACCATATTGAGCCTGATTATGATTAGTTTTGGTTCTAAACATTCAGTCCAATTTTGGCTCGGCTTTTCCGTGTTTGTACAGGTTAGGCCGAAACGAGTCGCACTACATAATCATGTTAACCGATAATTTGCCGATGCCGTGCCCCTACATAAAATTTGCGATCGCGCCGATGATGCCGTACACATACATTCTGAAAAAATCAGACTTCCAGTGATTTTTATTTGTCCAAATATAAATCAATATTTTCAGTTAACAAACTCTGTAATCTTTCCAACTGAGAACCGACTTAATAAAGTAGATCGCCTTTCCCCAACAGGTATGCGGCTGCTGTTTGCTTGCCACCTAAAATAATAACTGAATCTGCTTCGCTAGCGGTGCGGAGTGCCACTCGCCCTGGTAAGTTAGAACGGACGATCGGGGTAACAACTTTAGCTTCAGGGCGTTGGGTAGCAACGATCAGATGAATGCCAGCAGCACGTGCCATGGCCCCTAAGCGCTTGATGCTTTGTTCTAACTCGGTGCGACTTTCCTTTTCGGCCATGAAGTCGGCATATTCATCAAAGATACAGACTATCCGGGGCAATTGCTTGACAGATTTGAGGTTATAGGCATTAATATCAGCACAGCTTGCTGATTCAAATAGCTGATAACGGGATTCCATTTCTGCCACTAATTCTGCCATTAGTTCGATCGCCCGATCTGGGTCTTTGACCACCGGTGAATACAACCAGGGCATCTGTTCAAACTCGGGAAAAGTTACCCGCTTGGGGTCAACTAGGGCGATTTTCAGATGTACCGTGCCGGAAAAATCGGGAGAGTGGCGAACTAGCAGACTGAGGAGAAGCGATCGCAAGAACTCACTTTTGCCACTTCCGGTGGTCCCTCCCACCAAAAAGTGACAGGTATTTGGATCGGATAGATCTGCTTCCACGAGTTTACCATCTAAATTCACGCCAATGGCAATTCTGACAGATTTCGGTGTTTCTCCAGGTTGAATGTAATCTGAGAACTTCGCCACTTCCCAATCGAACCTAGGCAGATATACACTAACATAAGTCCTTACTGACAAACTTTCATCCCGAAAATATGCAACGCCAACATCATACGTTGAATTCAGAAATTAAGGCTCTTCGGTACTTAGTATGGTATTTGGGCAACCCATAAGGGCTGTAAGCCTTGCGCAGCAAGGCTTTGAGACGATCAACTGCTCTTTTGAGGTAATTATTGGGTATAGCAAGTCACCAAATCCTTACATAGCAAGGCTTTCGGGTATTTTCGAGCCGGAAAATTGCCAACCAAGTACCGAAGAGCCGAAATTAAGTAGACTACCGCTTACCTGATAAGAGATCGCTAACCTTTGAGCTTTTCACCTTTTCACAGAGGTAGAAGCACCAGCCTAGTTCGCGAGCGGCGATCACCTCCTGGGTTTTCTCAAAGGCAAAGCTTAAATCCTGATAGCGCTCCCGAGCCAGCTCGGACACCAGTTCGTAGCTCTTTTTCAGGTGTTCGCTCAAATCCTTTAGCTGCAACACTGTAAATCCTAGCGATCGCAGCTTTTCTGCGTAGACTTCAGGACTAAATGTCGGTTCAAACAGCAGTCGCTCGTAGACGTACTTGCGGGTGGTCTCGCTGACTTCCTCTACTGGTGTTACCAAGTCATCAAACAGGAAGATGCCTCCTTCTCCTAGGACGCGATGAACCTCCGCCAGAGCCTTTTCCAGCTCGTGGATATGGTAAAGAGCGCCTTGACTCCAGGCATGGGTAAAGGCGCCATTCTCGAAAGGTAGATTAGTGGCTGATTCCTTGTGGAAGCTCACCCGCAGAGACGGGAAATTACTAGCCTTCCCTCGAGCATTCTCGATATAATTGCTACTGAGATCTACTCCTACCACCTCGCATCCTGTCTGCTGAGCTAGCCAGATAGCAGCGTTGCCATTTCCACAGGCTACTTCTAGCACCCGGGATTCGGCAGTAATACCGCTCTGTTCGAGCATATATTCATCCCAGCGCTTGCAGGCTGGGACGAAGTCGGACGCCCGAGCCGAGGCTAAGTTCTCGAAATAGCCCCAGTGGAGACTGCCTTCTGGATCCCAGAAACTGCGAAAACGTTTGTCTCGTTCGCGATCGTCGAACAATGCCTCGGTGTCAGCTTCCGTAAAGCTACTTTGTTTCATGGTTTCCTCTGCTGATTGAATTTCTGCTATTCATCCTAACAATACTTTGGACAATTTTCCGGTTAGGCGAGGGTCAAGTTGGGCCCATATCCAAGCAATGCCTTGCTACAGAAGGGTTTCAAGCTCTCTAATCTCAATTTTTTTTGAGATTAGAAAGCTCCCTGCCGAATGCGGGATATAATATACTGGTTTCTGGGCCTCGTTAAGTACGCTCCTCGGGGTAGTACAAACTTTTCTTCGCTTTATTGATGCACTCTCCGAGCAACTCGGGGACAGTGTTGCGGTGGGGGGTACGCTTCCATTTATAATTTGAAGACACTAACAAAAGGAAAGGTTGAGAACATGAGCATTTTCACTAGGCTGGAGTCCGAAGTCCGAAGCTACTGTCGATTATTTCCCACAGTCTTTACTAAGGCAGTGGGAGATAACTTGATTGATGAGAATGGGCGCACCTACATAGACTTCTTGGCAGGTGCCGGTGCCCTCAACTACGGACATAATAACCCCAAACTCAAAAAGCGTCTCCTCGAATACATTGAGTCAGATGCCATCACTCACAGCCTCGATATGTTCACCGTTGCCAAGCAGAAGTTTCTCGAACGTTTCGAGGAAGTAATCTTAATGCCGCGAGGACTCAACTATAAGGTGATGTTTACCGGTCCTACGGGAACCAACTCTGCGGAGGCTGCTTTGAAGCTTGCACGTAAAGTTACTGGTCGAAAAACCGTCATCTGTTTCACCAAAGGCTACCACGGTCATACTTTAGGTGCTCTAGCTGTTACAGCTAATCCGGTCTATCAAAAGGCAGCCGGCATTCCCCTCACCAACGTCTTAACTGTCCCGTTCGAGGGTAAACCTGCTACAAAAGATGACAGTCTTGATGACTTGGAAAAACTGCTCGATGACTTGAGTCTGAATCAGGAAAAACCGGCAGCAGTTATCTTAGAAACCGTTCAATCTGAGGGAGGAATTAATGTTGCTAGTGTTTCTTGGCTCAACCGCCTTGCTCAGATAACTCAAGAGCGAGAGATTTTGCTAATTGTTGATGACATCAAAGTGGGGTGTGGTCGAACTGGACCTTTCTTTAGCTTTGAGCGGGCGGGGTTCAAACCCGATCTAGTTTGTCTAGCTAAATCTTTAAGCGGCTATGGAACACCGATGGCTGTAGTGCTGATTCGACCAGACTTAGACTGCTGGAAACCAGGAGAACACAGCGGTACCTTCCGGGGCAACAATCTCGCCTTTGTTACAGCCACTGCTGCTCTCGACGAGTACTGGGAGACGGATGCTTTTTCCCAGGAAATAGCTGACAAAGGTGAGCTGGTGGGCAAGCGACTCCAAGACACGATCGCTCATTATCCAGAAATCGGCGGCGAACACCGAGGACTGGGTTTGATTCAAGGAATCGCCTGCAAACCACCGGGACTGGCTAAAAAAGTTAGTAATGAGGCTTTCAAACGGGGTTTGATCTTTGAACCTATGGGAGTAAACAAAGAAGTCATTAATCTTCAGCCTACACTAACTATCGAGCCCGACACTTTGATACGAGCATTAGATATTTTGGAGGAAAGCATCGGTGTTGTACTATAGCGACGCTAAATAGTTGAGAGATATGGGCTTGCTGAAATATTTAACCTGCAAGGGTTTCAGCAAGCCCATAATGCTTACACCATAGATTTAGGCTCGCTATATCAAACTGACTGTCACAATAGGATAGCCATACTTATTTAATCAAACCAGCTGCTTCTAAAATTTCTGTAAACACTTTTCCATGATATTCCCACGGTAAAGTATCAACTGCAAGAGCTTGAACTCCTGTATCTCCATCTACCGCTGGTCCCTCATCGACCAGAGTATTCAAAATATGGCGATCAGTCTCTAAAGTTAATCCCTCAGTTAACTGAGATTTCCAGTCAGGTCGGAGCAAAGCAAGAGCAGTTAGTAACCCCATTGCTCCCCAGTTTGATACACCGCAAACGATTAGGTGATGACAAGGAATACTACAGGCAATTCGTTCTCCCGTACTAACCCCTTTGGCAATTAGCCCTAAGGGAAGGGTTCCCATACCGAGTTCATTGCCAGCATCACCAATTCCGATGGATATAATTTCACTGAGGGTAAAGAGGAGATGCAAAGGAGCTGTATGAGCGGTGATATCATCTCCTTTCATATTTCGGACAGAACCATCAGAACTCGGACCAGCTCTTTCAATGGAAATAACATGGGAAACAGGTGGTTCGGTACTTTGCCATAAATTCAGAATAGAAGCAACGGAGGGGTCTTCTGCACTAGCAGCATCTATAGGGACGACATCACAAGGAACTTGAGCTGATACCTCTGCTGCCCGAGCAGCGCTTTTGACAGCGTTAAGACATAAATTATCGGTAACTAGACGTACAGGTACTCCAGCTCTTTGAAGTCCCGCTGCTAGGTGAGCGGAACCTATGGGTCCATCAGTTTCTGCCGCCGGAGGAGTTCCATGGGGAACAAAAAAGCCTGTCATAATGGCCACGTGGGGTGATGGATGTTCCGCGATGGAGCGAGATGCACCTAGCAGCCCCTCCTTGGCAGCCTGCACAAGCGGCTCTATACCATTACCTATATCTCGTCCACAGATGTTTTCAATTTGTTCTATCCTAATTAGGACTTCTTGAGAATTTTCCAAAACAGCACTCATAAGCAATTAAACAGATGCTCCTATCTCAATTATTTTTTTAGCTCCTGTCTCCTGGATGACTTCCTTGAGACTTTTTTCCAGAAGGTTTAGCCCCTTCTCTAATGCTTCTTCGGAAACAGTTAAAGGCGGGAGACATCGAATCACCTGCCCCTGTGCGCCAGCCGTTTCCACGATTAGCCCATTCTCAAAGGCTGTCCGTAGGATTTTATTCGCGAGGTTCCCATCTTTGCAGTCTAACCCCTGAATCATACCCCTTCCTCTCACAGAAAAACTGGCTTCCCAGTGATTTTTTGCTATCTGCTCCAATCGGAACTGCATTCTGGTTCCTTTTTGCTTGACGGAGGCTGACAAACTGTCGTCCTGCCAATATATTTCCAAGGCTGCTTTGGCGGTCACAAAGGCGAGATTAAATCCTCTGAAGGTGCCACTGTGTTGACCTGGTTAGTCGGGGTCGAGCTAGGGGTCACCCCCTAACTCTCCCATTCGGAACCGGACGTGCGACTTTCACCGCATCCGGCTACTGGCAAGTAGGGCATTGTCACTACTAGGATTACTACGGATTGCTCCACTTGTCCCTCATCTCATGCGATTTCACTCCTTTCCTGGTTGGTAAGCGGCGCTGCCAGATAACCTTTAGTATTACCATTTCCAAGTCTGTTTTACCAGTCATCCAACCTCCGAGAGGCCTCCGGCGTCTTAGAGATACTCTTACCCAAGATTTCCTACTTTAACCAACCCGCGTCAGCTCGATGAGGAACACCCCATCATATCCATAGGCGTTACCCTAGGCATTAGCTTCTCGGGCTATCTCTCCCCTCGCGGCTTGCGCTTTACATCTAACTTGTCCAATCTAGACAGCACACGAGAAGTTACTTCGTTCCCTAGTATCATTTCACGATGCTTTTAGGCCCCTGCTATACCCCGGGAGTTCTTAGAGTGCGATACTGGCCAAGTGCAAGAACCAGCACAAACTACCATTTCCCTTTTGGGCCAGCGCTTTAAGCCTTATTTCGCTGGTTCTAGATAACGAGGCGTACACAGGTTCGCTTGTTCTAGCCATTAGCATCTTTCCTAGCGGCGTCACTAGCTTAGGCTGCTAGCTATCCTACATTTAAGTCCTTGCTCCGCACCACCGTGATGTGACTCAGCAGCACTAAGGACCGGTGTTACTCCCACACTTGGAGAGAGGGAATCTAACCCCCATGAATACCAGAGTTACCAGTTTGGACCTGGCCTAGCGTTCCGTAGTTGCCCACGTTAGACTAGAACGAATCGCACTCCACTGGTCTAATTCTGGTTTCATCAGTACCAATGAGAAAGGAAGACCGAAACCGCTCAAGGATTTGGAGATGGTAATAATGTCAGGGGAAATACCTACTTCTTCAAAGCTGAAAAAGGAACCCGTCCGTCCACATCCCACTTGGATGTCGTCCACAAGTAATAGGACGTCATGTTTACGACATACTTTTTCGAGCGATCGCAACCACTCAAAGCTGGCCACATTGACCCCACCTGCTCCCTGAATCGTTTCTACAATCACCGCTGCTGGAAGCGCTACGCCACTGCCTACGTCCGAAAGGACTTTGTCTAGGTATTCTGTAGTATCAATATCTGCACCCAAATACCCATCATAGGGTATAAAGGTTACGCCTGTGGTAGGGATTCCGGCAGCTTCTCGCTGGGAAGCCTTAGCAGTTGTTGCTAAGGAACCCAGAGTTACCCCATGATAGCCATTAGAAAAGGCAATGATTGTTTCCCGTCCTGTTATCTTGCGAGCCAGTTTCAGGGCTGCCTCCACAGCATTGGTTCCTGTAGGTCCTGGAAACTGAACTTTGTAATTCAATTGCCTGGGTTTGAGAATAATGGCTGCAAAGGCTTCGAGAAACTCCTCTTTCGCCACGGTTGCTAAATCTAGACCGTGGACAATACCGTCGGACTCCAGATAACGTAGCAGTCGTTCTTTTATTTGTGGATTGTTATGTCCGTAATTTAGCGTACCCACTCCACTCAAAAAGTCAATGTATTTAATACCTTCTCTATCTTCTAAAATTGCTCCTTGTGCTTTCTTAAATACCGTGGGAAATAAACGGCTATAACTTCGCACATTGGATTCCAATTCATTGAAGGTTCTCATTAAATTGTTATCCTCATTAGTTTTCTCTGGGATGCTTTCCGCAAGCCGACTGAAGCCTCTGCTATAGCGAACGGATTTGAACCGTGAAAGTTAGTCAAGGGGGACAAAAGTCTACCCCCCAACCACCTTCAAAAGTCAGCTAAAAGTTAGCCTAAGAAGATGCGTTCTAGTTTTCGAGTTGGATCGCTATAGGTGGTCCTTGCATGTGCCATACATTTGTTATCCCAAAGCAAACATGAATATTGTTCCATCCGAATAGCCATGTGGTTTTCCTCGTAATACTCTAGAAATCGATCTGCAATTTCTGCCAAAAACGGATCGGGAGTATAGGGCTTTAAATCCTCTGGATCGGGGCTGTAGTCACCGGATTTAATATAATTACAAGAAAACCGGAAAATCGGCTTGTTACCTTCAAATGAGAGGATGGTATGAATTGCTCCCTTGGTGCGGTTGGCGTGGACTCCCCTCGTGGCACAAAAATGGTGTCGAGTCTCCATGAGTTTTTTCTTTTCTTCTTCCGTAAGAGTCTTCAGGAATCCTTCGACATAAGCCAAAGTAGTCATCCCACCACCACAAGCAGAAGGCTTTTTGCACCAAAGCGCTAGATATTTCGGTGGGGTTTGATAATCGCTGGCTTCCGTATGAGGAAGCAAACGCCTTTCACCTCTGGCATCGGACAATTTCATAAATTCTGGTTCATATTTGACATGGAATATCTCTTGACCATATTGCAACATTAACTCCTCACCTGTGACCAATTTAGAAAATTTTATCCAGTCAAAGTTTTGCTCTTCAGTTTCCACATAAATAAAGTGATTTTCCTCCAGTAATTGCTGATAGTTGGAAATTGATTTTGCTGATAATTCCGGCGACTTGACCGGTGAAACCGTTAACATAACTTGTGTATCCTCCCAAACAATTGTCGTTCTATCGATCGCCTCCCGGACATCCAGACCACAAACCGGTTATAAGCTGTCGCGCATCGTTTACTGCATATTGGGCTATCTGTAAAATAATGGAGGCCCCTCACCATATGAGCTTCAGCCATCATGTCCATTTTAGACTATGCAATTTAAATGCCTCACAGCTTACCCCATTTGCTTGCGTTCTTGCTATTGTCTGTTCCCAGATCCCAAAGCCTCGCCATTTCTGATTTGGCCCGGAGATCGCCAGTTTGAGAACTTCCCATTCCCTCAGATGGGGATTGGCTATTTCCCGGAGACTAATGAATGAAAGCCTTATCAGGCAAGGCTTCCACTCTTTTTCAGCAAGCCATATCTAGTATACAACACTTCGTCAAAGCTAACCCAGATAGTCTTTATATTTTCTTTATGAATCAGATCTAACTGGAGAGTGCGAAGTTCTCACAGAATACGACGAGCGCCCTTAAGCTGAAACCCATGCGGCTACGGGCTGTAAGCCCGTAGTCGCCCGCGCCCCCTGAAGGTCGATCAGTCTCAAACCCTCTTGTGACAAGCAGTTCTCCAAAGAACTTCGCACTGTCCAGAGATCTAAATTTCACCATTTATTACAAATGTAGCATATGGTGAGGGGGAGTGACTCGCTTTCCCTGTATGGATTATGAACGATCGCTGTGCCAGCGCGAAGCGGACTTCGTATCGGTGGAGGGAACGGTCCTCGCTCCGAAAATGGCCATACAGCCGGCGGGCGGTTTTCAACTCTCAAAAGATAAATCAACAGTTTGAGTCAACAAACTCTGCAATCTCTGCTACTGAGAACCAATTTGATAAAGTAGATCGCTTTTCTCCAACAGGTATGCGGCTGCTGTTTGCTTGCCACCTAATATAATAACTGAATCTGCTTCGCTAGCGGTGCGGAGTGCCTCTCGCCCTGGTAGGTTAGAACGGACGATCGGGGTAACAACTTTAGCTTCAGGGCGTTGGGTAGCAACGATCAGATGAATGCCAGCAGCACGTGCCATGGCCCCTAAGCGCTTGATGCTTTGTTCTAACTCGGTGCGACTTTCCTTTTCGGCCATGAAGTCGGCATATTCATCAAAGATACAGACTATCCGGGGCAATTGCTTGACAGATTTGAGGTTATAGGCATTAATATCAGCACAGCTTGCTGATTCAAATAGCTGATAACGGGATTCCATTTCTGCCACTAATTCTGCCATTAGTTCGATCGCCCGATCAGGGTCTTTGACCACCGGTGAATACAACCAGGGCATCTGTTCAAACTCGGGAAAAGTTACCCGCTTGGGGTCAACTAGGGCGATTTTCAGATGTTCGGGAGAGTGGCGAACTAGCAGACTGAGGAGAAGCGATCGCAAGAACTCACTTTTGCCACTTCCGGTGGTCCCTCCCACCAAAAAGTGACAGGTATTTGGATCGGATAGATCTGCTTCCACGAGTTTACCATCTAAATTCACGCCAATGGCAATTCTGACAGATTTCGGTGTTTCTCCAGGTTGAATGTAATCTGAGAACTTCGCCACTTCCCGATCGGGTCTGGGCAAATCTACACTAACATATCCAGCTTGGGGTTTAATTAAGGGACGGGTCAGAATACCCAACTGCACTTGTAAATCCTCAGATCTCCTCAGCAGAGAATCAACTTTCACTCCCAGATGGGGTTTCAGCTTCACCCGGATAAACGCGGGACCAACTGCTGCCCCTAAATAATTAACATCTATATTAAATGATTGCAGGATTTCCACCAACTGTTTTCCTACGTTTGTAGTAAGCGCTTTAGCGCTACTGTTTGTAGTAAGCGCTTTAGCGCTACTGTTTGTAGTAAGCGCTTTAGCGCTGTTTGTAGTAAGCGCTTTAGCGCTGTTTGTAGTAAGCGCTTTAGCGCTGTTTGTAGTAAGCGCTTTAGCGCTTTAGCGCTTACCTGGTGGGCGGTGCCCACCCTACTGTTTGTAGCTTTAGCGCTTACCTGGTGGGTGGTGCCCACCCTACTGTCAGCAAAAAAAGTCTGACATTTTTTTTGCTGGGGGCAAATTTCATACAGGTGAGATTGAGTTGTCGGGGGCGGCGGATCTGCTTGTGGAGGTTTCCAGTTTAACCATTCCCGCATTTGTTGCAATTTATGAGGAATTAGCTGATGCACCGTTTCTGCTAGCTGTTCCCAGGAATATTCACGTACTTTGAATTCTGGTAAAACGCAGTAAACTGCTGCATCAACTGGCACTTGTTTCTGCTGACCGATCGTATAACTATAGAGGGCAACCTGGATTAATTGAGCTGATGGATCCACCGGTGCGTAGGTTTTGTAGTCTACCACACACAGGCGATCGCGTTCAAAATCATAGATCAAGCCATCAAATTCTCCCACTACTTCCTGCTGGGTGCGATATGGCAAAATAAAAGTATTAGTTAGTCTCTGTTCCGTTGCAATAAAAGTTTTGTCGATCGCTTCTACAAAATTACAATAGCGCCTATTGCTGACTAGCAATAGGGCCCAACGCCCAATCATTGCAGTTAAACCCTGCCAGATTTGCGGAAGTTCCGATGCCATCTCCGTAGCAGTCTCCATGTAGGCATAAAAAGCCAACTGGTAAAACAACTGTTGCATCCGGGAGGCTACTTCCTCTACATTAGCATCAGCAGAGGCCAACAAGACTGTAAACTCCGATCGCTGCTTTGCTAGGGCCACAAATTGCTCGCATAGCTGATGAAATATCGTACCAATACCAGCTGCGTCAGATGGAACAAACATTGTTTTGCCACCAAACCGCTGATGTAAATAGAATAGACGCGGACATTCCGTCGCGACTCTGACGTTTGTGACGCTGAATGAGGTTTCTCCAGTCTTCACAGTAGTTTGTTCGGGACGATCCTGTTTCATTAATTTTACTAAATGGCGATGCACTTGAGCCAGATATACTGGATCCATCTTAGCATATTGTAGCTGTTTTGCCGTCAAGGGTCGCTGTCCCCAATCACTTTGCTGTTCCTCTCGGTCTATATTGGAGATCTGGCAAAGTTCTGCTGCTAAGGTTTTCAGTTGCAGGTTCGATACTCCCAGGCGATCGCCTCCTATCTTTTTGGCCATCTTCAAGGTACAGGTAACATTCTGGGCCTTATTTTTATCCAGAAACCTGAGATCGTAACTAGCGTTGTGAAATAGCTTTTCTATTTGGGTATTAGCCATGATTTGGTCAACAAAATATCTGACCAAATCATTTCTATCTAATACATCTAGAATGTAAGTGCTTTCTCCCATCAAGTCATGAGGATCTGCCAACACCTGAATCAGAGATAATCTGGGATTAGGAGTTTGCCAGTCAGCTACTTCCGTATCTAACCAGAGAATTTTACAGGATGCCAGTTGGGTGACGAGCGATCGGATGTCTACTGCTTGGTACAACATTTTGATTAAATGCCTATAATATAAATTTAATCACCTGTAGGGTGGGCACCATTTGGAGCATCTTTCTATTCTCAATTTTCTATTCTCAATTCTAGATTTACAAAAGTGAAATGCACTCCAGATCAACTCTGCATGAGATAACGTATTTCCTGAAGAGCAGCTAAAGTTGAATTCAGCCGATCCTGCTGTAATTTTTGGGATATATTTGGTTCGGAAACAAGGCTTTCTAGAGAAACTTGCATTTGTGCTAGGAGGGTAGATAGCTGAAGATCTGGAGACTTTAGCTGTGCTGGCAAGTCTGATGAGCCAAGGCTCTTTTGCGATCGCACCTCTTGAGACGCTTCCAGCTGCGAGACAGTGCGCTGCAAAGTCTCGATCACCTCATACATTTCCATTGGGTCAAAGATGCGCAGCAGGCTAGTCTGGGTAACAATACCCAAGCCCCTGTTCCAATTCCAAGAGACCACCAATCGCCGCACGCGCAGGTTCTGCATCTGGTAATGGGCAGTCCATAAAGAATCGGAAGGACTCAGGAGAAATAGGGGAGTGCTCATGACAGCCTGAGCCTCAGTTTTACACAGATCCAACTGTAGAGACTGAAATTGCATAATATCCCGTTCAGTCACAATCCCCACTGGCAGAAAACCTCCATCGGCATGCTCTTGAGTAATCACCACGCAACTGACCCGATGCTCTGCCATCAACTGCGCTAAATTTAATACGGAAGCGGTCAAAAGCGCATGAATCACCTGGCGAGTCATCACCTCCGACACCCGCCGCAACTTGAGCAGATTTGCAGGTCGCAGCACTTGGCGAATACTCTCTGGTGAGACGATACCCACCAGGAAACCCTGGGAGTCCAGAATCGGCAGGTGGCGAATCCGATACCGACGAAATAGAAATAAAGCTGCGAAGATATCTTGAAAAGCCCCAGAGGGTAAAGTTATCGCTGGGTGGGTCATCACTTCAGCAATTTTCACCCCTTCAAAGTTCACCTCATCAGCTGTGAGGCGCACGATATCCCGCTCCGTAAATATGCCCAGCAACTCTGAGCCCTCCATGACCAAGATACAGCTCGAACGAGTCTCTCTCATGGGCACCCCCGCCGCCGAGGACGAACCGTCTTCCGGTGAGTTCAAACTCGCCACAGAGCAATGAGTTCCTCGTGCCTGAGACATTAAGGCAATTACATCTTTCAGCAGTCTGTTGGGAGCAACCGTTAGGGGGTGACGGTCAATTGCCTCCTCTAGAGCTGGCGCCACAATCAGCGGGTCGTCCAGTTGCATGGTTTTTCCTTTGCCTTCTCGATCCTGAAGGAACTGGCAACAAGTGTGACATCTTCCTGGCGGACGGTCAACGCGATCGCCAACCTTGTCTTCCCAGTCCCCAATCGCCGGTTCCCACTACTCACTCTCCAGAGGGATGTTACAGCTTATTCATCTCTAAGCCCCAATTTATATACCCATTTTCTTTATCCTGGTGTATGCTAGAGGAATGTAACAGTAAAATATCCTGTAATCTTTACATAGCAAGACTTTAACCTGATTTTCTGTTATGGAGACAAGGGACGTTTTTCCAGGGAGGTTATTTATGAATGACCAGCATTGCCTGGCAGTAGCTGGCGATCGAGGGACCAATCTGGCGGTCAGATAGAGGGATGTTACAGCTTATTCATCTCTAAGCCCGAATTTATATACCCATTTTCTCGATCTCGGTGTATGCTAGAGGAATGTAACAGTGAAACAGATGAAACCCTTATATAGCAATTAATTAACCTGATTTTCTGTTATGGAGGCAAGGGAGGTTTTTCCAGGGAGGTCGTTTATGGATGACCAGCATTGCCTGGCAGTAGCCGGCGATCTAGAGGCAAATCTGGCGGTATTAGGTTTGAGTAACCCCAGATACCCTGGGAGTTTTGCCGTAAAGCCGGTCGAGAACTCGCTTAACCGAGATCCGTTTCCACTGCTGACCCCGCTTGGTTTTATACCCATGCATATTCAGCCAGTCGGCTATCTGTTGTAAGGACTTGCCAGATTTATGGTGACGGCGAATCAGTTCAATCACCTGTTGTTCGTCAGGGTCTTCGACCAGTTCACCATCTAGGGATTTTTGACCAAATGCTGGCGAACCATAACCAACATAGCCTCCTTGAGCAGCCTTAGCTTTTCTCCCCTGGTCAAGCCTTTTCCAGATGCTGTAGTCTGACAAGTTCTCAGCAGTCATAACCATAAGCAGTAGATGGTGGACCAACTATATCTTACCAAACTCTTGCTACAGGGTAGTCACATTGTTAACAATTTGTCAAGAAAAACAAGATGCGATTAATCTTTTTAGGCCCTCCAGGAGCGGGTAAGGGCACTCAAGCGGCAACTTTAGCCCAGCAATGGCAAGTTCCTCATATTTCTACCGGTGATATTTTGCGTCAGGCGATCGCCGACCAAACAGCCTTAGGAGTGCAAGCAAAAGCACAGGTAGACGCCGGAGAACTGGTGTCAGACGAGTTAATCGTGGCCCTGATGCGGCAACGTCTGGCCCAGCCAGATGCATTATCCAGCTGGATTTTAGATGGATTTCCCCGGAATCTTGCCCAGGCCCTGGCTCTAGATCAACTGCTGCAAATATTGGGGCAATCTTGTAACGAGGTAGTCTATTTTGACGTTTCCACCGAGGCTTTAGTCCAGAGGATGTTGGGGCGGGGCCGCCATGATGATAACGAAGCAACCATCCGTCGGCGTCTAGAGGTTTATCAAGATCGGACAGCTGCCTTGATTAATTTTTACCAAAGACGCCGGTGTCTGAAGGTAATTGATGGCAATAAAGCTGTCCATGAGGTGACCAGTAGCCTGCAAGCATGGCTAAAGAAGCAAAAGTTTAAGAATTGAGAATTGAAGATTATTGATTCATCTCCATTCGCAATTATCCATTAACCATTTTAATACAAGGAGTATCGATAAATGGCAAGTTATAAAGTCAGGCTAATCAATGAAGCTGAAGGACTAGACAAGACGATTGAGGTTGCTGAGAACCAGTATATTGTCGAGGCAGCAGAAGAACAGGATATTGAATTGCCTGTTTCCTGTAATTCTGGTTCTTGTTCTACCTGCGCTGGTAAACTAATCTCCGGAACAGTGGATCAGTCCGATCAAGTTTTCCTAGATGACGATCAGATGGCAGCCGGTTTTGTCCTGACTTGTGTGGCTTCCCCAACCTCAGACTGTACCATTAAAACCCATCAAGAGGATGCCATTTCATAAATTTTTTCCAATTCAAATTTATTGTAATCAGCAGGACAAATAGCCATGAGTACAGTAGCGTACATACAAGGGAGTGAGTGGGATGAGCTTTTAACCTACTCGGGACCAGTTGTTGTTGATTTTACGGCAACTTGGTGCGGTCCCTGTCGCAAGGTGAGTCCTTTAATGGAGCAACTGGCTGGGGAATACGAGAACCGTGTCAAAGTGTTCAAGCTAGACGTGGATGAAAACAAAGCTGTGGCCACAAAGTTCGGCATCAAGAGCATTCCTGCGGTGCTAATTTTCAAGGGAGGCGAGCTTGTAGAAAATATCACGGGCATTGTTCCCTATGAAGAGTTCAGTAGTGCAGTAGATAAGCACATTTGAACGGCGACCAGTAATCAGCAACCAGCGAACTCTCAACCCTGACAACTGACAACCTCCGGACAGGCGATCCGCTCGTCCGGAACAACTAACAACCCACATCAGCGATATCCTCAAGAAGAGTGACTTTGTAGAGAAGCCGAAAAAACTGTTTGTTGAGGATGAAATTGAAGTAGCACGTGAAGATGCCCGAGCCATTTGTGAAGCTAAAGGCGCCTCATCTCCTGAATGTGCTGCTGCTTGGGATGCTGTTGAGGAACTGCAAGCAGAAGCAGCTCATCAGCGGGCAGTAAAAGCTGGATAAAATTTTCATTTTTTGTTTAATTTAAAGGAAGATCAAACCATGATGAAAGCTGAAGAAATTATGACCAAAGATGTGGTCACCATTCGCGGAGCTGCGACTGTCGCTGAGGCGGTGGGGCTGATGAAGGAGAAGGGACTACGGGCCCTGATTGTAGAACCTCGCAGCGACACTGACCCCTATGGCATCGTGAGCGAGACTGACATTATCTACAAGGTCGCTGCTTATGGACATGACCCCAAGAAGATGCGGGTTTATGAGATTATGACTAAGCCTTGCATTGTGGTCAATCCGGAGCTGGGTGTCGAGTATGTAGCACGGCTGTTCGCCAACACTCGCATTCGCCGTGCTCCGGTGATTAAGGGCAAGTTGCTGGGGGTTATTTCCGTCACTGACATTCTCCGGAAAAGTGACTTTGTGGAGAAGCCGAAAAGCAATTTTGAACTATACTGTGAGGAGCATCCAGATGCCTTTGAGGCTAAAATGTATGACACTTAATGCCTAATATATCGGGCGATCTCATGTTTTTAAATAGAGAAGATAGAAGAGTTTATTATTGATTCATGCTCTTCTCTCTTCTCTATTTTTAATTCAAAATTATCCATTTTCTATAGCGCGACGCAGTCGCGATTTCAGATCGCGCAAAAAACAAAGTGAGATCCGGGTGCATCCGGTGTTTTGTAAATTGGGAATCGAGAATTTACAATTTACAATTGCGCTATTTTCCATTCGACAAAGTGCTACGCGCACTGCGTATGCGCCCTTAGCCATAGCGCGTAGCGCACTGCGTATACGCAATTAGCAGTATTTAATGCCAAAAAGCAAAAGTAAGATGCTCCCCCACCATTGAGCAGTTAAGCCAACGTAGGAATGTGTGAATATTTTTGTCCAGCTATTTAATTACCCGGACTTTATATTAGTCGGTTTTAACTCACATCTTGCACCATTGTCAATTAGTCTCATGGCCCGCAGGGGGTTAAAACCCCCTGCGGACTGACAGCCAAGAGAGGGAATTACTCTTGAGAGACCCAATATATTGATTGTTGTTCGGGAAGATCGTTAGGGTTGACAATTGTCATATTTTTCCTGACAAAGCTGCTCAATCAGTTGCTCAATTTCCGATTCATTTATCTGCGGAAACTGACTGCGAGCATTTTGCCTCAGGATCTCACGCCCGATCGTCTGCTGGGTGCTGACTATATTCAACAAAAAATCCTTGACTTCCCGGAGTAACTTATCCCTTTCATCAACCTCTGCCTCGCCGCCATCGGAGGTGACAATACCCAAATCTTGCAACAACGGACAGTATGACATGATCTGAGAGTCCCGAAGCAGAACTTCTAACTCTTGTAGCGTCGGAGTTTTGTTAGCAACTACCAACTCTCCAGAGTAAGCAGCATTCACCAGATTATGGTAGGTTGCCAGGTAGTGCAGAGACTCCAGGTCCGGTTTGATGTGACTATGGGCAGAACCAGCGAAAATTTGCTGATACATTTTGTTACCTTGATGGGTATATTGACCCACCCCTTCATTTCTAATCAAGTATAGGGTTTGACAGAACTTTTTCTGAATTACTTTCTGGCAAGCTTCCATCAGACGAAAAAAGCTACTCATGTTAGGATTTTCTGCCCATACTAATCCTACCCGGTTCTGCCCATCTTGGTAACTCAGGGAATAACTGGCGAATGTGGCACTATCTGATAATAGTTTCGGCTTAATCCCGGAGATCTCCAATGCCTTGAGAGCTTCTTGCAGCATTTTTATCAGTTCCGGACCATCGTAATCGCGAATTCGGGTAATTTTTGCAGCAGTTTTGTCGAACTCCTGCTTCCAGACTAACTTAAAAGCTGCCAGCGCATCTTGCTGTACGGGAGATTTAACCAGAGTCAACCAAGGCCGGGCCACATTGGGCGAACCAATAACTAGGTTTTCTTTGTACTGTCCGATTAGCTGACGTCCCAACACCAGCACCGACCGAGGCGTAGTTCTGCCACGGGGGTATTCTGTTTCTAGCTGTTGGCGAGTTAGGGGATAAAGGGGCGAAGCGGGTTTCGGGATCGCTTGCTGGCGTAGAGGATATAGTCTGGTGGCCCAGAGTTCTTCTGCTCGATCTAGGGATATCTCCTTCAGGTCAACCGTTTCATTAATCCTCACTCTGTCA